>NZ_JBNNST010000016.1:0-67082 GCF_050278025.1 Peribacillus sp. NPDC097197 | reverse complement strand
CATTTTACTAAAAAGGGCGATTTTTTTGTGCATAAATTTCATAAAAAAAGGGTTGCCCTAAAAGTCATTTTCCTGACTTTTGGGACAGCCCCTTTCTTGTTATTAATTCTTTCCCCATTTTGTTGGGACTAGGTAAGCTAAAGTGGCCGCTACTGTTGCAATCAATAAAGTCGGGATTTGTGACTGGTCACCAAAAGTCACTTCCTGGGTTAATGGGAGGCTCAGTTGTGCGTTGGTAGGATCGGGAGTGTATGTAGCGGTTAATAATAGACCCGCTGAAATGTGTAGCAAGGTAAAGAGAAACAAGAAGCTCAATATGAATATCGCATACTTTTTCATGGTACACCTCCTATTTTATTTACGGCTACCCTGTTAGAAAGGTTTCAAAAATTCCCATATACAAGTGCTAAGGGATTAAGCTTTTCTATGAGCCTATCAGTTTTTTTACCTATAAATTACTTTTATGGTTGATAATTGTATGTATTTAACATATAGTGTGTATATAGATATAAACACCATAACAATTTGAGAGGAGTTTAGATGATGAATACATGGAAAGATGCTTTTTGGCTCGCAAGTATCGAATGGAGGAAATCTTGGTTCGGCACGCTATGTTTATTCTTTGCACTGTTTGTACTGGCTGCTTCCTATTCATGGGTTTTGGAAGTGGAGACACAGGCACCATCACTTTTGACCGACATTGGTTTTATATTGTCATTTGGTTGTGTGGCCTTC
Source organism: Peribacillus sp. NPDC097197 (assembly GCF_050278025.1). NCBI lineage: Bacteria > Bacillati > Bacillota > Bacilli > Caryophanales > Bacillaceae > Peribacillus > Peribacillus sp. NPDC097197. The sequence goes on along the minus strand of NZ_JBNNST010000016.1, from coordinate 66,347 downwards.
ATGGTAAGGCCGAAAGAATTGCAGCTTCAAAAGGTGGAGGGAGATGTTTGGGTGTCCCCGTTTTTCATGATGTTAAATATGTTTCCTATCGAAAAGGAAGTATTGATTAAAAGCCGGTTTGTTCACATGCTGTTCCCTAGTCTGCCTTTCCAGGTTTTGTTCTTGTTATTATTTACTCCAAGACTTCTAGAATCCATGGTTGTTTTGGAGTATGTTGCCTTCTCGATTATCTGGCTGGCTTTTGGTGTTTCGTCCTCTTTCGTTTTTGCAGCAAGTGATGTAGGGGAACGAATCACCCCGATTAAGTTAGGTATATATAGTGTAGTCTTTTATGGTGGAGTGACGTCCGTGCTCGTGTGGTTATCCTTGAAAACAGATAGGGGAGTTGTCGGTTGGGCGATGGAAGCCGCTAAGAACTTCGCGATCGGGTCGATTCTCATTTCGGCAGTCGTAACGGTCGGGGGCTATTACTTCTGGAAGCGATATATGAAAAAGAAAATGTTCCAAATTGATTATCTAAAATAATGATATATAGGGAGGAGAAGTAAAGTGGAGCTGCCGGTTCGTTTATCAAAAGAATCAAGAATCCCCATTTATCATCAGATAACGGCTCAAATCCAAGCTTTGATAGCAAGCGGACAGCTGTCTTCGGGTTCACCTTTGCCATCGATCAGGATGCTTTCTAAAGATCTGGAAGTCAGTGCCATCACGACCCGTAGAGCTTATCAAGATTTAGAAACGGAAGGCTTTATCACAACAATCCAGGGAAAAGGGACGTTCGTGGCAGACATTGAGGAAAGCCTACTCCGCAGTGTGAAAATAAAATCAGTCCAGGAAGCCATGAAAAATAGCATTGAAGCTGCACTTCAACAAAACTATTCATTCAAGGAAATTGAGGAGATTTTTACGGGTTTAATAGAAGAGCTCAAAACGGAAAAAGGAGAGGGGAAACCATGACAACGTCGCTTGAGATTCATTCTGTCAAAAAGAAAATCGAGGACTTTTCGTTGGGACCGATTGATCTGACGCTAGAGCCAGGTACCGTGACAGCCTTGATTGGGAATAATGGCGCCGGGAAGAGTACACTGCTGAAGATGGTCATGCAATTGGCGCGACAAGATGCTGGTGATATTATCATTTTTGGGAAGAATACGAAGCAGGAAGATGAAGCCTGGAAACAAAAAGTCGCTTATCAGCCGCAAGCTTTGATTGGCTGCGATTCGTTTACGGGGCATGAATTACTGTGGTTATCTTCTAGATGGTATCCCACTTGGGATAAGGTATTGTTTGACGAGGTGATCACAACCTTCGAGGTCCCCCTGAATAAGAAGTATGGAAAGTTGTCTCAGGGAAATCAACAAAAGCTAATAGCTGCGCTGACTTTAGCAAGAAATGCCGAACTATTGATCCTGGATGAGCCAACGGCTTCTATGGACATCATCTCAAAACAGCGATACATGAATTTTTTGATTAAGTGGATGGAGAGGGAAGGGAAAACCATCTTCTTTTCGACCCATCAAATGGAAGACATCCGCAAACTTGCTGATTACCTGATTTTCATGAATCACGGCCAGCTCATCGGTCATTTCGAAAAGGATCAGTTGGGACAGCAATATAAACGGTATTGGTTAACAGAGGATCTGCCGGCATTCTCCATTCCAGGGGAAATAGAAAGAAAGGGATTGCGGATGATTACGTCTAATTTGCCACTCGAAACAGAAGCGTATTTTCAAAAGGAAAACATGCAGTGGCATACGGATGAATTTGTTGAACTAGAGGAAGCCGTCACCTATTTGTTAAAGTGAGGTGTGGTGATGCTATAAGGATTTAAAAGGGAGTTCTGTCTTTGGATGGATCTCCTTTTTTTGGTCTAAGGGATTTTCTAGGGGGGCATGAATTTCTCGAACGCTAAAAGGACAAGCAGCATATGATATAGCAAGTTCGTACCATTGTAGTGTGGACGGCACTGATAATAGGGGATAGAGAAAATTGATTAACTGGAAAGTTCGTTTTAAAAATCCTACGTTTATTTTTACTGTATTTTTGCCAGGTGTTTTGATGGTAACGCAGATGGTTGCTGCGTTTATCAATAACTTTATACACCCGATTGGCTTTACCATCACCGATGATGCATTGAACGGGGCTATGGGGATCATTAATTTCATTGCGCTTACGTTTTTTGGAATCGGCGGCGTAATTGACCATACGACACAAGGCATGAGCGACAGTGATGAGGCTAAGAAATACGAGAAACCTAAATAGTAGATCATCCTTCATGAATCAAAGAAAGCGGAGAAACCAGATATCACCACCTATCTATGGAACGGTGATATCTGGTTTCTTTTTTTAATTTTGAATAGGATTTTTCAAACTTCCTCCAATGGAAGTCTTGCTTCCTTTAGAGAATGCCGTGAAGAACCAGATTGTATTGATGAGTACATTCATCCCACTGACGATGACCACGCCGATGAGTGATGAAGTGAAGCCTTCCATTACACCAAGAAATACGACTATGCCGATCATGGGTAACAAAGACAGTAAGGATAATGAGCAGAATACGGCCATTACATATTTCATCCACTCCAAGCCGATAACATACAGGAGCAATGGGACGAAATACAGTACCAGCATCATCGCAATGGAAAGCCACATCCCGATAGAATTAAATTGATTCGCATTTTTACCTGTATCCGCTAGTGGTGAAAGAGAACTCAAAACGATGACCATGCAGAACAGCAAAGCTGAAAATAATGTCATGATGATTATTTTCTTTTTATTCCTCATAAAAAACCCCCAGTCTATTATTGAAATTACTTACAATGGTTCATACATGATTATACTTAATTTAACATAATTTAACAGCGTCGTTTTTTATATTTGATCTAAGAAGTTTCTAAGTTTTTGTCTGGATTGTAGAGTTCATCCTCAATACAAAGCTTTTTTTTGAAAAAAAGGTGAATCAAGGAATGAAAGCGAATGTACTTCATATATTTAAAATTGTGTTTCATTTACAGATTGGGGGAGAAAAAAGATGAGTCTTAGATTACCTGTTTCAAAATGGCTTGTGGCCGTACTTGCACTTGCCGCATTGTTGGTAGCTTTCGTTTTCAGTCCGGCCAATGCTTCGGCGTCCATTAATTATGGAGACGAAGTGGCTGCAGTAGCAGCAAAACAAGTGGGAAGCCCTTATAAATATGGCGGAACGACACCAAAAGGATTCGATGCAAGTGGACTCACTCAATATGTTTATAAACAAGCGGCGACAGACATGAAAATTCCAAGAACCAGTGCGGAACAGTATAAGAAAGGAAAGGCTGTAAAACAGAAAAACTTAAAAACAGGTGATTTGGTGTTTTATGCGACCGGTAGCAAGAAAGGCAAGGTTTCCTTCGTCGGCATTTATAATGGGAACGGTACATTTGTCGGAACGACCACAAAAGGCGTGAAGGTCGTGAAGATGAGCGACAAGTATTGGAAGGATCGCTATATCGGGGCTAAAAGGCTCATCAAATAAAATAATGTTGCCAAAAAAAAGCATAGGAAGCATCTCATTCGATGCCTCCTATGCTTTTCGCATGTGTAATCACGGTACGATGATTTCCTGCAATACCGCATTTCCGTTCTTCACTTTCACCACGGCCATGGCCGTTTTTGCAGCAGCGGACATTTCCAGTTCCGATGCCTTGTCTTTAGGAGCGTAATAATTATCTAAGCCATATTTAATGTGAATGGACGAGGCCCTTTGTAAATCATAGGGGATTTGTAATTTTCCTTTGAGATACATGTCTTCATCCGGTTTTTCCTTCGATACATGGTGGACGCCGTAATGCCCATTACTGTCTTGTTTTAATGAAACATATACACTTTTGTAATCTCCGACATTCTTACTGTGGAAATCAGTTTTCACCGTCTCATCAAGTTGGTCGAGCGTGACGGATTCTATCTCATATCCTAATGCTACATAGCTTCCCCTGAACAAGTCCGTCGGATCGATCGGAGCCGTTCGGATTTTGATTTCTTCACCAAACATAGTGGTCCAGACGGGTGGAACCGCCAGGGATATAAGAATCAAAACAGGAATGGCGAATACGATGAGCGGGCGCAAAAATTTATTACGATTCAATGGATTCCCCTCCTTTTTGGCGTTGTTTTTCAAAGAAGAAGCCAAACACAAGGAGCAGGAGGCCTCCGATGATGAAGGTCAGTGACTTCGGCAGGAATTCAAAGGAATCGATATAGTACCTGAATATCAATGCACATATGATCACGATACTGGTCAAGCTTCCTTTTTGTATCAGGTAAAGGAGAAAAAGAAAATAAGCTAAAGGAAACCATATGGCAAGCTCGTAAGTTAAGAAAATAGCCGCAACCCCGTGTAGGATATGTCCTTGAATATGTGTGATTCTCTGCAACTTAACTGGAACGCGAATGTAAGCGAGCAGGATTCCTACGATAAAAAGAATCGAGAGAATGATGGTATCCCCGTTACCCTCCACGAGCTTAGGTACGAATTCCATGAGAAAAAGGATGAGGGCATTGATCGTTAAGCCATTAACGATAAAGGATAGAAACCTAGGATAGTTGAGTTGCTTTACTAGAAAATATAAAGCCGGTAGAAGGATGATAATGGCCAGCGGGTAAGACGTTTCATCAAGAAAGATGCTGCCATTAAGGTAAACGAACAGTAAAAAAGAAGTGAATAGGAGGACAATGGCGTCCTTTAGGTAATATCCGATGAAGATGGCTCCAATCCCCCATAACAAAAAGGAACTGTTAAAATTGATGCTGATGTTAAACATCTGCTCGACTAAAAATATACCTGCTCCAAATAGGAGAATCCCGACATAATGCATACTTCGGGAGGTTTTTGGAAAGCGTGTCTCCCACTTGTCCCCGGCAACATTCACGCCAATCAAACAGGCGATGATCAATAGGAATTTAACGCCTTTACTTATATACATCCAGTTGCTGGCCACGAATGTTAAGACCCCAAGGCCTAAAAGGACGGCTCCAATCGCTAATAGGATGGAGATGAAACTTAAAGAGGCCTTCACATGATAGGAAGCTAACATCTTTTTCTTCTCTTCCTCGGAAATGGTCCCGCCATTTTGCAGGTAGGTAAATTCTTGTTCAAGAAACTCAAACTGCTTTTTGGTTATTTCTTTTTTGACCAAATCAATTCCCCCTTTCCATATCCTTCTATTATACGGATTGAATTGGGGAAGATGAAGTAAGAAGGAAAAAAACAACTTGAAAAAATTAACAAATATTTTCCGCAGTACCTTGCATTAAACAGTAGCATGTGGTAAGTTATTGAATAAGATGTATTATTCGCTGTCAGGTACTGTTCATTAGATAGTACCGAGACATATCAGAAAGGAGTGATGGTGCATTGAATGTACAGTTTAAGAAGGGCGTCTTGGAGCTATGCGTACTGGTGTTGCTTGATAAGCAAGATCGATATGGCTACGAGCTAGTTCAGAAGATTTCAGACCAGATTGAAATATCGGAAGGGTCGGTTTATCCACTGTTACGAAGATTGACGAAGGAAGAGTACTTTACGACATATTTGCAAGAATCATCAGAGGGTCCACCACGTAAGTATTACAAGTTGACTGATAAAGGGCGGGAATACCTTCACGAATTGCTGACAGAGTGGAATGAATTTTCTAATGGAGTCAATCAATTAATCGAGGAAGGTGTCGCAAATGAATAAAGAACAATTTTTAAAGCAGTTGGAAGCTTCCCTAAAGAGGCTTTCTATAGAAGAAAGGCAGGATATCCTGCAAGATTACGAAGAGTACTTCACAATTGGAATGGAAAAGGGAAAGTCGGAGCAGGAAATCTCAGCGTCCCTAGGAAACCCAAAACAAATAGCCAAGGAGCTTCTGGCATCCTACCATCTTGATATGGTTCAACAAACGACTTCCACGGGAAACATCTTACGGGCAGTATGGGCCGTGATTGGATTGGGATTCTTCAATATTGTGATTGTCCTCGGGCCTTTCATTGCACTGGTGGGCGTCGTGTTTTCGGGATGGGTAGCATCTTTAGGGTTCATCCTCGCTCCACTTAGCATCCTTATTAATCTGTTCATGGGTGAATTTAGATTGTTTGATTTGTTTGCTTCACTTGGTATTTGTGGAATCGGAATATTCATCGCCATGGGGATGTTCATTGCAACAAAAGCTCTTACTAAAGGATTTATTCGTTACTTAAAATTTAACGTGTCTCTTGTAAAGGGTGGTGTGAAGCATGGGTAAAAAATTATCAATCCTTGCGTTGTTTCTATTGATCGTTGGCGGTATCGGCAGTCTCTTTACGTATTCACAAACCAATCATGATGAGATTACGACAGAGAAAAAGGTGAGTGCCGAAATGGTAAAGGATATCGAGGTCCGTTCGGATAATGCAACAGTAGAAGTTCTTCCGACTTCGGATACAGAGATTAAAGTGGAGCTTGTCACAAAAGGCGTGGATGTGTCTAAGTTGGATTTAGCTGCCGACGTGGAAGGAAAGAAGCTGACCATTAGATTGAAGGAACCTAACCTCTTCAGCATTGGATTTAACTTTCAATCCTCTCATTTATACGTATATGTCCCGCAAAAGTCGTATGATTCCTTTGTCTTCGATAATGATAATGGAAAGATGAAAATATCAGAATTGGAAATAAAGGATTTGAAAGTGAAAACGGATAATGGACGGATTGAATTAAATAAGATTGTAGCTGAAAACATTGATGCAAAAAGTGCAAATGGCAGGTTGGACCTTAATGATGTAGAGGGCAATCTCAAGGGCTCCTCAAATAATGGTAAGATATCGCTCGTTACAAAGGATTTAGATCGGAACATTCAATTAGAGAGCGACAATGGAAAGATTATCATTAAAACGGATAAAGAACCGACGAATACAACCTTCAAGGTATCTGTCGATAATGGTACCATCAATATCCTCGATAAATATGAGGGGAATACGGTCATTGGAAAGGGAGAAAATCTGGTTGATCTAGAATCGAACAACGGCAAAATTGAAGTGACCAAATAATGTAGTAACCCAAACGTCCCCCGCCTGGCAGGAATCCTGCCAGGCGGGGGACGTTTGTCCGTTCATGACAAAAGCACCCAACTGATCTGGTCGTTATTCGTTAGTTAAAATGGCTTGTATCCTTGGGGATGGATATACAAGTTCATGGAAGCTCAGTACGCATTACAGCTCAATCAGTTAGATGCCTTTACTTGTCTTCTACTGCGTCAGGTGCAGAGAAAAAAAGGGGGTAGTAGGTTTGCAAAATGTGAAACCATGGTAAGTAATTTTCAAGTATCGTCTGCCTTGTTTGCTTCTCTACCTGTCAGCTCCTTTCTGGAATTGGTGAATCTACTTTATCACTTACCCAAAATATGAAAGGATTTGTCCGATTTTATGAATAAAAATAGAAATCGTTCACACCTCCTAGCTTGCATATGTGCTGAACTATCTAATTCATCTAGATCATCGTTACTTGCTACCTATATTTCTTATGGTGAAGGGGGGACTCTAGTTCATTCCCTTATTCATAACGATATTCAGAACTTTTTTTAGATAAGTGATTGAGACCCTTTCTTTAGACCCTTGGATAACTTTTATGAGAAAACCGTTGGTATGACTGGTTTCATCGATGCCTATCAGGAAAAAGTAGGGACGTTCCTTTTTTATTCACAGACAAGTATCGGATATGTGAAGGAAGGAGGTGGTTATCCACAACTGAATACAGGTTATTCATAGGAAGGGCAGAGAAAATCAGAGGAAATCCTATCGACTCTGACGATGTGGGAAGGAACATAGGGTTTTCTGAGTGAAAGGAAGGATAAGGATGCATGACAAAAAACACTCGCCCAAAAGCCAGTGTTCACTGAGTTATATGATTCCCTTTATTTTTTCAGGCGCTCTTTCTGAATGGCGAAATAGGATTGGAGGGTTTCTTTCTTCTGTTGTAAAATATCCAGAACATATTCACCGTGATTGATGTGTCGGTACACTGACATGTGTCGTTCCAGTTGTTCGTATGTATGTTTTTTCAGATAGTCGAGATAGTCGGATGGACTTTGGTTGTTTAAGATTCGTTTCTTAGATGATCCTGTTTCAGTCATTGCGGATTTTACCCGGGAAATCACCCAGTCTTCGCACCATTTATTCAGCGTCTGGTACATGTCCATTGCCAGGTTATACTTCGCACGAATGGGCTCAATATGCTCATCCACTTCACTATAATCTACATGCCGGTCCAAAGATTTCTCGGAAATCTCGCGATGAAAGTGTTCGCGGTCTACAAGCTCTTTTATGCAGGCAGCCTGGTGAGCATATACCCCCAATTGTTCTAGTGCTTCATTATATACGATCGTACTGAAATAAGCGGAAGCCTCTTTCGGCTCAGCCAATAATGGTTTGTTGCCGTTCAAGGCACAGCCAAACTTTTTAAGGGAAGACTGATAGATGAAGCGCGCTAGTTTCAATAGCTCGTCTTTGACAGGTCCTTCTGCAGCATGAAGAAACGAATGGAAAATATATTTTCCGACACGCTCCAGTTCGATACAGACTTTATCCTCAATATGTTCCAGAAACCCCGCTTCATATATGGTTTTTCTCAACATCATTCTTTCTGTCCGATTTTCGAGGTACTCGTTAAGTGTGCCCGTTTTGAAGGAAACCACGATGAATTCCTTACGGTTGAAAGTGGAGGAAGCCATGGAAAAGGCCATGGTGCCGTTCAATGTTTCATTAATGATCTTCATCGCTTCGTAAATATGCTTTCTTTTAGCCAGGGAACTTCCCGACTGAATGACTTCCTCGTAATTCAGTGAGACGACTTCGGATTTTTTCACGGACATCGTGAAGGCAGCCATAAGTACAAGTCTCTTGGCCGCTAGGGGGAGACTGCGAAAGGCATCAGTATAGAAGAAACGGTATTTTTTACAATATCGATCTTTTCTGTTGGTGAAGCTGCCGGTTGGACCTAAATTGAATTGGTATTTCGTCACCATTTCCTGATTGACCGGAATGAATATTCTACGTCCGCAACCCAACTCCGGTGATGATAGCCTCTTGATGATTTTCTTTAGGTATTTTTCAGTCGTTCCTATTCCTTTGGCCATTTGGTGAATCGGGCTTTGAATGATGCCATCCCAATCCATATGCAATACGGAGTATAAGCATGTGTCGAATTCAGTGGAGTTTACATTTCGTAATAAATAGCGATACGTTTCTTCATAGATCATTAGTTTTCGGCTCCTTTTTAGCTCATTGAGGTTTATTTTGAGTTCACTGTCTATATAAACTCTAAAAAGGAAAAAGTAGCATGCTGTTAAAAAAATTTTCATGAAAAGTAAGGGACAGGGAGAAATAAGGCTAAAAGAGGTCCCGTTTTGAACGGGGCGTTATAATTTGATTCGTTTGGCACTTCAAAATTCAATTCATCGCTAATTTTTTCCTTTTTTAGTAAACTGGAGATGACTATTTCGGATAGAAGGTGAAATCATATGGGGGAACCATTAGCCGAGGAACGGGTTAAAGGTTCGGAAAGAATATGGACGCGTGACTTTGTCATGATCTGTTTGGCGAATCTATGTATCTTCATGGGTTTCCAAATGACGATGCCAACGATCCCGCTGTTTGTTGAGCAACTTGGAGGGGATGACCGCCTGGTTGGGGCAGTCCTTGGGGTATTCACGTTTTCTGCATTGCTTATAAGGCCATTTGCGGGCAAGATGTTGGAAACGAAGGGAAGAAGGATCATCTTTCTGATTGGGTTGGCCATATTCGCCTTCTCTGTGGGTTCCTTCGGTTTCATGGGAAGCATCGGCTTGTTATTTTTGATGCGTATTGTTCAGGGAGTCGGCTGGGGGTTGTCTTCAACGGCGTCCGGAACGATTGCTTCTGACATCATTCCGGCTAAACGTCGCGGTGAAGGGATGGGGTATTACGGATTATCTGGTAATCTAGCACTTGCACTTGGACCGACACTTGGCCTTTTTCTTGTGACAGTCCTTCCATTTCAACAGTTATTCCTGATCTGCTCGCTGTTGGGAATACTGGCCATGATCATGGCATCAATGATCACCTATCAGAAAGTGGAAAGAGATCCGATTGCCGCATTGAGCGCTAAACGGTTTGATATTTATGAAAAAAGTGCATTGCAGCCTTCGCTGTTAATCTTTTTCATATCCGTCACATTTGGAGGAATTGCGACGTTCCTGCCACTTTATACGGCGGAAAAAGGGGTCAGTGGCATTCAGTGGTACTTTTTGCTGTATGCCTTGGCACTCATGGTTACGAGGTTATTTTCCGGACGTTTATATGATCGGAGAGGCCACCGGGCCATTTTCGTGCCCTCCGCATTGCTTATTATGTCGGGGATGTTCCTATTGGCATGGATGCCGGGTGAATCGGTTCTGTACATCGCAGCCGTGCTTTATGGAATGGGGTTCGGTTCTGTGCAGCCGGCCTTGCAGGCATGGTCAATCGAGAAAACGGCCCCCAATCGTAAAGCGATGGCGAATGCCACGTACTTTTCCTTTTTTGACCTGGGCGTTGGAATAGGAGCCATCGTGTTCGGACAGATCGGGTATCTATTCGGGTACCGAAGCATTTATGTCACGGCAGCTTTTTCGATTTTGATTTCAATCATGGTCTATTTATGGATCGTAAGAAGTGAGGATAAGTTAAGAACATTATAGAAACGAGGGGGTGACCGTTAGTGGGTCGCCCTTTTTGTACTTGGATATTCTCTCCAGAAGGATTGTAGCATTATATGATTCAATGAACTTAAGGTGGGGTGAACAGCGTGATCAATGCAATGGCGGACTTTTTTCGAGTCTTTTCCTAATCATAAGCTGGATTCTATTCGCGATTAGCAGCATTTTCTTTGTATTTTGCTTTTTGACGCCTTTTGCCATTCCTATTTTTATCGTACTAGTGGCATTGGGCTATCTTAGTTTCTCTATTTCTAGGAAACTAAACACATAGGGTAAGGGGACTAACCTGGGCTGTCAAATCGATGGCTTCTTCGTTATTAAATGGTTTAATATTCTATAATAAGGTAATTTTTGTTATTATCAAAAGTAGTAGATACATAAAATGGGAAGAAGCTATGGCGAAGGAAGGGGTTTCTGGATGGTTGATTCTTCAAATGAGGAAATGGGTTTAGAAAGAAGGCAGCAGATTTTCCAAGAGGAGCTCCAAGCTTTATGGGAAAAGCGGCTCATTCCTAAAACCGAATATATCCGGATCAGCCGGGCATATGACAGGCATGTTCAACTGGCCATCTATCAGGAAAAGCGCCTGAATGAGGCAAAAAAGAAAGCTGAACTTGAAAGAGAGCCTGCAAGGAAAAGTCAGGAGCGTGAAGACGAGAAAACATCCATTTACCCTGTTGATGACGTGACAGGGGAAGAGCAAACGGTACAAGAGACTCCTAATCTGCCAAATCTTCCACGAGTCGAGGAATCCACCGAAGAGAAAAAGGATTCAAGGCCTCCAGAGGAACCGGTCATCATAAGCGCTCCCGTGGAAAAAACTGTTCCCCAGCCACAGGTGACTCAGAAGAAAAAGGTTGTGCGCCCAGAAAAACCGAAAAAGACACCGGAGCAGATACGGGAGAGGAATATTTCCGTCGTTCTCCTTACCGGAGTCATTCTTCTCTTATTTGGCGGATTGATTTTGGCTACCAGTTCATGGGGGGACTTGAACGCGGTGTGGAAGGTCTTGTTCATTGGTATGGTGTCTGTTGTATTCACTGGCATGGCCTTTATCGCTTCCAAGCTGAAAATTGAACAAACGGCTTTTGCTTTTCTGACATTGGCCAGTTTATTTATCCCGATTACGATTTTATCAGCTTCCTATTATCAGATCTTCGGAGAGTATTTATCCCTGGAAGGCGGGGGAGGAGGCCTGCTTGGGTTTCTTGGCGGTCTCCTTTGCTTAGGGATTTATTACAGAATTGCAGCATATTTTAAGTCGAAAATATTCATTTTCATTTCCATTTTCACTTTTGCCATCACATGTTATTTCGGTTTTGCCTATTTGACGCCGACAATCGAGTGGTTGTTATTGATGGTCAGTATATTTAATTTATTGCTGGTATGGAACGTCGAATATCTGAAGAATCGAAAGGTGTTGGCCCTATTCAGGCCATATCTGTTTCGATTCATCCAGTTTAAGATCATCGTGGAAAGCTTTGTCGCCTTCACGTTATTTTCGAGTAACTTGGTCTATTCGATTACATTGATGGTCATCTCTATCTTGTTTTTGATATTGGCCGTGAAATTCCACAAGAAGTATCATGAGCTGGCATTCAATTTCATCTTCACTTATGGATATATCCATTTGGTCTTTAACTCTGTTCTAAGCGATTACATGGTCATCGCTTATGCGAGTATCCCGCTGATTTTCATGGCACTTTCAACTTATATGGCAAGAAGGAATGAGCCTGGGCTATCCAAAAGCTTCATGGTGACCAGCCTGGTCGAGGTCGGAATCGTTTTCCTATATATCAATGCGATGGCCTACCAGGAAAAATATGCCCAGATTTTTATCGCTCTGATGATCGTGACTGCCCAATTGGTTTATGTTGCCCTGCACACGAAAAATAGGAACTTCACCTATCCGGCGGTTGCTGTCTTTAACTTTGGATGCTTTTATCTTTGTTTTGCGTTTTCACTTGCTTTCCCCGCTGTTTTGAATCTGATGTTCCTTCTTCAGATCCTTTTGTATGTCGGTCTGTATGTATACAATCGCCATGCAAGGTATGGCTTGTTTAAACAGAGTGTCTTGCTTATTTCTTCCTTGATCATGGTGGGAATATTGACAATCAAATTTAGCGAGATGGCCTGGCTAGAAGTAGGCATCGGTCTTATCGTAGTATCTGGCACGTTCTTTCTTACCTATCTTAAAGGGGATGCTCGACAAATCAAGGAAGTCAGTGTATATGGATTTCCGATTTCCTTCTTACTGGGGCTTATCGCGTTTTACCCGTATTTGATGGAAAGAAGCGATTGGTTTCAGTCGAATATGGCATTCAGCATGCATCTAATGATGGTAGCCCTGATTTCCATCGGAGCAGCGTATGCCTTGAAAAAATCATTGGGGATCTTCTTCCCTCCCTTTTTCTTTAGTGGCCAGTTCCTGTCCTTCATGGCTTTCTTGCTGGTCGGATATGGTGCATTGAGTCCTTTGGAGGTCACCGTTTTACTGGCTATTGCGACGGCTATAAACGGGTGGTCCGTTTATTTGCATCGTACATCTCTTTATTGGCTTCCGGTCATCGTTACAAGTGCGGGATTGTATGGTTCTCTATATGAGGTCTTTGATTTCAGTGAGACTTCATACCAGATTGGTTTTGTGCTGTTTGGGCCATTCATCTTTTTCCTTGTCGGGGAATGGATCGGGAGGCATTCACAGACTGGAAGAAAGTATTTCCTTTATTCGAGCCATTTGGCCAACCTTGTTGCCATACCGCTTGGATTCATCCTGATCACGATGTCTGATGTTTCACCCTTTCTATTTATCACACAACTTCTCCTATATGTGAGTGCACTGCGAACCCAGGTGAAATGGGAAAGGTTCCTCTTCACATATCTTGGATTTACCGTCCTGTTTCTACAAATCCAGCTGTTTTTTACCGACATGGAGCCAACACGGTTCGTCTTTTCGATTTGCTTGATGATTACGGCGGGAATCATTACGGGTCTATGGGCGGTCTCCAAAAAAGAGTGGAAAGGCATCATCGAGTTTTATTTGATTCCTTTCATTCATATAACGGCTGCCCTGTCGATTGTTGAAACGGCCCTGTATGAATTCCCTCTTGATCGAGAAATCATTTGGGTAGGTTTGGTGACTATACAGCTTCTCTTTGCTTGGTATTTACTCATGAGAAGGAACTGGCAAAATTATGTGGTGCTTCCACTCGGCATGGCTTTCATTTTCTATGTGATGTATGCGGGCACTTTATCGATACTTCTTGGAATGGCTGTCCTGTTTGCCTGTGCTGTTGGGATGGTGTTCATGAGTAAACGATATTTCACGGGCTTGGTCAACCAAGCAGGTGACAAGCAAATCATTGATTTTTATAGAATAGTCGGCTTGTTCTTTATACTTGATATGAATGGGGAAGTATTCTGGGAGTCTACGGAATTTGAAATCTTGAAAATAACGGTATCCTTGCTGCTGCCGATTTACTTTATCGTGATGAGAACCTTTACGATAGGCAGACAGGAAAGAGGTATCTATTCAGGTGTAGCGGCCGTCATCGGATTGTATCCGTTTTTCAACATATGGGATTACGTCCACTCGCTGCCGACCGTGACAGCTCTGGTTGTCCATTTCCTCTGTATGGTCGTGTTGCTGTTGTTGAGCAGGCAATACTTCAAAGGGCTGTTTAAGACGGACGAAACGGGGACGGCAATCGATGCATTCCGTATTTATGGACTATTATTCTTACTTGCCATGAATGGGGAAGTGCTCGTAAATGAACCATCTTATCCACTTTTACAAGTCCTTGTAGCGCTATTGATCCCAGGCTATTTCATTCTGATACGAAGCTTTACAAATGGACGGAAAGAAAGGGAGGTGTATTCCGCTCTTGCGATGATCCTCAGTCTGTATCCGTTCATTAGCATCGTGGATTACATTCATACGGTTTCGTTGATTACGGGTGAATGCGTTCTTTTTGCTTGTATGCTCGTGATGATCCTGTTGAGCAGACATTTCTTTACAGGCTTGGTAAGGAAGGATGAATCAGGAATCAAGGTGGATGTATACCGGATATATGGCTTGCTTTTTTTACTAACCATGAATGTCGAAGCATTTATGAATGAACCGACGTATTGGCCACTCAAGGTCCTTGTTTCTTGTTTCTTGATTGGGTACTTCATCTTGATGAGGCACTTTACGATCCCTGCAAAGGAGAGGGAAACATACGCATTGCTGGCAGGGATTCTTGGATTGTACCCGTATTGGACCATCATGACCTATGCAGGAACATTGGACATATTCATTGGCACTGGGGTCCTTTTCGGATGTACGGCGGCAATGGTGTTAGTAAGTAGAAGATCCTTTAGTGGAATCGTGAAAAAAGGTGCGATCATTTTGCAAATCGATTTTTACCGGGTGTACGGATTTCTTTTCCTTGTAGCGATGATGATGGATATTCATAATCGAGAATCTAAATCCATCATTCTAGACATTTTCGTTTCTCTTTTATTGCCGGTTTATTTCATCTTGATGAGGGCGATGACGGTGAGAGTAAAGGAAAGGGAAATCTATTTGGCAGCTTCCATAGTGCTCAGTCTATATCCATATTGGGTCATCATCGATAAGATTCCATTCCCGGATGTCCTGGAGGTAGAGGCACAGATCCTGCCACTCTTTATCATAAGTACCATCTTATTACGGAAAATTTTTAATAGAGGCAAATTTACGCAGTATATCGAGATGGGCGTCGTCTTCGTTCTCTTTATTATCATGATAGGAGATGCCATGGCAAGCAACACCCTATATGATGCACTGGTTATCGGGACGATATCTTTAGCGGCGATCCTCCTTGGATTTACGATGAAATACAAATCATATTTCTTGGCGGGAACCGTAACGATCTTGTTCAATATCTATATGAATACAAATTCGATGTGGGGACAGATGCCATGGTGGTTGTACTTAGTCATCGGCGGAGGGCTCCTCATCGCCATTGCTTCTTTCTTTGAATGGAAAAAACAAAAAGATAACCAAACATCGCAGGAAGTTCTCGAAAAGAATAAACAACGAATCAAAAATTGGTTCAACCGATGGAACTAATAGGGCAACCTATTAGTTTTTTTCTTGTAAATTTATAAAGGAAGAAATGTAAACGGTACCAATCTACAATTATTAGAAAAATCTAAATTATTAGTAAAAATATTGTTAGAAAAGAAGGATATCCCATGAAATTTGTCGTAATTAAATAGTCATTACTCTTTACATAACATTTTTTGGAGGCGTGTAGCATTGTTCAAAACTTATGAAACGGGCTCCTTTTTCGATGAAATGCTTCAGGAAAATGGAGAGCCAAAAGACCACTATCGATACTTCCATTCAATTCTTCAACAGTTTTCAGAAGAAGAGTATAGGAAAAAGCATGAAACAGCTCAATTCAGTTTTTTAAGACAGGGAATTACTTTTACGGTGTATGGGGAAGAAAGCGGAACGGAGCGCACCATGCCGTTTGACTTCATACCAATTATCATCCCTGCTGAAGAATGGGGAGTGATTGAAAAAGGCATGATTCAACGAGTCGAAGCGCTTAATCACTTTTTGGATGATATCTATCATGATCAACAAATTTTAAAAGATCATGTTGTTCCGAAATATCTGGTAGAAAATAGCCCGTATTACTACTATAAACAGGTAGGCGGGGTTGATATCCCGTTACAAAATCATATCTTCTTGGCAGGAATCGATCTAATCAAAGATGAACATGGTGAATATCGAGTTCTTGAGGATAATCTACGAAATCCTTCAGGACTTTCGTATGTGTATCAAAATCGTTATGTTATGCGTCAGGTTTACCCCGAGTTTTTTTCTGAACATTCTCTCAACACACTTGAAAATCAAATTGCTCATTTACAGCACTCCTTATTATCGCATGTGCCAAATAACATCTCGAAAAACACTGAACCTAGAGCAGTCCTCTTAACAGCCGGAATGTATAATTCGGCTTATTATGATCATGTATTTCTAGCACAACAAATGAATATCCAGCTTGTAGAAGGAAGAGATTTGATCGTGAAAGACAACATGGTTTACATGAAAACCATTCGGGGATTAAAAAGGGTGGATATCATCTATCGCCGTATAGATGATGATTTTCTTGATCCGGAGGCGTTTCGTGAAGATTCGTTACTCGGGGTGCCGGGATTGATTGCTGCTTATAAAGAGGGGAATGTCTCCATCTTGAATGCGATTGGAAACGGTGTGGCCGATGATAAAGCGATATATTCCTATGTACCGGATATGATTCGATATTATTTGAAGGAAGAACCGATCATTAAAAACGTGGATACCTACCTGTTAAGCGATCCAATCCAGAGGGAGTGGGTTCTTGAAAGGTTGGATGAACTCGTCGTGAAGAATGTAGGGGCTTCTGGTGGCTACGATATGCTAATCGGACCCCATGCTACCGAGGAAGAGAGGGAAGTATTCCGTCAGAAAATCATTGAAAATCCTTATCAGTACATAGCACAGCCTACCATTAAATTATCACGGGCCCCGGCGTACCAAAAAGGCCGATTCTACCCGTGCCATGTAGATTTACGCGTATTCGTCATGAAGGGGGAACAAGTACATGTACTGCCTGGCGGACTTTCGCGAGTGGCTTTAAAGGAAGGATCACTCGTTGTGAACTCCTCACAGGGCGGGGGCGGAAAAGATACCTGGGTGTTAAAGGAGGAGATGCAGCATGCTTAGTCGTGTAGCCGATTCTTTATTTTGGATGGCAAGGAATTGTGAACGGATGGAAAGTAATGCAGATATCCTTGAGGTTCAGTTAATAAAAATGCTAGAGGCATCCGAGCATGAAATCCTGGTCAAACATGACTTGGAAGCGATCATCGGGATTTGTGGGGATAAAGAGGAATTCGATTCTCTTTATGAAGAAATTACGATGAAAAATGTCGTCCATTATTTGGCCTTTTCAAAAGATAACTTCAATTCGCTATCGAGGATGACCAAGAATATTCGAGAAAATGCCAAGATGACAAGAGATAGAATCCCTAACATGCTTTGGGAGGTATGGAATGAGTTTTACTTAGAGCAAGAAAATGCCCAAGCAAGGGAGGATTACTCCATCCAAGAGATTCATTCCTATATCAGGCGTATTAAAACCACTTCAATGATTGCGACTGGAATAATAGATTCTACCATGTCACGAGATTTACCTTATCATTTTATTAAGATAGGAAAATGGCTGGAACGGGCTGAAAAAACAGCTCTTGTCATGCAGATGATGTATCGACAATCCGTTCCATATGGTGACTTGGAAGGGCAAGAATTGGACTGGCGTACAAGTCTACAGCTCATTAATGGATATGAGGACTTTACTAAGAAATTCAGACCTTTGATGGAACCCAAATTTGTCCTGCAATTCATGATATCCGATCATAGCTTTCCTCGTTCCCTCTGTTATTGCATGGAACATGTCAGAGAAGTTATTAAAGGACTTGAAGGTGAAAAGGTGGCCCATTATTCTTGGAAGATGTATGCGGCCATTGACAATATGATCAGTGAATTCAAAGATGTGGACATCAAAAAACTGAATACGGAAGAGATTGGGGTTTTTATTGATTCGGCTTATAGCCAGTGCCTGGAATTTGGAAAGTTATTCTCCGAAACGTATTACTTAGAAGCTGATCCTGTAAAATGAAAGGGAGCATTCCCAGAAAAAACCCTTCCTCTTACAGGACAGTAAAACCATAGTATCAGGGAGAGAAATGGCCATGAAATATGAAGTTGAACATGTAAATACTTTTTACTATGATACAGCAGTAGACCAAAGTATGAATACCATTCGTTTGAAGCCTAGGACGGATGAATGTCAGCGTTTATTATCTTATAAAAATGAAATCACACCTGTATCTATGCCAAAGGAACATGTGGATTTATGGGGGAATCACGTGGAGAGTTTCTTTATCCCTCAAAAACATACGAAGTTGGAAGTCAAGACGACCTCCATTGTCAGTATTCAAAGGTCGCCATTTATTCGACAAATCGAGTATTCTCCAGAAATGAGATATATCTTTCATTCGGAATTATTTCATGATCATTATAAGAGTTTTTTAAACGAAACAAGCTATACCTTCTTATATCAGTATCAAATCGACCAAGTTATCCAAGCGGTAGGTGATATTGAAAATCCAGTTGAATTCTCCCTTCAGTTAATGAGGTATCTTCATGAGGTCATGAACTATGACGGAGAATCGACTAATGTAAGCACAACGGCTAATGAAGCGTTTGACTTGAAAAAAGGCGTATGTCAGGATTATTCTCATATTATGCTGGGCGTTCTTAGAGCCAGGAAGATTCCGGCCAGATATGTAAGCGGCTATCTCTACGTCGGTGAAAACTCGGAGCTGATTGGTGATGCTGCCTCCCATGCGTGGGTTGAATTCATGGCTCCTGGTATCGGCTGGATTGGGCTCGATGCTACGAATAATGTAGAGGCACTTGAAAATCACATTTGTCTTAGCGCTGGGCGGGACTATTCAGATGTCAGCCCGTTACAGGGAGTTTACAGAGGTGGGAACCAAACGCTTGATGTAAAAGTACAGGTGAAGAAACTGGAACATGAATAAGCAAAACTGATATCCATTAATGCCTCCTTGAGTAAAAGGAGGCATTTTTAAATGGGTTGGGGAAGGTGAAATGGTAACGGGTACTTTATTGATTGGACAAAGAGTGTTCAGCACCTAGATACCATCTAACAAACGGTGGTGCTGTTTTTATGAAGAGCACGAGCTACAGGAAGAACAACTCGAGGAATCAGATCCACTATCATGAACACTGCCATGACTGTCGGTACCTACATTTCCAGAATGGGAACCGTGAGCGGGATCGTCACCAAACAGATGCTTGAAGTCCGAATCACATGCATCCGCACTTGCATAAATGAAGTAAGCGGGTGCAGCATAATCCATTTGATTGTACCGTTTTTGCCAATCCACACTCCGTTCTGTGCGGTCACTTTTTATGAGGCCCGAGAACCTATCAAAAGTTTCTTCCGCTTCCACACTCGTCGGTTTTCGCATGTATTTTTCCTTTAACTGGTCAACTTCCAGTGTTTCGAAATCGTGGAGCAAGGAGGTTGCTTTATCATGTTTGAAGAACTTTCCCCAAGTTAGAATCGAGGGCGAATCAATAGTGAACAGCTGGACATAGTAAAAGTCGAACAGTGTCCGTTCCTCTGGTTTAAAGACAGGCTCTGTGTGGGGATGATGTAGGATCATCTGGCCAAGGAAGTCCCGACAGAACCTATCATATTTCTGTTTATCATCCAGCATGATATGCCAGAGTTCATCGACGGTGGCATGAAACATTTCCATTTTACCGAACACGGCCGTCATGATGAAGTACCGTTTTAATTCCCGCCATAACTCGTTGACATTCCCCTGTGTATAACGTGGGTGTCTCATACGGAAATCGGTATTGACCTTTTCCATATACTCGATTTCCATGGCTTGATTTAGCTTTTCTATTAAGGCTTCCGATACGATAGCATTCCCGCCTATGTCCAAGGTCTCCTCATACCTTCTCCGGAATTCTTGCTGATACCGTTCCATTCTGACCGGCTCGCTTCTTCGTTTTACCAGGATAACCACAATGATCGCGAAAATGGCTGCAAGCATGACATAAAGTAAGGTCATTTTTTCAATCCTCCTAGTCTATAGAACTCCTACATTAACACCATTTTACATTTTATGGGTTTGGTTTATAAGGTATAAACGCATTTTATTTTCCTTGATATTTACGAACCAGGAAATAAGGTGGACATATCAGGCTTTAGTCCCTTTACGCACAGAGTAATTATTAGTATATTTTTGGTAAAATAGGGTTTATTTTCTTTTTGTATGTGGGTAGAGACAAGGGGAAAAGAAGAAAATCTTTTACTTTATTAAAAAGGGAGAGAACTATGAAAAAATCATTTGTTTTTATTCTGGCATTGGTATTCAGTCTATTTTCGTTTAATTTAGGGGCGGTTGGAGCCGCTACAGTTTCAGTTGAAAAGGGACCAGGCCTGAAAAGTCCTTTCGAGCGTGTACATAATCAGTCATACAAGAAGATGGCAAGTGAGTATCTCATTGAAAAAGAACCGAATAATACGATTAAAAAGTCTAACTCAATAAGCCTGAAACAATTTGGTTTGGGGATTTTCAATAAAGCGAACGATGTAGATTACTATAAAATCAAAGTGAAGCATTATGGTTTCTTATATGTGGTCGCTGCTACGGAGTTTAATAGTTCGCTAGATTTTTCTTTATATAATGCCAAGAATAAAGCGGTGAGCCTGGAAAGTTCCAACCGTGTAGATCAAGCGGATACTCAACTCTATTCCGTATCTCCGGGAACATATTATATTAAAGTGAAAGACACAGGGAGTTTAAAAAGCCAGGAAGAATACGCAGTAGGTGCAACCATGTCTGGGCCGACCATCAAAAAGGTCGGGGATAAGGATACAAAGATAAGCGGGGAAGCTGAACCGAATACCACAGTGTATGTGAAGGTCAATAATAAAGTTGTCAATAAAAAGGGAACAAAGATAAAAGCGAACGGCAAGTATTCTGTCACGATCGGTAAACAAAAAGCCGGAACGAAAGTCTCTGTTTGGTCTACAGGAACCGTGGGTGGCAAAGAGTACCAGACCACCCCGGTCAAAACGACGGTAAAAGACGTGACGGCACCCAAAACGCTTACAGTCAGCGCAGTGACGAGTTCAAGTAAATCGGTTTCCGGTAAAACAGAGGCCAAAGCAACCGTGCAGGTTAAAGTGGGATCCAAGGTTCTCGGAAAGGCGACAGCCGATAAAAATGGCAAATATAAAGTGACGATGAAAAAACAAAAGAAAAAGACAAAGTTATCGGTTGTGGCAACCGATAAGGCCGGAAATGCCAAAACGGTCAAAGTGACAGTGAAATGATAGAAGGGCCTTTCCCAATCTGGGAAAGGCCCTTTTCAAATGGATGGAGGAAAATGGGCAATAGGAGAAAAGCAGAAAAAGTGAACTACTGGTATAATAGCTATAAAGATAGTAGTAGGAGTGACGAAAACGTGTATTTAACAGTAGAGGAAACGGCTGATTATTTATCGGTGTCCATACCATATGTCGAAAGTTTAATCTTACAAGGGAAAATTAGAGTGGTGGATGACGGCGAGGGTGTAGTATTGATCTATAAGGACCAGTTCAAGACGCACTTTGAACAGCTGGAGAAATATAAAATGTTAGTCGAAGAATTGGCGAATGAACCGATTCCGGAAGATCTAGACATTAAGGACGAAGACTAAGCCTTCTTGATTGGGATGCATAATAGGTGCATCCCTTTTTTGTACCGGTTATAGTTAATACAAAGCCGGGGCTTTTGAGGGAGTCCGGGCAAGATATTTCAAATTATTATTTTTTGGAAGGTATTTGTAGTAGATTTCCTCCATTCCGTGTAAAATAATAAATACAAAGATAGATTACGGCAAAATGGTAGATAGGAGATAGGTAAGTGGTAAAAGAGTATTTACAAAGCGAAGGATTTTCAAGATTCATTACCTTACTTGTGCTGTTTTTATTTCTTGTAAGCATCGGAAGTATGGTCAATATCGTTTTATTCACATTTGTTTTCACTTTCCTGATGGGAAGGCTTGAACAGTTCATCATGCTTCATCTGAAAAAAGTGATGCCCATCAATTCCAAAGTGGTCATAAGTTTCATTTATATAGTGTTCATTGCTTCTTTAGCTATCGTCCTTTATAAGTACTTGCCGGTTATTACGACACAATTTACTGAGCTGATTACGCAGATTGTATTCTTCTTTCAACATCCGCCTGATAGCAAGGTCATTCAATATGCCATTAGTTTAATGAATGAACTTGAATCACCTCTGGATCTTCAAAAGCAGATGAATACGCTCTATCTTTATATATCTGACTTTGGAAAACTGGCGTTTCAAATCTTCATTTCTATACTGCTTAGCTTGTTTTTCTTGTTGGAAAAGGATAAAATCATCCGCTTCACTTCCAAGTTTAAGCGGGGGAAATTCAATTCCTTCTTCATTAATATTGGACATTTCGGTGTGAAGTTCGTTAACTCATTCGGAAAAGTCATTGAGGTTCAATTCCTAATTGCCATTACGAATGCCATTCTATCCGTTGCGTTCTTATGGATTCTTGGTTTTCCACAGTTAATTGGTTTGGGGATCATGATTTTCTTCCTTGGTTTGATTCCAGTGGCTGGGGTCATTATTTCCTTGATTCCACTAAGCATGATTGCCTATAGTATCGGAGGCATGCCAAAGGTCATTGCAGTGTTGATCATGATTGTGGTGATTCATGCGCTTGAAAGCTATATTCTGAACCCGAAATTCATGTCGGCCAAAACAAATCTTCCTACGTTCTTCACGTTTATGATCTTACTGTTTTCCGAACACTTCCTTGGAATTTGGGGATTGATTATCGGGATACCAATCTTTATCTTCCTATTGGATATGTTAGATATTGATGAAGAAACTAACCGTGCACTGGACGAACCATAATAAGCAGCAACCCTCTAAATGGGTGGTTGCTTATTTTTTTATATTCGTTTTCAATATAATTTTCTATTTTTTATGGAAAAAGAAGATGAATCGATTGTTCACATGTTCAAAGTCCATTATGATACTCGGTTTTGTCATTTACTGTAATAAACTTGTATTCTACTAAAGTTATTTTTTTACTTTTTATTGCATGAAAACTCAAAAAAACGTATACTATTTTTAAGTAAAAAATACTGAATAATCATTCAAATCTAAATTATTAGATTATTTTGAGTGAGAGTTTACGGGAGAAAAGAGGGGATTATGTTGAAAAGGGTATCTGTATACATGTTGGTCGTGATATCTTCTTTGCTTTTGATCATGACCGGATGTGGCAAGGAAAAGGAAGTTTCCACTACAAGTGATGAAGGGCCTAAGGAAAAGACGCTTAGAGTGGTGACGGATGCTGCATATGCGCCTTTTGAATACCTCGAAGGTGATAAAATCGTCGGATTCGATGTTGACTTTATCAATGCCGTAGCGAAGGAAGCTGGGTATAAAGTCGAAATCGAGCATGTAGGGTGGGATCCGATTTTTGTGGAAATTGAATCAAAAAGAGCAGACTTAGCAGTATCGGCAATTACAGTGAATGATGAAAGAAAACAATCGTATGATTTTTCGGTTCCTTATTTCCTTTCCACTAATAAAATCTTGGTTCCCGAAAAAAGTGATGTGGAATCGGGAGCAGATTTGAAAGGGAAGAAGATAGCTGTCCAAACAGGTACAACGGGTCAAGAAGCGGTGGAAGCCCTTCTTGGAAAAAATCATAAAGATATCAAGAAATTCGAGAATAATAACTTAGCCATTCAGGAATTGCTCAAGGGTGGGGCTGAAGCGGTCGTGGCAGATAATACGGTCGTTGAAGAGTATGTAAAAAATAATCCTGATCAAAAGTTGAAGGTCGTGGAAGACAGCAGCAGCTTTGAAGAGGAGTTTTATGGAGTCCTATTCCCTAAAGGCAGTGAGTTAAAGGCCGATTTCGATAAAGCGATCAATACCATGCTCGATAATAGCAAGTACGCCGAAATCTATAAAAAACAGTTTGGCACAGATCCAGATATCGAGACGGTAAAAGCACAACAATAATATAGGTTATGAGAAAAATTGCGTAACTTTACGTGTGAAGTTACGCAGTTTTTTTGGACTTTAGGAGGTACATAGAATGGGTTTTCGTTGGGATATTATTTTTGAATATGCGCCTTTCTTATTGAAGGGGACGTTGCTTACGATTGGTCTATCCGTTTCTTCGATTCTAATCGGGACGTTTCTAGGATTGCTGATTGGATTAGGGAAGATTGTAAGAAATAAATGGCTCGCCTTTCCATTTTACTGCTATGTCACGGTTTTCCGGGGGACACCATTACTGGTCCAGATTTTCTTGATCCACTTTGGGGTGGTTCCTTTCTTTACCGGCGAAACGAATGCCGTCGCAGCGGGAGTCATTGCACTTTCTTTAAATGCAGCGGCATATATTGCTGAAATATTTAGGGCCGGAATTCAATCCATTGATAAAGGACAAATGGAAGGGGCACGTTCTTTAGGTTTGACGCACACTCAATCCATGATTTCCGTTGTCCTTCCACAAGCATTCAAACGCATGATTCCTCCTCTAGGTAATGAATTCATCGTATTATTGAAAGATTCTTCCTTGGTTTGTGTCATTGCTGCCCCGGAATTGATGTATTGGGGAAAAGCGATGGGCAGTCAGTATTTTAAAGTATGGGAGCCATATTTGGCCTGTGCCTTCATCTATCTTTGCCTGACGCTCGTTCTAAGTTTCGTACTAAATAGACTTGAAAGTAGGTTGAAAACAGAATGATCAAGGTGGAAAATTTAAATAAGTCATTTGGTGACAATGAGGTATTGAAGAATATCAGTGCAACCGTTGCCCCACAGGAAGTCGTCGTGGTCATTGGTCCGTCGGGATCTGGGAAATCCACTTTCCTAAGATGCATCAATCAGCTAGAGACGATAACGGGTGGCCACATTTACATTGAGGGGCTTGATACGACGGATAAGAAAGTCGATATCAATAAAATCCGTACGGAAGTCGGCATGGTCTTTCAGCATTTTAACTTATTCCCGCATAAAACGGTTCTTGAAAATATCATGCTTGCGCCGATAAAAGTGCGTAAAGTTTCCAAGGAACAGGCAGCAAAGACGGGCATGGAATTGCTTAATAAGGTGGGCCTTTCGGATAAAGCGAACGCCTATCCGGACTCTTTGTCAGGAGGGCAAAAGCAACGTGTAGCCATTGCTAGGTCTCTAGCTATGGGCCCAAAGATCATGTTGTTTGATGAACCGACATCCGCTCTAGACCCGGAAATGGTCGGTGAAGTGCTTGAAGTCATGAAGCAATTGGCGAAAGAAGGCATGACGATGGTTGTGGTGACACATGAAATGGGATTTGCAAAAGAAGTTGGGGATCGAGTGATATTCATGGATGAAGGGTTGATCGTTGAGGAAAATGTGCCTAGCGAGATTTTTGACAATCCGCAGCAGGAAAGAACGAAGGCATTTTTGAGTAAAGTCCTTTGACGTATAGCTAAAGAAAAAAACCTTCCGAAAACGGGAGGTTTTTTTAGGAACATATCAGGGGGTATTATTTAATGTATGAAGCGCCTAAAAGTGATTCAGGGCTTTTACCGAGCACTAGCATACTGATTTTCGCATATCCAATATTTTCATTTTGGGAGAGGGTTTGTCGAAGAACCTCGATATTCGGATCATTCTTTAACTTTTGAACTTCCTCTTTATATAAAGTGATAACGGAGGGCATAACGAATTCAGGGGTGTATTCGTTAGGGTTTTCATCCATGATTAATGTGCCCATAAATTGATATTTAAATTGGAAAGCTCGTGTTAAGGCAACGACATGAAGCAGTTTTTTAAATAATTCGGGGTATGAATATTTAATTTTTTCCAACGCTTCTTC
Organism: Peribacillus sp. NPDC097197; assembly: GCF_050278025.1. Taxonomy (NCBI): domain Bacteria; kingdom Bacillati; phylum Bacillota; class Bacilli; order Caryophanales; family Bacillaceae; genus Peribacillus; species Peribacillus sp. NPDC097197. Next base: position 40,082 of record NZ_JBNNST010000016.1, on the reverse strand, counting down.
GGTTGCTTGTAACTCATCGACACTAGATAAAGTGATCATAAATATCTCCTTTCAGAAAATATCGATATATCGGTATTGCAGTGCTTTTTACTCACTACCAAGTCTAACTCGGCAAGTAAATAAAGTAAAATGGTTAGATGTTATCATGAAGATAACTCATATCTATGATAGTGCTTACATTATTTTCTTATTGAAGGTGTATGATCACTCTTTTTTAGCCAATGCTTCCTTTGTATATTTCAGCCATTCCTTTGCGGCGTATGAAAGGTATTGATCCTTACTCCAAATGAATGCCAAGTTCCAGCTCAGTGATGGATTTTTAACCTTAATGGTCTTAACACGACTATCCAACCGACAGAGGCTTTCTGGTAAAAGGGCGATGCCAAGCTTGCAGAAAACCATTTCTTCTATAAAGTCCCATCGAGAGCTTTCGGTAACGATGTGTGGAGAAAAACCTGATTCCTTACAAGATGAAATGATGAGGTCACGCAAAACATAATCCTTATTGAATAAGATAAAGGACTCATGTTGAAGATCTATCAAATCGATTTCATCCTCGGAAGCAAGTGGGTGAGAGGGATGAACGATCAACTTGATGTCTTCTTCTAAAAAGGCAAAATGGTGAAATAGAACGGTGTTGGTCGGCAGGACGATTACGCCTATATCCAGTTGGTCATTTTGAACGGACTCTTCAATTTTTTTTGAACCATCTTCAACCAATTGAAAGGTGATATTGGGATAATCCTCATGAAAACGGCTAAGAATTCGGGGGAAGAAAGAGGCATCGATAATCGGGGGTAAACCGATTCGTATATGTCCCTTTTTAAGGCCTAATAAATTATCCATTTCTGTTTCCAAGTTATGAAAGGCTTTATCAATCAATTTTGCCTGCTCTAATACGACCCGACCGGCATCGGTCAGAGCGAGTTGCTTGCGGGAACGATCGAAAAGTTCAACCCCAAGTTCGGTTTCCAGGTTCTTGATCATTTTACTGATGGTCGGCTGAGTAATGAATAAATGATCGGCTGCCCGAGTGAAACTGTTAAAATTAGTCACTTCTATGAAGTATTGTAAATGCTTAATATCCATCGCTTCACCTGCTTATCTCTTCAAAGTACTTTCATTTTACCCATAGAAATAAGGGTTTGTAAAATAAGAATCTCTTTGCCGTTTACATCCTATTGTCAAGCTAGCAGAAAAGCTGGTCTCAAGGAGCCCAGCTTTTGTGAAAACGAGTCGTACTATGTAATCACTTAACCAATAAGACGGGTACCGGGGAGTTCTGCACGATATAATGACTGACGCTTCCCAGGAATTCCTTGAACCCGCTTAAGCCGCGGCTACCCATGATGATAAGGTCGCAGTTTTGGGACTTCGCATGTTCCAATAACGTTTTGATGGCGGAGCCTTCCACGACAAATGTCTGGGTTTTATTCGGAATTTCCGATAATAGCGCATCCGCTTTTGAGATGACTTCTTCTCCATACTTCAGCATGGATTCCTCGATTTCTTGAAAAGCGTTTCCATATATACTTGGATGAATCGGTAGCGTTACAGCGTGTATCGCATGAATTTCAATGGCTGGATCCAGCTTGGCTAATTCAATCGCTTTTTCCAAAGACTTGAGAGCTAATTCAGATTCGTCATAGGCAACTAGTATTTTCGAGCAGATCATGTTGATCCATCCCTTCATTTACAAGAATATATCTTTAGTATAACAGGTAAAACGACCCTTTTCTTTTGATTTCATGAAATTTTATGAATATTTGTTGAAGTTTACGTTAACGTCAATGGTAAGATAAAGGTAAATAATCCCTTTGTAAAGTGTGGTTATAGGATGTACACGATTTCTGAGTTAGCCAAAGAGTTTGAATTGACGACGAGGACGCTGCGTTACTATGAGGAATTAGGCATGCTAAAGCCGAGGCGGACCGAAACAGGGAACAGAGTATATGGAAAGAAAGAATTCGCACAGCTTAAAATCATCATGCGTGGCAAGAAGTATGGGTTCTCTTTAGATGAAATAAAAGACATTGTGGTCCTTTTCGAGCAGGACAGAACAGGGGTCAAGCAACTGGAGAGAACGATAGAAAAAGCGGGACAGAAATTAGAAGAAATCAATGAACGAATGAGGGAACTTGCTGAATTGAAGCGGGATTTTGAATATATGATCCATGATTTTAAGAAAACCCTTCATAACTTGAAGGTTGAATCATAAGCTTCAAAAACAAAGGGAAAGAGGTGGAGGACTTGAATATTCAAGAGACAGTGGCAGTAGTGACAGGTGGGGCTTCAGGACTGGGTGAGGCAACGGTGCGAAACATCATCCATAAAGGCGGGAAAGCGATCATTCTTGATCTCTCGGAAGAAAAAGGGGCCAGGCTGGTCGAGGAATTAGGGGATTCCGTCCTGTTCATTAAAACGGATGTGACGCAAGAGGATAGTGTCCAAGCCGCCATGGACCAAGGAATCGAAACATTCGGGACGATTAACACGGTCGTCAATTGTGCGGGGATTGCCATTGCCGAGAAGGTCGTCAGCCGAAAAGGCACACATGAATTGAAAGCGTTCTCAAAAGTGGTGACGGTCAACTTAATCGGCACGTTTAATGTCATACGTCTCGCAGCGGAGAAAATGGTCCATAATCCAATGAATGAAGAGGGCGAACGGGGCGTGATCATTAATACGGCTTCCGTAGCTGCTTTTGAAGGCCAAATCGGGCAGGCTGCTTATAGTGCCTCAAAAGGGGGAATCGTCGGCATGACCTTACCGATAGCAAGGGATCTTGCTTCTTTTGGCATTCGGGTCGTCTCGATTGCACCTGGCTTATTTCATACACCGATGTTCGATTCGCTTCCGGAAGAAGCGAGGACATCCCTTGGGAAAACGGTACCGTTCCCATCAAGGCTCGGGTATCCAAACGAATACGCGAAGCTAACGGAAAGCATCATAACCAACCCGATGCTGAATGGGGAAACGATCCGGCTGGACGGGGCCATCAGGATGTCACCAAGGTGACCATGACACCGGAGTAATGATAGAAGAAGAGAAAAGAAAGAGGAGCGAGAACAGATGAAGCATTCTTACTTAACAGAAGATCACGAGATTTTCCGTAAATCATTACGGAAGTTTTTAGAAAAAGAAGCGGTTCCACATTATGAAAAGTGGGAAGAAGAGCGACTCATCCCACGGTCATTCTGGGAGAAGATGGGCGAGCAAGGCTTTCTCTGTCCTGATCTTGATGAAGAGTTTGGTGGGTCAGGAGTCGATTGGGGCTTTGGGGTCATCATCAATGAAGAACTGGAAAGGGTGGGCTCGGGATTAATCGGTTTCGGGCTTCATAGCGATATTACGGTACCCTATCTTTCCGCCTATGGAACCGAGGAACAAAAAAGGCGCTGGCTTCCTGCATGTACGACCGGGGAAAGGATTACGGCTATCGCCATGACGGAACCGGGGACGGGATCGGATTTGGCCAATATTAAAACGACGGCGATCTTGGATGGAGATCATTATGTTCTTAACGGGCAAAAGACATTCATCACAAATGGCATCCATGCCGATTTGATTATCGTAGCTTGTAAAACCGATCCAAATGCTGTTCCGAAGCATAAAGGCGTTTCATTGATCGTCGTGGAACGAGATGCACCCGGGTTCTCACGGGGAAGGAAGTTGAAAAAGCTTGGCCTGCATTGTCAGGATACAGCAGAGCTCATTTTCGAGGATTGCCGGGTGCCAAAGGAAAACCTGCTTGGTGAAGAAGGCAAGGGATTCACCTATTTAATGGAGAAACTGCAACAGGAACGCCTTGTGGTCGCAATCTGTGCCCAAGCTGCATCGGAGGACATGCTTGCGGATACGATTGAATACGTGAAAAGTCGTGAAGCATTCGGCAAATCGGTGAGCCAGTTCCAGAACACGCAGTTTAAAATAGCCGAGATGGCAACGGAAATCAAAATGGGCCGAGCTTTTCTGGACCAACTGATTGCAAACCATATGGCAGGGGAAAACGTTGTAACCGAAGTGTCGATGGCGAAATGGAGATTGACGGAAACCGCCAGGAAAATATCCACGGAATGCATGCAACTTCACGGTGGCTATGGCTATATGGAAGAATACAAGATTGCTAGGCGCTACCGGGATATACCTGTAGCAAGCATTTACGCAGGAACCAATGAAATCATGAAAAAAATCATAGCTAAGAATCTTGGCCTCTAAAAAAGAATGGAAGGGAAGCGATTAGATGCGTGAAGTGGTTATTGTTGAGGGGATCCGTACACCGGTTGGCAGAAGGAATGGGGTCCTGCGGGACTTTCGTCCTGACGAATTAGCTGGAGAAGTGTTAAGGAAACTGGTTGAAAAAGCAGGAATCGACCCAGCCATCGTTGAAGATGTCATTTTAGGCTGTGTAACACAGGCTGGGGAGCAGGCTGGAGATATTGCCCGTGTGGCTGCCTTGATTGCCGGTTATCCGATTGAAGTGCCAGGAACGACCATCGACCGTCAATGTGGATCAAGCCAGCAGGCTGTTCACTTCGCTTCCCAAGCCATCCTATCAGGCGATATGGATGTGGTCGTAGCGGGTGGTGTGGAAAATATGTCCCGTGTTCCGATGGGATTCAATTACCAAGGGGCGACTACGAGCCAAAAGTATGTTGACAACTATGAGGTGATCAACCAAGGACTCTCAGCTGAACGAATCGCCGAAAAGTGGGAAATCACACGCGAGGAATGTGATGCATTTTCCGTTGAAAGCCATGAGAGGGCAATACGCGCGCAAAAAGAGGGATATTTTGACCGGGAAATCATTTCCGTTACAGGTACGGATAAAGAAGGCAACCCGATTGACGTCACGGCAGATCAAGGACCAAGAGCTGGAACGACGGTTGAGGTCCTATCTGGATTGAAACCCGTTTTTAAAGAAGATGGTCTGATCCATGCCGGGAACTCGAGCCAGATCAGCGACGGGGCTGCGGCCTTACTGTTGATGGAGAGAAGTAAGGCAGAAGAACTTGGTTTAAAACCACGTTTTAAAGTGCATACGCGGGTGGTTGTCGGCTCAGATCCGACATTGATGTTGACGGGTCCGATTCCGGCTACGCAAAAGGCTTTGGAAAAGTCGGGTCTTTCCATTGATGATATCGATATCTTTGAAGTGAATGAGGCGTTTGCACCTGTACCCCTGGCTTGGTTGAAGGAAACGGGCGCAGACCCGCAGAAGCTGAATCCAAACGGAGGGGCGATTGCCCTGGGACATCCCCTTGGCGGAAGCGGTGCCCGCCTGATGGTATCCATGATGCATGAACTGGAAAGGACAGGCGGCCGTTATGGACTGCAAACGATGTGTGAAGGGCATGGGATGGCCAATGCAACAATCATCGAAAGGTTGAGTAATCGGTAAATTCACGTGAAGGTCAGGTTTGGATGAAGTAGAAAGCTGTCATCATCAGGAATCCCCCGGATGATGGCAGGTATTTGAGGAGGAAAAAAGATGTCGGTTACGATTAACACCCTATTCGATCAGACGGTTCAAAAATTCCCCATTAAAGAAGCTATCTACGACGTGAGAAGGAATGCCCGATATACATACATCCAGTGGAACGACAAGGTGAATAGACTGGCGGCTGCGCTCCAAGCAGAAGGTGTCCAAAAAGGAGACCGGGTTTCTACTTATTTATATAATAATGAAGAACTGGCCACCGCGTTTTTTGCCTGTGCCAAGATTGGGGCTGTCTTTAATCCGATTAACTTTCGATTGATGGCGGAAGAGCTGGCCTTCATCATCAGTGATGCAAAGCCAAAGGTGCTGATCTTCGAGGAGGAGTTGCAATCGTCCGTGGCGGCGATTGAAAAACGTTTTCCAAGCATTGCTTTCTGGTTCATTGATAAGAAAGTTCCAAGCTATGCCAAGAGTTATCAGGAAAAACTGATCCATGCATCTTCCACACCGGTTGATGTAGCCGTGGATGAAAATGATGTCTATGCCATCATGTATACGAGCGGGACGACAGGAAGACCTAAGGGAGTGATCCATCTTCATAAGGATATGGTCGAGCAGTCAGCCATAATAACAGAGGCGATGAGATATGAAAGTCAAGACGTCGGTTTGATTACCGCACCCATGTTCCATTGTGCTGAATTGCACTGTTCATTTTTACCACGCGTTCAGGTCGGAGCTAAGAATGTGATTATGCATCAGTTCAATCCCAAGCTGGCACTTGAGCTGATCGAAGCGGAAGGAATCACCAAACTATTCGCAGCCCCGACGATGTGGAACATGCTGCTTCAGGAGAACCTGGAGAACTATAATATTCAAAGCCTCAAGCTTGGATTGTACGGGGCAGCCCCAATGGCCCCGACGCTTGTGCTCGCTTGCCAGGAAAAACTGGGCATCCAGTTCATCCAGGCTTACGGGATGACCGAAATGGGTCCAGCCATCACCTTGCTGCTGGAAGACGACCAAATCCGGAAAGCCGGTTCAGCCGGCCAGGCATGCCGTGGCCATGAAATCGTCATTGCCCGTCCGAATGAAGATGGGCCAGCGGATCCCGATGATGCCATGGGTCCTGGGGAAACAGGGGAAATCCTCGTGAAAGGACCTTGCATCATGCAAGGGTACTTTCAAAGAGAGCCAGAGACGGAAAAAGCGCTTCATAAAGGGTGGTACCATTCCGGGGATATCGGTTTCCTTGATGAAGACGGTTTTCTATGGGTCAAGGACCGGGTGGATGATATGATCATTTCGGGTGGCGAGAACGTTTACCCTCGTGAAGTGGAAGATACCCTCTATGAACATCGGGGGGTTCTCGACTGTGCCGTGCTCGGTCAACCAGATGATAAATGGGGAGAAACGGTGACGGCGTTTATCGTGGCGAAAGATTCATCGTTAACTGAGAAGGATTTAGAGGATTGGTGCAGGAATAGCATAACGCTGGCTAACTATAAGCGTCCACGACGATATATTTTCTGTGAGGAGCTGCCGCGAAACGCAAGTGGCAAAATCCAGAAATTCATGCTTCGCAAACAGTTGGAAGAGAACGTCGTGGAAGAACAATAATTTGAGGATTCCCCTTAAAATAAAAATCCGAGTGGCCGATAAAATAAAGGACAACATGAGAAAACATAATGGGGGGAACAAATTGAGTAAGTCATTTCGAATTGCATGGCATGCGGTCGTCGATGAACATTCCATTCTCGAAGGACGCAGTTTAGTGAATGCCGAAAGCGATCAAGCTGCCGCAAGCAAATTGGTTTATGAAAAATCCACAGAATACCGTCTAAGGCAACAATGGGTGATGATCGATTCATTAGTTGAATTAGTGAATGAATAAGAAAAGGAGACTCCAGTCATAGGAGTCTCCTTTTAAATGTTATCCACATGTAAAAAGCTTACGATTCAAGGAATATAGCTTGTTATCCACATTATCCACAGAGTTATCCATAATTTACATTATTTTCATATAATCAAGAGGTGTCGTATTACCCATTATTTATCGGTATATTCAGAAAATATCCACAATATTAACAAGGCTGTGGATAAGATGGTGTGTATAAGAGGAGGCTGCTGAATATGCAGCCTCCTCTAAACGCTATGATTTACGGTTATGGGCTCGACGGTCAGCGGCATTGGCGCGCGCTTGAGCCTCCATATCATCTTGGTCGGCTAGTTCGGTAGAAAATTCGACATCAATTCCGTCACTTTTAAGGTTTTTAGGTACCTGTGGCAGTTTTTGTTTGTTTTTATCCCGATTATGGTGAATGTTATTTCGACCCATGTTAGCGCCCCCTCGATGAAAGTAAATAAGCTGGAAATGATTTGATTTAAATCATCTCCAGCTTATTGTGTGTTGAATGGTAGATCATCATGTACGGAAAAAAGCGCCAAACTTAACGACGGGGTTTCTTTTCTGTAAAACCGCCGGCTCGATCTGCTTGTTTGAATTCGCGAGAGTAAGTGATCTCTTGCATGCTTGTTAGGAAACTTTTTTCTTTATCCGTTTTTTTCGCCATTTAGATCATCTCCAATTCATGTGATAATCCTATTTTTTCCCAAATAACTTCAATCATACATGTAAAATATCTTCTAGGGCCATTTTAAGAGTGGGAAAGGAGAATGTGAATTCCTCCTTCATTAGTTTGCTTGGTAGGACCTTTTGCCCTTCAAGGACCAGGATGCTCATTTCGCCGAGTGCGGTTTTTAGAAGGAATGGAGGGACCGGGAACCAGTGAGGCCGTTTCATAACGGCGCCAATCGTTTTACCGAACGTATCCATTTGAACGGGGTTTGGCGCTGTGAAATTGACTGGTCCCTGGATATTCTTTTCCTTCATGCAAAAAGAAACCGCACGGGCGACGTCTTGAATATGAATCCAGGAAAGCCATTGGGTACCTTTGCCGATTTTTCCACCGCCGAAAAGTTTGTAGGGAAGGGTCATCATGGGGAGTGCCCCTTTTTTTTTCCCCAGGATTACGCCAAATCTTGTGAGGACGACACGTTCGCAGTAGGGGCTGGATTTCATCGCCTCTTTTTCCCATAGCTTGACGGTGCGGGCCAGAAAGTCCTCCCCGATGGAATCCGATTCCTCTGTAAAGGTTTCCTGGTCGGATATGCCATAGTATCCCACTGCGCTGGCATTGATTAGGCACGGGATTTTTTTCGGAAGCTTGGAGAGGATCCGGTTCATTTCCTTGGAAGCCTCGACCCGGCTTTCGACAATCGTCCGTTTCCGTTCCTGTGTCCAACGACCGCTATTTAATGACTCCCCGGCTAGGTTGATGAACACATCAAGATCTTCCAACTGTCTCTCAGGGCTTGATACTGCGCTCAGCCAGCCTACGTAATGAATATGCTCTTGCTTATCATATTTATCTGGATGCCTGGTCAATATATATAATTCATGATTTTCTTTTAATAATTCGTCAATAAGGGCAGAGCCGACAAAACCGCTTCCACCGGCAATGGCTATTTTCATGAAAATCACATCCTTTTTCTGTCTTTCCTTCACTGTAACACGCTCGGGTTCTTTTTTCATTTTTGGACGTGCTTGTCTAGAAAAGGTTCACAGAAACGGGTAAAGTAAGAAGGGGGTGGAAAGTATGCCGAACATAACGAAAATAACGACCCAAAAGAAAAGAACAGACCGTTACAATATATTTGTCGATGAAAAATATGCGTTCAGTGTGGACGAAGAGGTCCTTCTGAAGTTCCAGTTGAAAAAAGGCACGGTACTCGATGATTTGCTTCTTGCCGAAGTGCAGTTTCATGATGAAATACAAAAGGCGTTTACCGATGCCCTCCATTATTTATCCTACCGCATGCGTTCAGAATCGGAAGTCCGCCTGTATTTAAAAAAGAAGGATATCGAAGAACCGATTATAAAAGAAGCGATACATAAGCTGTACAGCTTTCACTATCTCGACGATCTCGATTTTGCCAAGGCATATGTCCGGACGCATGTGAACGGTGGCAATAAAGGACCAATCACGCTAAAGCAGGAGCTGAAGGAAAAAGGGATTCAGGATAAGCTGATCGAACAAGCTTTGTTGGAATACCCCCACGAGATTCAAGTGGAGCATGCAAGAAAGCTTGCCGAAAAGTCGATCAGGAAAGAAAAGAATATCTCGGAACGGGCATTACAGCAAAAAGTGGAACAAACATTAGTCCGTAAAGGATATCCCCGGGACATCATACACGAGGCCTTGGAAGAGGTGGGCGTGGAAAAAGACGAGGATGAGCAATGGACCTCGCTTACGCATCATGCCGAAAAACTTCAACGCCGTTACCGGAACTATGAAGGCTTTGAGTATAAGCAGAAGATGAAGCAGGCACTATATCGAAAAGGGTTCCCCATCGAATTGATCGACCGCTATTTGAACGATTCTGATGTCGATTAAGGTACATGCATAGCCAAAACGCATAATTTTGTTTAATATAGAAGTACATATTATTAATTAAGGAGCCTTATATATGAGCGAGGTAAGATATAGCACGATGTCGGATTACGAGCTGCAGCAAGAAATTGCCACACTGACGGAAAAGGCGAGAAAAGCCGAGCAACTGGGAATGGTCAACGAATATTCCGTATTGGAACGGAAAGTGACCATGGCTAAAGCCTATCTGTTAAATCCGGATGATTTTAAAAAAGGTGAAATTTATCAAGTTGAAGGCGACCCGGGTGTCTACTTCAAAATTGATTATATGAATGGCGTTTTTGCCTGGGGATACCGTTTAGGTGGAAGTGGGAAAGAGGAAGCGTTGCCCATTTCGATGTTGAAATAAAAAAAGGAATCGTGACGAACCCGATTCCTTTTGGTAGTATCTTTATTCCGTTCTTTCGCTTGAAGCTTTCATACGTTCTTGTGGATGTGTATTGATGCTGCCATCCGCCCGTTTTGAAGCATATCTCTCCTTTGCGCGAGGTTCGCCTTGGAATTTATTATTGTTTTGGTTAGGAAAACCTTTTTGTTTATTTCTCAAGTTTTTCTCCTCCAAGCATTAGAATAAGTAAAAAAGTGTTTCTGTTCTCTACTAGTATGGGTAAGGAACAGTAAAATTCAGTCTGTAAAAATATTGGCAACGGGGTGGTTTAGATGAATGATTACCATGAAAGATTAACCAAGATTTTGCTCGAGAAAAATGATCACATAACGTATGAGCAGGCTCTAACTTGGGTTGAATTATTATGGGAAGATTTCGAGGCGACCTATGCGAAAGCGGGACATGAATATGCGGGCGAAGAAATGACATCACGAGTTGTCCAGACTTGGATCGACAACTACGGGGAACGATTCCACGAATTCATTGCAAAAAATCCTAAATATAAGCATTTACTGGATCAACAGAACCAAATTCATTAAAAAAAGCTGATTCCATTGGGGATTTCCCCCTCGGAATCAGCCTTTTTTTCTTATGAAGGTACTACAAAATGATATTCAATTTCTTCTTGAGTTTCGCTTCACTAAAGATCCAGCCGGTAAATGAATTCAAGATATTCAAGTCATCGTCTAAATGAACAACGGCGACAAAAGGATAATAACCGTTGCTGCGGTACCTTAAATCGATGAACCGGACTTCATAATAATCCTTGTTCTGCTCAATTTCCCATCTGTAGACGGGGGAAAAAGAGAGAAAGGCTGCCAAATTGATATCATGCTTGGCGGCTTCAAGAACTTTGCTTTCAGGAAGCGGGATTCGATCAAACGTATCAAGAATCGTCACGTAGCCTCGATCAGCCCGGGCCACATAATAATGCTTTTCGGCAGTCACGGCTATTCTCCAGCGGTGATAGCTCATCGTTGGTGATAAGAGAATTTTCCGTGCACCGGGAATCTGCTGTCTGACTGCTCGCTTTACGAATGCTCTTTCCCTGAAACGGGCGAGATAATAAAGAACGAGTATGGCATACATCGTCAGAAATAGATAACCAGGGGGAAAACCATATCCCCATAATATCAAGCCGCCAACATGGATCCCGAAGATGAACGGGTCGAACGTATTGATGACCCCAAGTGCCACCCAATTCGAGGAAATGGGCCGTAGCGCCTGTGTCCCATAGGCGTTGAAGATATCGACGAAAACATGCAGGAATACGGCCAGAAATGTCCATAGCCATAAATGAAGGTAGTTCGTCTCAGGCATGATCATGTAAAGGGTGCCACTGATAAGCAGGGGCCAAAGTAACACGGCAGGAATCGAATGCGTGATTCCCCGGTGATTTCGTATATAAACAGCGTTATTTTTTAATTTTAGAATGGTGTCGATGTCAGGAGCTTGCGAACCCAAAACCGTACCAGCCATTACCGCACTGAAAGTAATGGGGCTTTGCGCAATAACAGGATCTAATGTGGCAAGTCCTCCAAGAGCAATCCCCATGACAAAGTGAGTGCCTGTATCCAAAGCAAAACCTCCCTGCCACAATATAGAAAAATATGTCTTCTTTCCATCATACCGTATTTATATATTATCAATCAAATGAATATATTTGACTTTCTTACCTTGCCCCTTACAATAAAACGAAATGAGTGCCTGTTAAAAAAGAATGCCCATTATGGTGTATTCCCTTTTTTAATAAGAGTTAACATCTTTGGAGGAACAAAATGGCGAAAGAAATAATGATCCCAACCATAGAAAAAGTAAATATTGAAGCGTTTCAGAAAGATTTGGTCAACTGGTTCCTTGAAGAACAAAGGGATTTGCCATGGCGTGAAAATAAGGATCCATACAGGGTATGGGTTTCTGAAATCATGCTGCAGCAAACCAGGGTGGATACCGTCATCCCGTATTTTAACCGGTTTATGGACTGGTTCCCCACTCTTGGTGAATTCGCGGTTGCCGATGAGGAAAAGGTATTAAAAGCGTGGGAAGGCCTTGGTTATTATTCAAGGGTCCGCAATCTGCATAGTGCTGTCCAGGAAGTCCAAGCATCCTATAATGGGATTGTCCCGGATAGCCCGGAGGAAATCTCGAAACTGAAGGGTGTCGGACCTTATACGGCCGGAGCGATCCTAAGCATTGCCTATGGAAAGCCAGAACCGGCCGTCGATGGAAATGTCATGCGTGTGTTGTCCCGGATCTTGATGATCTATGAAGACATCGCTAAGCCGAAGACGAGGAAAACCTTCGAGGTCGCCGTACGCAAGCTAATCGATCCCAATCATACGTCTGAGTTCAATCAGGCCCTGATGGAACTGGGTGCACTCATTTGCACGCCAGGCAAGCCAGCCTGCCTGTTATGCCCTGTGCAAAGCCATTGCCTGGCATTTGAGGAGGGAGTACAGTCAGAGCTGCCGGTCAAGATCCAAAAGAAAAAGTCGCGTGACGTACCAATCGTTGCTGCGATTTTGACGAATGAAAAAGGTGAATTCCTCATTCATAAGCGGGCGTCGGAAGGATTGCTTGCGAACCTTTGGGAATACCCGAACTTCGAGATTCACACAACCCTTCAACATAAACGGGAATTTTTTGAGGCGCGTTTTCTTGAGACTTACGGTAGCAAACCGGAATTGATCGATTCGCTCGTCAAAATTGAACATGTCTTTTCCCATCTGGTATGGAAGATGGATACGTATACCGGAGTGTTGAAGGAACCAATCGGTGATGACACCTTAGGGGAAAATCAGCTGAAGTGGGTGAGTAAAGAGGCGATGGAGGAATTTGCATTTCCAGTCTCTCACCAAAAGATGATGAAAGCCTATAACGATAGGGGCTAATTCAATTTTTGCCTTATGAAGAAAAAACTGCTTAACGTAAATATATTTTAGAATGAACTCAACAAAGAAGATGCCGAAAAGCTTTGCTTTCGGCATCTTTCATTAAATTCAAGTCAATCGTAGGTTGTCTCGGTACCATGAGTGTAATCGGCTTCCTGTCTTTTCAGCCCGCCTCTTCTTTCGATTTCTTGAACGATTTCCTTATGGATACTCTGTCCTTCTTGGTTCAAATAAGGTACCATTTGTTGAAGGGAGTGATGAAAATAGGCAAGCTCGCTATTTTCCCAATCCGATTTCTCCATCATGGACAACTCTGTCATATCTCGTCCAACATACATAGACACACACTCCTTTTTTATTCGTTATACTTTAATGTTCACTCAGAAAGGATGGAATAAACATATGGAACAAAAAGTAGCACTCGTTACAGGTAGCAGTAAGGGTCTCGGAAGAAGCACGGCATTACGTCTTGCAAAAGAAGGGTACAACCTTGTTATTAATTATGCCCGGAGCAAGTCCAAAGCATTAGAAGTAGCTGCTGAAATCGAAGCCATGGGGCGGAAAGCGCTTGTCGTAAAGGCCAATGTCGGCGATGTCGCAAAAGTGAAGAACATGTTCGCCGAAATCGATGCCCATTACGGGCGTTTGGATGTTTTCATCAATAATGCGGCATCTGGCGTACAGCGTCCTTTAATGGAGCTTGAAGAAACACATTGGGACTGGACCATGGATATCAATACGAAAGCCCTTTTATTTTGTGCCCAGGAAGCGGCAAAGCTAATGGAAAAAAACGGCGGAGGGAAAATTGTCAGCATCAGTTCACTCGGTTCGATCCGATATCTGAAAAACTATACTGCAGTCGGAGTATCAAAGGCTGCGCTCGAAGCATTGACAAGGTATTTGGCCGTTGAATTGGCACCAAGAAACATTTGCGTCAATGCGGTTTCAGGCGGTGTCATTGATACGGATGCCTTAAAGTCATTCCCAAACCGCGAACAAATGCTTGCGGAAGCCGCCGAACAAACACCTGCAGGACGGATGGTCGAAGTGGAGGATATGGTGAACACGATTCTCTTCTTGATAGCGGACGAATCAAGCATGATCCGTGGGCAAACGATCATCGTCGATGGCGGAATTTCCCTGCTTGTTTAAGTAATTGGTAAAAATTAGCCGGATAGCCCACGGTGATGATGGATACCTTATTACCGTGGAGGTGATATCAATGGCTAATTACAAAAACAAAACACAATCAGGTACTGACATTCAACAAGTTAAAAAACAAAACGCGCAATCTCAACAAGGCCAAGGCCAATACGGTACAGAGTTTGCGAGTGAAACAAATGTACAAGATGTGAAACAACAAAACCAAAAATCCCAAAGCAAAAAAAGCCAAGGGTAATTGAACTCCAACCACGACCAGGCATCCTTCTTTTGAAGGGTGCCTTTTATTGTGATCATTTGCCATGAACCTACCCTATATTGATGTTAGTTCCACTTCACGCTTGGCGCCCTTGGTCCCGTTTTAATCTTGCCTGCCCAGACGAATAGATGAAAGGGGATTTTGTTAAAATTTAGAGAAGGGATAAGTTTTAAATTAAATGTAAAAGGAAATACTGTAAATAAATAGAATATACATACTATGGGAAAAATACAGATGTAGGATGGTGCAAATATGGAGGAATTTAACCGGCTCATTAACGCCCAGTTGAAAACGATGGAACGACTTTTATATGTACAATCCGAAATCGAAAGATACCAAGATATAGAGAAACAATTCCTTGCGAATCAGGAAGAAGATAAAGCGGTCACCGTTCAAGAGGAAATTCAACATAGAAAAATGGAATTGAAGACGATTCATGAAACGTTCGAGCGGCAAACGGAGGATGTCATTCGATGTTATCAACAGGAGCAGGCGGCAGTTCAATAAAAACATTGGCTAATTTTCAGATGAGAATGAGGAAAAAGATTGCTTTTTTTAATCTTTTTACACATTTTTACTGTAGATTAGCCTCTTTTGTTTTAAATTTCCTAATAAATCGCTATAATATAGGAATATAGGGTAAATGGAAAAATGTATATAAGCGAATCCACACGATTGTAACGGAATAGGGCACAGTACGTTGAAGGTGTCTATAGAAAGTAGGGAGAGATAAATGGGGATTGTTCCTGCTGAAGGAGGAAAAATCCAAATCCAAAGCTATAAACATAATGGACATATCCATCGTATCTGGGAAGAAACCACCGTCTTGAAGGGAACTCAAAACTTGGTGATTGCGGCCAATGACCGAACGATCGTGACGGAATCTGATGGTAGGACCTGGATCACAAGGGAACCGGCGATTTGTTACTTTCATTCAAAGTATTGGTTTAATGTGATTGGCATGTTGAGAGAGGACGGGGTGTATTACTACTGTAATATCAGTTCTCCGTTCACATACGATCCAGAAGCACTGAAATACATTGATTATGACCTGGACATCAAAGTATTCCCAGATATGACGTTTAATTTGCTGGATGAGGATGAATATGAAAGACATTCGAAGGAAATGAATTATCCTGAAGCTATCGATAAAATACTAAAGCAGAATGTAGACTATCTAATATATATGATTCGCCAGAGAAAAGGACCATTCTCAGCGGAATTTATTGATAGTTGGTATGAACGTTTTTTAACGTATCGATAACAGTGAGGGGGCCTGCTGCTAACATTGCAGGCTTTTTCTTTTGCAGATGGTCGGACAATCAAGGCTAATAGGGTATAGTAAGAAGAGAAAATAGATAAAAAAATGGAGGGACCCCGTGGGCAGCATTAAGAGATATATGCAATTCGTTAAGCCATATAAATGGCAGATTATCGGGACAGTCTTCATAGGTCTGTTAAAATTCGGAATTCCACTGTTGATTCCTTTATTAAGTAAATATGTTGTAGATGACATCATTAATGGAAATCTGACGACAGAAGAGAAAACCGAACACCTCCTGTGGGCGATGGGCATCATGGTATTCATTTTCGTGGCAATAAGGCCTCCGATTGAATACTACCGGCAATATTTTGCCCAATGGACCGGAACGAAGATTTTATATGATATTCGCAATAATTTATTCACTCATGTACAAAAATTAAGTTTTAAATATTATTCCAATACGAGGGTGGGCGAGGTCATCTCAAGGATGATCACAGATGTCGAGCAAACGAAGAATTTCGTGATTACGGGCCTGATGAACCTTTGGCTCGATATCGCCACCATCGCCATTGTCATTGTGATCATGTTTACGATGGATGTGAAGCTGACGATCGTCTCGATTCTCATGCTGCCTTTTTATGCGTTTTCAATCAAGCATTTCTTCGGCAAGCTTAGGATCTATACGAGAGTACGGTCACAAGCTCTGGCCGATGTGCAGAGTCATCTTCACGAGCGTGTCTCGGGGATGTCTGTCATCAAAAGTTTTGCGATAGAAGACCGCGAGCAGGAACTGTTTGCGAAGCAGAATAAAAATTTCCTCGATAAGGCACTCAAGCATACAAGCTGGAATGCAAAATCGTTTGCCGTCGTGAATACGATTACGGACCTTGCCCCATTACTGGTGATTGGCTTTGCCGGATATCAAGTCATACAGGGGCAGTTGACACTCGGAACGATGGTCGCCTTCGTCGGGTTCATAGACAGGCTCTATAATCCTCTACGTCGCGTAGTCAATTCATCGACGACGATGACCCAAACATTGGCTTCCATGGACCGGGTATTCGAGTTCGTGGATGAGAAGTACGATATCGATGATGCACCGGATTCAAAAGAACTGAAGCATGTGGACGGACGGATCACCTTCAAGGATGTCTCGTTTGCTTATGACGAGAAGGAGGCACCTGTTCTAAAACATATCAACCTGGATGTGTTGCCTGGTGAAACCATTGCACTGGTCGGCATGAGTGGTGGGGGAAAATCCTCCATCGTCAGTTTGATTTCCCGGTTCTATGATGTCACGGAAGGGGCCGTTTTACTGGACGGAACCGATATCCGAAACTATCAAGTTCGAAGCTTGCGCGATAAAATCGGGATGGTGCTGCAAGATAACATCTTATTCAGTGAATCTGTGAAGGCCAATATCCTGATGGGGAAACCCGACGCTACTGACGAAGAGGTATTTGCAGCCGCCAAAGCAGCCAACGCCCATGAATTCATTATGGGATTGAAAGAAGGCTATGATACGAAAGTGGGCGAGCGGGGCGTGAAACTTTCAGGTGGCCAAAAGCAACGGGTAGCCATCGCCAGGGTCTTTCTAAAAAACCCACCGATTCTTGTCCTGGATGAAGCAACATCGGCCCTTGACCTGGAAAGTGAACATAATATTCAAGAAGCCCTTGATATATTGGCGAAGGACCGAACCACGATCATCGTGGCGCACCGTCTCTCCACCATCACGCATGCCGATCGAATTGTCCATATCGATAATGGGGAAATCACCGAAATCGGCTCACACGAAGAGCTTATGCAAAAACAAGGCAATTATTATAAACTCTTTCAGGTGCAACAATTGGATAACTGACATCAAAAAAGATCATCTCGCTGTTGCGGGATGGTCTTTTTGATCATTGTGGAATACATAGGATGCAGATGAATTTCGGGGCAGATTATTCTAATAAACTTGTTAAAATACCATACACTTAGTTAATAAAGAGTATCGAAGGGGAGTATACATTCATGCAGCGGATAAAATTTATGGTTAGACATTTCCTGAGAGAGCCATGGTGGTTTAAAATTCTAATCTTTGTAACTTTGGTGATTTCCGTTGTTTTTAGCAGTACTCTTTTTTCAAATCATGCTTATTTCAAAGGTTTTGCCAAATTAGCCGCTGCCATCTTCTTTAGTGCCTACGGATTTAATATGAGAAAGAATCTCAAAATTTCGGTCCTTTTCTTTACGTTAGCATGTATATGTCTATTATTATCCATCAAGGCATTATACTGAAACGGCAAAAAGGATAGCTGAGGCAAATAATAGTTGCTTCAGCTATCCTTCTCTTTTTTTCGTATGAATGTTACATTAAGAAACCCTTTTTCCGTGCAAAGGCTTTTTCTTGGTATGAGTCTTTTTCAACAAATACTTTAAATACTCCGGCAAGGCGATTCCGACGATAATCAAGAACATTCCAAACCATTGAAGGGATGTTACGCCTTCTCCAAGGAAGATGACGGAAACGACCATCGCGGAAGGCAATTCTGCGGCACATAGGATCGTCCCCAGGCCGACGCCGACTTTCGGCATACTGACGGCAAAGAAAAAGAAGGGAACCACAACACCAAGTGTACCGAGCAATAGACCGAATTGCCAAAGGTTGGTTTCGACAAGATTGGTGGCAAGCGTTACCGGATTGGTTGTGAATACCGCAGTCAGCATGGCACCTGTCGCAATGAAAAATAAACGTTTCATCGAGGGCTCTTCAACGGCGAACTTAGAGTTGCAGAACATGTAAAGAGCAAAGAGCAAGGCAGACAGAAGCCCGAATAATACCCCCGTCAAACTAAGGGCAGAGAGAGGCTGGCCAAAGATGGCACCTGCAAATAATGTCCCGATAAAGAGCAAGCAGATGGCCAGGACCTTGCTTCGATCTGGACGTCTTTTGTTTATGATGCTTTCAATAAGGACACCAATCCAGGTGAACTGAAATAAAAATACTACGGCAATGGAAGCCGGAAGCTCCGCAACAGCCACCGCGTAGGCTTTTCCGACAAAAGCGGACATCATCCCAGTAATGGCAAGCAAACCGGCATTTTTCCAAGAAATTTTATATTTAAACGAAAAAAGGAACAAAACGGCGACAATCAGCCATCCAATCAAATATTGACTGCCGACTAGGTCCCCGGAAGAATGACCATCCTTGAATCCGAATTTCATCATGGTGGATAATGTGCCGTATGAGATGGAACCAATTAAAACCATTATAGAATACTTCAAAAGTTGCATGTTTTTTCACCCCTGAAAAATAAAAATCGCCACCTGCCTAGATGGCAAGTGACGAACGAAAAAAGGAAATCCTTTTAAAATTCCGTCTCTCAGCAAGTGCTGAGTTTAAACATTATTGTTGAGTTATCTTAGCTTAATTCGTTTGTGAATAAATGTCAATGGGGAATGATATTTTCTATATAGTTAGACTATTCACATATATCGGAGAGAAAATGTTGGGAGCCCAACATAAAAGAAGAGACGGTTATCTAGTGAACCGTCTCTCTATTAATCTTCTTCATATTGGATAGACACTTCATTCTCATCTTTATGGAAGGATTGGAAGCTGACAATCAGCTTTTCGAGATGCTCCAATTGTTCGTCATACTCAATGATGTAAGAAATCAATGGAACAAGGCGGGCGGAAAGATGCCCGAGGTCATCATGCATTTCGTCGACTTCGTTTTGTTGCTCAAAGAAGAGGGCAAGAAGGTCTTTGCGGCTGAGGGAACCCTGATCCCAATCATCGATTTCCTCAATGTTTTTGATTTTTTCGATATGCAATAAAATCAGCTGCTCATGCTTACGTATGAGGGAATCAAGATGATGTAAAATCGTCTTCTGGAAGTCTTCAGGCATATGATAGATTTCATTCTCGAATTTATGAATCCTTCTCAAGGTCTCAAACGCCTTTTTCGTCGTGATGATCATTTGACGATAAACGACAAGCTTCCTTGATTTAGCTACACTTTTCTTTTTGAAATATTCACGTTCTTCTTTATACATGGAATAGATATGCTCTAAATCAAGCAAATCTTCTTTTAATCTGCTAATATCCTTTTTCAATAAGGTATGTTCTGTAGCATGCCTAGTGCTTATTCGGATCCATTTCAAAATATCTTCTGTCACATCGGTTATGCGCGTATATAGCTTTGCCTCATACTTTGGCGGGATGAAAACGAGATTGACAATAAATGAAGCAATAATCCCAAGTAAGACGGATGAAAGACGCACAAATGCAAAGTTTAAAAATTCTCCTTCTTGGCTTTCCATAATGGCAATAACTGTCACGATGGAAAGTACGATCGTCTTATCCATTTTCAATTTCAGATTTATCGTAATGACTACCATTACGGCCAATCCGATAATGAAAATATCATTACCAAACAATAAAACGAAGGAAATGGCGACTAAGGCACCGATGATATTTCCTTGAATTTGTTCCAGCACCGTCTGATAAGAACGATAGATGGTTGGCTGGATGGCAAAAATAGCAGCAATCCCAGAAAGGACAGGAGCAGGAAGATTAAGCAGTTCCGAAATATAAAGCGCTAAAACAATCGCTATTCCTGTTTTGAGAATGCGGGCACCAAACTTCATATATAGGTAAATCCTTTCTTTGTGATGTTATTGTTCCTGATAAGAAGCTCTTTCTTTATACAGGATATTCGTAAAGTTGTATTCTAACTTATATGTTAGTACTTTACACTAATTTTTAATGTTGTAAACAAAAAGTAATGGAGCAAAGCAGCCGTAAAAGTAATTATAAGCTTTTTACGGAAGGGAAAAAATGAAGATTTTATGACATATGTAAATGAGGTGCTTTTTTCCTCTTGCTGTGGGGAGTTACAAAGATGGAAAAAAGCTAATGTCCTGTAAAAAGACATTAGCTTTTTTATCATCACTCGGTTGATACAGATGGATCTGCTTGTTCCTTAACGGGAACAACTTGAAGGAAGTGGTTTCCCGGATTATGGAGCAAGGCCCCAAGAGAGGCTGCTTCCTCTTCTTGCCCTTGCTCTTTTAAAAGGGCAACGTATTTGCCAAGGAGCTCATTCACGTCCTGAAGTCCTTTTTTGGAAAGGGATTCAATCGACACTTTCGCACCCTTCGCAATCCTTCTTTGGATAACTTCTTTCGTTAGGCCGACTTCCGGCTGAAGCCTTAAATAAACGACACCGCCGGTCATGCCTGCACAAATCCATGGACCCGGATCCCCTAGAACCAATCCTCTGCCATTTGTCATATACTCAAATGCAAATCCCTTGATGTTCGAGGTTACCGCAATATTGCCATGTTCATTTTCTGGAATCGGCTTTTTCACTAGGCCACCGATAATCATGTCGGCACCTGAAAGCCGGATTCCCGCCCTTGCATCGGCATCACCTTGGGCGATAAGGAGTCCGTGCTGTGCCCCATACCCGAAACCTTTACCGACAGAGCCATTGTAAAGGTTGCCATCTTTTCCTGGTGATTTGAAAATGGCGATATTCCCACCGATTGACGTTTTGCCGATTCCATCCTGGGCTCCGCCATTTACGCTAATGGTGATTCCCTCGGTGTTATAGGCACCAAGGCCATTACCAGGGATGGAACCATCCTGATAGGAAAGATGAATGGGAGGCAGATTCTTATACGAACCATCCAATCTGTTACGGACGCGGTGACACGAAACACGGCTACCAAGGACCCGTTGCTCGGAAGTGATGCCGCTATAACTGCGGGATTGCTGTAATTCTTCAACCTGCGAATCAAGATATTCCGCTCCCACCGCCACCTGTAGGGAACTTTCATTCAAATAAGCTTCTTTTTCCCTATTGGAGAATGGCGTGATATCAAGGTTCTTTAATAAATAGGTCAGATCCAGCGATTGTTGGCCTTTCACTTGCTCAAGCAAATCAGAGCGGCCGACGATATCCTGAAGGTTCTTCACACCCAGTGATCCAGTCAGGGTTTTTAGCTCCTGGCCGAATGCCGTGAACATATTCGTCAATCCTTGAACCGCCAAATCAAATTTTCGAGGAACAAAGCGGCGCAATCCATGTTCTTTTGCCTGTGCTTCCGATTCGATTTGGGTGGCAATCCCGACATGGCATGTATCCAGGTGACAACCGCGGCATGTTGTACAGCCAACGGCAATCATCGATAGGGTACCGAAACCAACGCGGTTGGCCCCGAGCAACATCAATTTCAGGATATCCATCGAGCTTTTCAATCCACCGTCAGCCCAGATTTCGATGTTTTGCCGAATTCCGGATTCAAGCAACGCATTATGGGCGGCTTTTACGCCGATTTCGACAGGCAGACCTACATGTTCAAGGGCATGAATCCGTGCTGCACCCGTTCCGCCGTCAAAGCCGGAAAGCGTGATGATATCGGCGCCGGCTTTGGCAACGCCGACGGCAATCGTTCCAATATTGGGAACAACCGGTACCTTGACGGCCACCTTGGCTTTATCGTTGGCCGTTTTCAGCTCATGGATCATTTGGGCCAAATCTTCAATCGAATATATATCATGGTTATTGGAAGGGGAGATCAAGTCAGAACCAATCGTCGCATTCCGTGCTTCCGCAATTTTTGCCGTAACCTTCGAACCGGGAAGATGTCCGCCTTCACCAGGTTTTGCCCCTTGCCCAATCTTAATTTCCAAGAGATTAGAAGAGTTCAAGAGTTCGGCGTTGACACCGAATCTTCCGGAAGCAATCTGCTGCCCACGTGATTTCGGGTATTTTCCGAGCATATCCTTAATTTCTCCGCCTTCGCCATTCATACTGATCATGCCCAAACGGTCTGCCGCTTCTGCGTACGCTCGGAAAGCTATTTCATTTTGAGAACCGAATGACATGGAGGCGATGACGAAAGGCAACTCCTGATCGCCAATGGATAGACTGACATCTTCGGCTGGGACAGGTGTGTCTGACAACTTAAGTGATGTCAGGTGACGGATTGTCGTCGGGTTTGATTCTTCTTGCTCCGTGATCTTTTCACGATAGGCGTCATAATTTCCCGTGGAAGCGACTTCGCCGATGGATTTCCAAATCCGCGGGAATAGATGAAAGGTTTTACCCATCCGTTCTTTTTCATTATCATAATCTAATGCACGCTGGATGCTATCCTCTTTGATTTTGTCAAAATCATAGTCTAAATGGTTTGCTCCGAAGAAATTGGCCACATTCAAATAAGAGGCAATCTCCTCATGTAACCCAATGCTTGAGAATAGCCGGCCATAGCCGCGCAATTCATGAATCCCGATGGTGGAGATCACTTTTTCCAGTCCTTTAGTCAACGAGTTATATAGATTCATAACGCCTTTCAGGTCCCCGGAAGATAATGAAAGGAACATGAAATAGGGACTGATCAAGTTGGCACCGAGGCCATAGGCAACGATGATATCATGCAGTGACCTTAGGGATGCAGAACGTAACAGGATCGAGCAATCGCGGCGCTTGCCGGAATTGACCAATGCTTGATCGACAGCTGACGTGACAAGATGAGGGTCAAGCCATAGGTTCCCGTTTTGATGAGCAAGGGCATCATCGAGGATGAGCAGCGTTTTCCCGGCATCGACCGATTTTACGGCTTCATCCGTTATCCTTTTTAACGCTTCAGGGATACTCTCCTTTTCTGTAAACGTGCTTGAAATGAAATGTGCCAGTTTTTGATCCTGGTTGTGAAGGACAAATTGATCATAGCTTGGTTGTGAAAGGGTGGAGGAGCATTCATACCCTGTCAGTCCCTCGATTAATAAAGGTGTCAGAAGTTCGGTAACGTGACCGGCCTTCTTTGCTTCAAATAAAGAAGGACGTCTTCCAATAATGGTTCTCGTGGAAAAGTGCTCGGTTTCCCGGTCCCGGTCGATGGCTGGATTGGTTACGACGGCGACGCTTTCCTTAATGAAATCCGAAAGATTGGTCCGCTGTGGATTAAGGGCGGCAAGCGGTGCGTCATGACCCAATGAACGGATGGGTTCTGCACCTTTTTCAGCCATCTGCTCGACTAATTGAACGTGCTCCCTTTCCCAACCGAATGCCTTATATTGTCCGTTATGAATGGCCTGTGGCTGCGTCATGGTGAACACCTTCTCGAAAATTGGTGGCTGCAGGCGAACGAGGTCATCGGAAAGAACAAAACGTTCATTGAAGCGCTCATACACTTTCCCTTGATATTCTTTATAGTTATATAGTTCAATAAGGTCGCCATTCCATTTTAACCCGACCTTTTCCCCTGGTCCCATCGGTCTTGGGTCTCCCGTATATTCTGAAGAGGGGATGATACCAGGCTCGGAAGTGAACATATAGGAAGAAGCCGTCTCGATATTCCAAAGCGGACGTAGGCCTAACGAGTCTACGGAGAATACGGCTTCATCTCCGAATCGGGAGATGATTCCAGCTGGGCCTTGTGCAAAATGCCCCCATGCTTCCCTTAGATACGTATAAAGGTTCTGCAAATGCTCAGGGTATTCCTTGATTTCGTTGATGATTGGCGGAAAAACCAGGTCGATTGCCTCGAATAAAGAGTAGCCGTGACGGCAGATGAATGTTTCAATCGTTTTATTCAAATCCTGGGAATCACTTCCGTCTTTAGCAATCGGAACCCCGATCATTTTGGCTTCATCACGTAATTTGGCAATGGTATTGATTTCGCCGTTGTGTCCAAGGACACTGAATGGCTGCACACGGAAAAAACTTGATAGAGTATTGGTGGAAAAACGGTTATGACCCAGTGTCATAGTTGAGGCTGCAAGGGGGTCGGCAAGATCATGATAGTAGGCAGGGAGTGTATCCCCGGCACCCATTACTTTGTAGATGGCATGATGCTGGCTTAAGGAAGCGACATGAATGTAATCACTATTCTCGATGTCGGACGTCAGCTCGAAAAGGATGTTGGTGAGTTCCTGTTGATTGGTAGTCGTGGATGAACAGGCAATTTGCCAGAACACAGGATCCTCTTGGATGGCAATCGGGCCCAAAGCTTCAGAGCGGTATGCTTTATCCGTTTCAAAAACGAGCGATAGCCCACGTTTCTGCAATTTTTCTTTGACTTCGGTTTTTAATTTGCCTGCATCTGCTTTTCTGCTTAAAAATAGGTGACCGACTATGAAATCGTCTTGATCGACGATGCCGGAATCGATGTTTTCCTTTTCTAGTTTCTTTTTCCAAAGAGCACGTGGAATATCAATATGGATACCGGCGCCATCGCCTTCGCCATTGATGAATCCGCAACGGTGATTCATCTTAACCAGTGCATCAATGCATGCGAAAATGTTCTCATTGGTGGGGATTTTCTTTTTTTCGATACGGGCTACGATACCGCAGGCATCATGTTCTTCTCTATAGAATTCTTTGAATGTAGCAGGTGTCCATTGTTGAGTCATATGTTTGGCGTCAATAAGGATAACCCTTATTTGCTGCCGTTCACCCCCTGTGGCTTTTGATTTTATGAAACGTTCATATTAGTAAACTTGAACAACTGTCCAAGCTTTTTAATTGAATGATATAAAATAGAATAAATGGATATAAATGTATTGGTATCATATCATTTAAATATTCAGAAATCAATTTTTTATACAGTATATTGGATAGGATGGAAAAGTGTGTTTTTTAGAAAAAACTCCGTGAAAGCCAATTTGAAAGTTTAATTTAGCCGATATGAGAAAACCCCAAGATGGATATCCATCTTGGGGTTGAATGGTTGGTGCATATTTATTCTTTTGTCCAGCTTAAATCAAGTTCTTGAATGCATGTTCAACCGCTTTTAAAGTATAAGCGATATCTTCATCCGTATGGGCCGTTGTCAAGAACCAGGCTTCATATTTGGATGGTGCCAAGTTGATTCCTTGATTAAGCATCAGCTTGAAGAATTTACCGAACATTTCGCCGTCCGTATTTTCAGCTTGCTCGTAGTTTTCGATTGTTTCTGTAGTGAAATAGATGGTCAAGGCACCTTTTAGGCGGTTGATGGTAATAGGCACATTATATTGACGAGCGGCTTTAAGAATGCCGTCTTCAAGGAGCTTCCCTAAGCGATCAAGCTCGTCGTAAACGCCTTCTTCCTTCAACACTTCCAAGCAAGCGATCCCGGATAGCATGGAAGCAGGGTTTCCGGCCATCGTTCCTGCTTGATATGCAGGTCCTAATGGTGCGACCGTATCCATGATTTCTTTTTTGCCGCCATAAGCACCGATTGGAAGACCCCCACCGATGATTTTTCCAAGAGCGGTCAAATCGGGTTGAACGCCAAGTAAGTCCTGAGCCCCACCGTACATGAAGCGGAATGCAGTGATGACTTCATCAAAGATGACGAGTGCTCCAGCTTCATGAGATAAGGAAATCACATCTTCCAGGAATCCAGGGTGCGGTTCGACGATGCCGAAGTTGCCGACGATCGGTTCGACCAGGACACCGGCAATTTCGTTGCCCCATTTTTTCAGGGCCTCTTTGAATGGCTCGATATCATTGAAAGGTACCGTGATGACTTCCTGTGCAATGCTTTTTGGGACACCAGCGGAATCCGGTGTTCCAAGTGTGGACGGACCAGAACCTGCAGCAACCAACACAAGGTCGGAGTGACCGTGATAGCAGCCGGCAAACTTGATGATTTTATCGCGACCCGTGTAAGCGCGGGCTACGCGGATGGTGGACATGACGGATTCCGTACCAGAATTGGTGAAACGGACTTTATCAAGGCCAGGCATCGCTTCTTTTAACATTTTGGCAAAGGTGACTTCATGTTTTGTCGGCGTACCGTATAAAACACCTGTTTCTGCAGCCTTTGTGATCGCCTTTGTGATATGGGGGTGTGCATGGCCTGTGATGATCGGGCCGTATGCCGCTAAATAATCGATATACTTGTTGCCATCAACATCCCAGAAATAAGCTCCCTTGGCATGATCCATGGCCACCGGCGAACCGCCGCCCACGGCTTTATAAGAACGGGAAGGACTATTAACCCCACCGACGATATGCTCCAATGCCTCTTTATGTATAATTTCCGAATTAGTAAAATCCAATCTAAAAACCTCCTAAAAATACAAACATAATCACTCCTAATCATAGCACTTTTCCACTTTAAAATCGCTGGGAAATGGGGCCTGACCCCCAAACAAGCAGACCGAACCCCATATATACCAAGCTTTCATGCTTTTTATTTTGTTTGGGAAATAGGGTCTGACCCCCACGGTCTGGTATATTCATAGCAGTAGGCAAGGGGAATGGGAGGGGGATAAGGATGACGAAGCTGATTATTAATGCGGATGATTTTGGGTATTGTAAGGGAATTAATTTGGGGATTGTTGAATGTTTTCAGAATGGTGTCGTGACGTCGGCAACTTTGATGGCCAATATGCCGGGTGCCGAGCATGCGGTAGCGCTGGCTAAGGAAAACCCGAATCTTGGCGTGGGATTCACTTGGTTTTGACCTGCGGCTTTCCAGTGAGAAGCGATGTTCCTTCGCTGGTGAGGGAGGATGGTGCGTTTCATCAACGCGGGGATATGCATAAGTTTGCTGATCCTGCGGATATAGAAAAAGAATTGAACAGCCAAATGGAGAGATTTCTATCATTGGGGCTGGAACCGACTCACATTGATAGCCATCACCATGTTCACGGCTTGGAGAAGGTTTATCCCATCGTTGAAAAGATAGCGAAAGCGCATGGCTTGCCGGTTCGGAAATTGGATGGGGCAATTCATGGTTATCAAGGGGTGAAAAGGACAGAGAAATTGATAACGGATTTCTACGGATCGGACCTGACGACAGGTCATTTAGTTGATATCTTGGATAAAAGTCTATCCTCCGAGACAGTCGAAATCATGTGCCATCCCGGGTATATAGACGAATCGATACTAAACGGAAGCTCCTACGCCCTGCCACGTGTAAAGGAAATGGCCATCCTGACAGACCCATTGATCCAAAAAGCCATAGCCGTGCGTGACATCGAACTAGTCTCCTATAAAGAGTTGGGAAATAGGGTCTGACCCCCAATCCAAAAAGCTGTAACCCTTGATGGTACAGCTTTTTGGATGAATTATTTCGTTTGGGAAATGGGGTCTGACCCCAAAGTTTCACTTATGAAGGACATTATATCTAGGATGGTGCTTGGGTTTTCGATGTTGAAGGTTTGGCGTTTGATTTCGCCTTGGGCCTGGTAGTAGGTTGCGTGTCCTGTTCCTTTTTCTTCATTAATATGTAAATGAAAGCTTAGTGGGGTATTTTCGATGGAGCCGGACGAATCCCTTTGGACGATCTGGCACAATAGTTGGTCGTATTCGTCCTCGTACAAGAAATCATACCGTAATTCCAGTACGATTTTTTCGATTTGCGTGAGCAATAACTTTTTTATATTCATAGCGATTAGTCTCCTTTTTATAGGTAATACATACATCGTCGAAATTCGCCCAACCCAGGATATCCTGAATCCAGGCATTTTTATTGTTTAAAAAGCTGAGGTTGGCTAAACTATTTGATTAGGACAAGGAATATGGAGGAAAATAACATAATGAGCAATGCAATTCAGGTTAATCAATTACGGAAGGAATTCAAGTCGGTTTCAAGCCGTTCCGGATTAAAAGGGGCCTTCCGCGACTTACTTACAAGAAATTATAAAATCGTGCCTGCTGTCAACGATATCAATTTTACTGTAAAAAAGGGTGAGATGGTAGCGTATATCGGGGAAAATGGGGCAGGAAAGTCGACGACGATCAAGATGCTGACGGGGATTTTGGAGCCGACGTCCGGTGATATCATGGTCAATGGCATGAATCCGCATAAAGAACGGGAAAAGTTCACCCAGACCATCGGGGTCGTCTTCGGGCAACGCTCGCAGCTATGGTGGGATATCGCCGTCCAGGAATCCTTCCGGCTGCTGAAAAAAGTATATAAGGTGTCTGATGAACAATATAACGATCATATGGCACATGTAATAAAGACGTTGGATATCGGGCCTTTGCTGGATAAACCAGTGCGTAAGCTGTCCCTTGGCCAGCGAATGCGTTGTGAACTGGCTGCTGCCTTGATACACAATCCACCGTTGCTTTTCCTGGATGAGCCGACGATCGGTCTTGATGTGTTAGTGAAAATGAAAATCCGTGAGTTTCTGAAGGAAATCAATGAAAGATACAACACGACCATCCTTCTGACCACGCATGACTTGGGGGATATCGAGGCCTTGTGCGAGCGGGTGATCATGCTTGATGAAGGGCAAATCATTTATGACGGGGAATTGCAAAGCCTGAAAGATAATTGGGCAGAGGAAAAACAGGTCCATTTCCAATTCATCGAGCCAGTCGAACTGAATGAACTGCAATCCTTGCCGCTATCCTTTTATGTAAATTGGGAGCACGATGAAAAGAATCATGCATACATAGCCGTATTAAAAGAGGAAAGTGATCATATTTCACAACTTGTCGCCGCTGTCGTTTCACATTTTAAAATCAAGGACGTCAAAATCCATGAAACGTCCATCGAAGAGATTGTTCGTAATATTTACGAAGAAGGCACGGTCTGACTCTTTCAGAAAAAATGTGTCTACCAAGAAGGGAGAGGACCATGGGAAAGTATCTTGCTATGATTCGCATGCGTTTTTTGATGATGCTTGCGTATCGAACCGATTATTATACCGGTATTTTAATTTATAGCATCAATATTGGTGCTTATTATTTCTTGTGGAATGCAATATATGGAGAGAAAAGTTCCATTGAAGGACTATCCAGCATGCAGATGACCACCTATGTGGCGGTTGCCTGGATGGCGCGCGCCTTTTATTTCAATAATATTGACCGTGAGATTGCCGATGAAATCAAGGACGGCAAGGTCGCAATCGAGATGATTCGGCCTTATAACTATTTAGGGATGAAGACGATGCAAGGCCTGGGTGAGGGGATTTTCCGTTTCTTTTTCTTCTCGATTCCAGGTATGCTGCTCGTCGCCATCATTTTCCCCATCCATTTGCCAAAAGAACCGGCAACATGGGGGCTTTTCGGAATTTCCCTGTTATTCAGCTTCATCATCAATACGCAAATCAACTTATTAACGGGAATCACGACATTTTTCTTATATAATAATGCCGGATTGATCCGGGCGAAACGGGTCATTGTTGATTTGTTTTCAGGCTTGTTATTGCCTATCAGCTTTTATCCAATCTGGGCACAGGACATCATGAAGTTCCTGCCGTTTCAAGGAATCAGCTATGTCCCGAGTATGATTTTCACGAATGGATACGGAACGGGAGACATCGGCATGGCTCTTTTACAGCAATTGATCTGGGTCATCATTCTCGTTATCCCCATCCAGGTTTTATGGATAGTCGCAAAAAAACAGCTGATTATTCAGGGAGGTTGATGGGATGTTTTACGTATCAATGTTTTTTCAATATGTGAGTCAATATATGAAAACGAGATTGCAGTACCGGGCTGATTTCGTCATCGAGATTCTTTCGGACTTGCTGAACCAAGTCGTGAATCTGGTGTTTATTTTAGTGGTCTTCGGACATACGGAGTTCCTAAGCGGGTGGAGCCGGGACGAAATCATATTCATATACGGTTTTTTCCTTATTCCGTTTGCGCTATTTTCATCCTTTTTCAACATCTGGGATTTCAATGATCGCTACATCGTCAAAGGGGAGATGGACCGGATATTAACAAGGCCGATTCACAGCCTGTTTCAAGTCATCTTGGAGCGGATTGAGCTTGAATCATTATTTGGAGTCGTGACTGGTTTGATCATCATCTTCTATTCCGGTGTTTCGTTAAACCTGGAACTAACTTGGTATGATCCGATTCTCTTCATCATCTTTGCAATCGGCGGGGCACTCGCGTATGCAGCCATCTTTGTTGCGATTGCAAGCATCGGCTTCTGGTCTGATGCCAAAACGTCCATCATGCCGATGATGTACAACATCGGGAACTACGGGCGCTATCCGGTTGATATTTATAACAAGGTCATCCGCTTTGTTCTGACTTGGGTGCTGCCGTTTGCCTTTGTCGGTGTGTATCCCGCTTCCTATTTTCTTAGAAAAGAAGAGTGGTACGCGTATGCATTCGCCACACCTGTTATAGGGGTCGTCTTTTTCATAATCTCGATCTTCATTTGGAATCAGGGTGTGAAAAGGTACCGCGGAGCAGGAAACTAAAAAAAATCCCTTCAACAATTTTGTTGAAGGGATTTTTTGCTTATATGCGTTTGTTTTTTCTCTCGAGATATCTAGCTTGTGCTTGGACGTACTGCCGCTTTTCTTCTTCCGTTTCCGGTTGGACCTGTGGAACCGGTATGGGCTTTCCATCTTCGTCTATCGCAAGCATCGTTAAAAAAGCGCGGGCGGTGAGTTGCTTTTCGCCAGTCAACAGGTTCTCCCGTTCTACTTTTACGAATACCTCCATTGACGTTCGATGGGCACAGGTGACATAGGCTTCCAAATTGATAGCATCCCCGGTCTTAATGGGGGCCAGGAAGTCAAAGGAGTCGCTTGAAGCGGTTACGACCGGTTTCCGGCAGTGGCGCATCGCTGCAATGCAGGCGATTTTATCCACATACGCCATCACTTTTCCACCAAAGATGGTATTGTGATGGTTTGTATCAGGTGGAAAAACGAGGTCCGTTAAAAACGTCCGTGACTGTTGAACGGGAATGCCTGTTGTTAAATCAGTCATTTTCCTGTTGGACCAATAGCTTATTCCGGACAACCGTTGCGGCTTCGACCATATTTTTCAGTGAAGCGACGGTTTCTGGAACGCCCCTTGTTTTCAGGCCACAGTCAGGGTTAATCCAAAATTGGTCTTTATCCAGTACCTTGATGCCACGTTCGATCATATCGACCATTTCTTCCACTGCAGGAACGCGAGGGCTATGAATATCATACACACCAAGGCCGATTCCTTTTTCATATGTTTTCTCCTCGAATGCGGAAGCGAGCTCGCCGTGGCTGCGGGACGTTTCAATGGAAATCACATCAGCGTCAAGGGAGGAGATGACATCCATGAAGCTGTTGAAATCACAATAGCACATATGGGTGTGTATTTGCGTTGTATCTTCCACACTCGAAGTGGAAATCAAGAATGAATGGACCGCCCAGTTTAAGTACTCATCATGGTCGCTTTTTTTCAATGGAAGGCCTTCACGCAGGGCTGGTTCATCGACTTGGATCATTTTGATCCCTGCTGATTCCAGTGCCTCTACTTCTTGTTTCAAGGCCAATGCCAATTGATAGCAGATATTTTCCCGTGAAATATCGTCACGGACGAACGACCAGTTCAGAATCGTAACAGGACCGGTCAGCATTCCCTTCACCGTTTTTTTCGTCAAGGCTTGTGCATACACACTTTCTTTGACCGTCATCGGATCGAGGAAATGGACATCTCCATAGATGACGGGAGGTTTTACGCAGCGGGAGCCGTATGATTGAACCCAGCCTTTTTCAAGGAAGACGAATCCGCCCAATTTATGGCCGAAAAACTCGACCATATCGGTTCGTTCAAACTCCCCGTGTACAAGGACGTCCAATCCGATTTCTTCCTGGATATCAATCCATCTGCTAATCTCCTCGTTCACGAATGCTTCATATTGATCAGCCGTCCATTCACCGCGTTTGAATTTCCCGCGGGCCTGTTTAACTTCCGCGGTCTGCGGAAAGCTTCCAATTGTCGTGGTTGGAAGGAAGGGCAGGTTGAAATACGCCTGTTGTTTTTGATAGCGCTGTTTAAATGGCAGGGTACGGCCATGGGATTGCTGCTTCGCCTGTTCGACAGCGGATTGAACGTCTTTATGGTTTCTGGCCTTTGAATTATTTAAGGTCTGCCATGCAGCTTTGTTTGCCGTCACCTTTTCTTCGATTGATTCTGGACCTTCGTTGTTTCCTCTGACCAAAAGTGTGATTTCTTCTAGTTTCTCATCAGCAAAGGCAAGGGCTTCTTTCACTTCGCTAGCTAATTCTGTCTCGTTTCGAACCGTCACTGGAACATGTAGCAGGGAGCAGGAAGGTTGAAGCCAAATTCGATCTTCGGCTACGTGTTTCGTAATGGACTCGACCAACTTGATTTTTTTCGTCAAGTCAGAAAGCCAAATGTTTTTCCCGTCAATCACACCGGCCCCAAGTATTTTATCTTGCGGGAAACCGACTGTTTGAAGATTGCTGAGATTTTTTCCTTTGTCATGGACCAAATCAAGGCCGATTCCTTGAACGGGCAAGTCGATCACTTCTTGGTAGTGCTCTACAGCATCAAAGTATGTTTGCAGCATGATGTTCAGGTTGGGGACAGCTTCGTTCAATTTTTCATACAGGTATGTAACAGTTTTCATCTCGTCTTTGGAAAGGGAAGAAACAAGGGAAGGTTCATCGATCTGCACCCACTTCACGCCTTCTTGTTCCAGCTCTCGCAAAATTTTTGTGTATAAAGGCAACAGGCTCAGGATGATGGCCGGAAGATCTTTTTTATCATAGCCC
Source organism: Peribacillus sp. NPDC097197 (assembly GCF_050278025.1). Classification (NCBI taxonomy): domain Bacteria; kingdom Bacillati; phylum Bacillota; class Bacilli; order Caryophanales; family Bacillaceae; genus Peribacillus; species Peribacillus sp. NPDC097197. The sequence continues at coordinate 6,719 of NZ_JBNNST010000016.1, read as the reverse complement.
TTTGACAAAGAAATGAATGTGTAAGGTCCGACTATAACCGGTTTCGTATCGATTCCTAGTTTTTCCTTGGCTTCGCGGTAAGCGGCAAGCGGCTTGTTTTCTGTCAACGTAAGCTGGGACTGTTTTAGCTCTGGAACGATATAGTGATAATTTGTATTGAACCATTTCGTCATTTCGGAAGCGACTTCATCCTTGTTCCCACGGGCCATTGAATAATAAACGGAAAGGGGGACCATGCCACCTTTATAAGCCGAATAGCGTTCTGGCACCAGGCCGAACATGACGGACATATCGAGCATTTGATCATATAACGTAAAGTCGTTGACCGGGATGATATCGATGCCTTGATCTTTTTGTTTTTGCAAATTGCCTAAACGGATCGCTTCCAATTGCGCCATGAATTCCGTTTCATTTAATGTTCCAGCCCAATAGGCCTCTAATGTACGTTTCCATTCACGATCCTCACCGATTCGTGGGTACCCTATATTACTACTTTTCAACACATCCATCTCCTTTTAATGAAATAACAACAAAAAAAGCACCCCTAACCGTCAAAAGAGAAAGTTAGAAATGCTTAAAATAAAGGGGCACGAAAATACCCCTTATCATTATAAGGTCCCTAACACCTCCCTATCTCCCGTAGGTTAAAACAGTGTTGTCGAAATAGGCAGGTCTCCTGACTCAGGGAACTCTTACTTAGCACTAAAAGCCTTCCCAATCCAAAAAGACCAGTGGCATCAAACAAAAGCGCTATACATTCCCATTACAGTGGCGGGACCGTGCCGGAATTACACCGGACTTCCCTTTTAATCCTAAAAAGCTTAGGAACCTATCTCCACATATGAAATTCATAAAAAACTCCGTCCGCATAAACACGGAAACTAAAATTTACAAAATATTATAAAAACTTAACCCATCTTAGCATATCCCGGCCAAATGGGTCAACAAGGAAAAAGTCGGGAAATGGGGTCTGACCCCCACCATGTGGCACGAGAACCCATGCTGTATCTATGTTTTCTTGATGGTGCAGCAGCTGGGAAATAGGGTCTGACCCCTAAAACGAGCATATATTGACTCGCAAAAGAGTATGTATAAGGGAAGTGGGTTGTTTTTGAAATGAGGCGTGGGGGATGACCTTTTATATTTTGATTGTGGGGATTATCTTTTGCATGGTGATGAGCATTCGGACCTTATTTCTTTCTGAGTCGGAGGCAAAGAAGTTTTCTCTTGAAGATATGCTGTGGCTCGGCAATTTATATGCGACATTATTAGTCGGTTTTGCACTGATTTATTTATTATACGAGCTTCAGAATCATTCGGTGATTCTTGATATGGGCAATCGCTTGGATGGAACCTTTTCCGAGCAGCTGAAGACTTCATTTTATTTTAGTGCGATGACGATGTTCTCCGTCGGATATGGGGATATCTCCCCAATCGGCATTGGCCGGATGATCGCGACAATCCAAGCATTCATTGGCTATACGCTTCCTGCGGCATTTGTGATCAGGGCTGTCATCGATTTTGAACAGAAGGAAAGAAAGAACAAGAAATGAAAGTTGTGTTTCTTTCGATTATTGGGTACGCTTACCATGATGAAAGAAATGGAGGGTTTAGAATGACGGTCGAAATTGGAGAAAAAGCACCAGACTTTCAATTACCAGCAAACAACGGAGAACAAGTTACCCTATCAGGATTCAAGGGTAAACACGTTGTATTATATTTTTACCCAAAAGACATGACACCCGGTTGCACGACGGAGGCTTGTGATTTCCGTGATGCTAATGAACAATTCGAAGAGCTTGATGCTGTCATCATAGGCATTAGCCCGGACCCGGTAACACGTCATGAAAAGTTCATTGAAAAACATGGGTTGCCTTTCCTGTTGCTTGCTGATGAAAAGCAAGAAGCCGCTGAATTATATGGTGTATGGAAATTGAAAAAGAACTTCGGTAAGGAATACATGGGCATTGAGCGTTCGACTTTCCTGATTGATAAGGAAGGAACGATCGTTAAAGAATGGCGTAAAGTCAAAGTAAAGGGCCACGTCGAAGAAGCGTTGGAAACTCTTCGCGACCTAGAAAAATAAGGTACAGGCTAATGAAGGATGAGCGACTTATCAAGCTTGCCAAGCAGCTGATTCATCATTCACTGAGGCTGCAGGCGAAAGAGCGGGTCTTGATCCGTGGGCCTGTTGCAGCCAAAGCCCTATTGAAGGAACTGATTGACGAAGCCTATAGAATGGGGGCCTATCCTTATGTGGAACTTGAAGATGACGAAATTACCAGTCATCTGCTAAAAGGAAATGTTAAGGAACAGCTCGATACCTTATCGAAATGGAATTATAAGAAATACGAAGATGTGGATGCAGTCATCATCATATCAGGCGATGGAAATGAAGAGCGAGGAGTGAGTGTCACTCATGAGAGATATCGTCTTCAGGAGGATGCCATGAAAACGTCCACCATGTTCTTCGTCAATAACCGGCGCTGGGTGCTACTGAATTATCCGACCATCGGTTCTGCAAAAAGATCCGGCATGAGCTTTGAGCAGTATGAAGATTTCTTGTTAAACGTGTGCACACTGGATTATCACAAAATGGAAAGCGCCATGAAGCCTCTAAAGGATTGGATGGATCAAACGGATCAAGTCCGGATCATATCGCCGGGGACTGACCTGACTTTTTCCATTAAAAATATCCCCGCCGTCATTTGCGCTGGTAAAAACAATCTTCCAGATGGCGAAGTGTTCACGGCACCGGTAAAAGACAGTATCAATGGCACGATCTCCTTCAATACACCTTCTTCCTACCAAGGGAAGGTATTTGATGGGATAACCCTTTCGTTTCAAAAGGGGAAAATCATGAAAGCTACTTCCACCCAGTCGGACCAAATGAATCGTTTGCTCGATGTGGATGAAGGATCCCGGTACATCGGGGAATTCGCCCTGGGAATCAATCCGTATATCATGGAACCGATGGGTGATATCCTATTCGACGAGAAGATTAGCGGCAGTCTGCATCTTGCCACTGGTCAAGCTTACCAAGAGGCCGATAATGGAAATCAATCATTGTCTCATTGGGACATGGTCTTGATCCAGCGACCCGAATATGGGGGCGGAGCAATCTACTTTGATGATATACTGATTCGTAAGGACGGTTTATTCGTGCCACCGGAATTATGCGAATTGAATCCAAATCAATTAAAATAAAGCCCTTTTTAATAGGGAGAGGCGTTTGTCCAACTCAAATAGAGGACCCCTGAATATGATTTAGTAAGGGAATACCTCCTCATAGAAAGTTGCGCGGGACATTCAGTGCCCGTGTTTTTTTTATGTAAAGAAAAGGAGAGATAATCATGTTAGTATTTTCAACAATCATTCCGAATGAAGATATTCAAAAGAAGATGGCACAAGCATTTCCCGATTTGACATTCATGTATCAAGAAACTTGGGCGGATGAAAAGCTCCAAGAGGCCGAAGTTCTTATTACATATGGAGAAGATTTAACCGATGAAATCATTGAAGAGGCAGTGAACGTGAAATGGATCATGGTCATGAGTGCCGGATTGGAGTTAATGCCTTTTGCCGCCATTGAGAAACGCGGAATCATGGTGACCAACGCTAGGGGCATCCATAAAATCCCGATGGCTGAATATACAATCGGCATGCTTTTACAGTATGAAAAGAAATTAAAACAACTAATTGAGAATGAAGCGGGAGAAATCTGGGACCGGAAGATAGAAGTAGGCGAGTTGAATGGAAAAACGATGCTTATCCTAGGAACGGGGGCAATTGGAGGGGAAGTGGCACGTCTTGCCAAGGCTTTTAGAATGACGACCCTCGGAGTGAATCGTAGTGGGAAAGCCGTCGAACACATCGATCATCTATACGCCCTTACGGAGCTTGAGAGAGCATTGCCTAAAGCGGATTATATCGTAAGCGTCTTGCCTAGTACGGATGAAACGAAGGATTTGTTAAAGAAAGAACATTTTAAGGCAATGAAACGTACAGCCGTCTTCGTGAATATAGGACGGGGAGATCTGTTCAAGGAAGACGTGCTCATAGAGGCCATGCAGGAGCATGAACTCGCTCATGTGATACTGGATGTATTCGAACCTGAACCGCTAGTGAAGGGCCACCCATTCTGGAATATGGAGCAGGTCACGGTAACCCCGCACCTATCAAGCAAAAGCGGCGAATATTTACCAAGGACCTTTTCAATCTTTGAGGAAAACATGAAAGTCTACCTAAAAGACGGAAAGGATTTCATTAATATCATCGACCCTAAAAAGGGATACTAGGACCAACTAGAAAAACAGGAAATAATTAAATGAATGAGGAATAAACTAAGGGTGTAGATATATTGACAAAGCTTGCTTATGGGGAGTACACTATTTATAAACATTACAATGTAATAATTCATACTTAATTAGAAAAAGAGGTGGATGACGGTGTCTGAAGTTCAGTTGAAAGAAGCGTTGGATTCCCTTAAAGATACCGGTGTAAGAATAACTCCTCAACGCCATGCAATTCTTGAGTATTTGATAGACTCCATGTCGCATCCTACTGCTGATGATATTTATAAAGCGTTAGAAGGCAAGTTTCCGAATATGAGTGTGGCTACGGTTTATAACAACCTGCGTGTGTTTCGTGAAGTGGGATTGGTCAAAGAGCTTACCTATGGCGATTCGTCAGCTAGATTTGATTTCGTAACAACGAATCATTATCATGTTATCTGCGAAAGCTGTGGTAAAATCGTCGACTTCGATTATCCTGCATTGGATGAGGTCGAGCACTTTGCAGCACAGGTCACCGGATTCAACGTAAGTCACCATCGGATGGAAATCTATGGGGAATGCACGGATTGTGCAAAGAAAGAAGCGCATTAAAAAAAGTTCCGCCACTTGGTTGGAACTTTTTTTGTTGCAAAAGCACTGTAACTAAAATCCATTCCATTCAGTCGTTCAGGCTTTTGCGATTATATTTTTCGTCGAACTCTTCGCCTTCCAGCTTTTTATCAAGGGTCAGCGTTTCATTGCAATGCATACATATATCGACCCTACCTAATATTTTCGTAGGCTTCCCACAGTTCGGGCAGATAACCTGTACCGACTTTGTGGACAGCATCCCAATCCAAAAGTAAACGCCTGTGCTTGCGATAATGAATAGAAGTCCAAGACCCATGAAGAGCGTCATGACGATAGGGTGCGACTTAAAGAATAGACCGATATACATCACGATAAAGCCAACGAAGATCAAACTTAAAGCAAACGTACGGATTTTATTGATTTTGCTAGAATATTTAGCCATGTTAGACCCTCCTAAAATATAACTTTAACTATAACATAAACTAAGGTTGGAACAAAAAAGAAATAAAGGACACAAATGACTTATGGTTGACCCGAGGAAAAATAGGAAGGAACATCTAGGCTCAGAAAACAGGATTTTTGAAGAGAATTGTCGAATGTAAAAAGAAAAATGGTTTTGGAGGAATTTATAATGGAAGATATCCTTCGCCCGATTTATCAAGAGCGAGCAAGTTTGAAGTCCACATTAGGGATTTTGTTAATAGAAAAAAGGGAGCACAAAAGCCCCATCACTGATACGTTTGATTATGTCCTATTTGTCATCGTGGATGATGCAGAGGAACCTGTATTTTTAAAGCACTATACCTATCAGGATAAGAAAGCGGCTTTACATGTTGTGAAAGAAGAGCAAGTCAAGGAATGGATTTTATTAGGGTCGAATCGTAAAGTCGTGGATTGGATTTATAATGGGAAGATTTTATTCGACCGAAATGAATACCTGGAGCATTTAAAAACCGAAATCCGTGAGTTTCCCTTCTATGGAAGAAAGCTGAAGATGGGAATGGAATTTGCAAAGTTAATTCGTAGGTATAGGGATGGAAAAGACTTTTTTGAGAATGGCCATTACCTGGATGCCTATAACCATATTGTTCACTCGCTACATCATCTAGCTCGATTGGAAATAATAGAACAAGGTTTTCATCCAGAGGTGACGGTTTGGAATCAAGTGAAGCATATGGAACCTGAAATATATAAGTTGTACGAAGAACTGATTAGCAGTGAAGAAACCCTGGAGAAAAGGTTGGAGCTTCTTTTTCTAGCTAGTGAGTTCCTTATTTATTCCCGTACTAATGCCGGTTCTCAACACCTACTGGAAATAATGAATGCTAGAGAAGGATCTTGGACCATAGCGGAGTTAATGGAGCATCCAGAACTAAGTTATTATTCAATCGATCTAGGCGTTCTTTTAGAATACTTAATTGAAAAGAAAGTAGTGGATACCATTATAGTCGAGACCAAAGGGCACGATGTTTATCACCGATTTTATAAAGTTTAAAAAAAATATACTAAAAAATCATTTTTAGTATTGACCAATAATAATATAGGTGTTATATTAATACATGTCGCTGCGGGACATCAGCTTTCGCAGCTTCAACGAAGCTTTACGAAATAAAAAAACATCAAAAAAACATGTTGACAACCTAAACGAAAACATGATAAGATGTATAAGTCGCTTGCGAAGTAAACGACAACGAAATTGCTCTTTGAAAACTGAACAAAACAAAGCGCCAACGTAAATTTTGAGTGAGCACACACTATAAAAAAAGCAAAATGAGCAAGTCAAACATTTCTTCGGAGAGTTTGATCCTGGCTCAGGACGAACGCTGGCGGCGTGCCTAATACATGCAAGTCGAG
>NZ_JBNNST010000015.1:0-73340 GCF_050278025.1 Peribacillus sp. NPDC097197 | reverse complement strand
TTTACTAAAAAGGGCGATTTTTTTGTGCATAAATTTCATAAAAAAAGGGTTGCCCTAAAAGTCATTTTCCTGACTTTTGGGACAGCCCCTTTTTTGTATTTCACACCCCCTATTTTATTGGAAGCAGTAAAACTATCAAACCTTGCCTATCACCGCTTGAAAACATAATTTTAGGTTTATGAATTTTAAATTTAAATTTCCATATGATACATCATTTAAGATTAATTGGTACCTAAACCCATTTTCAACTATCCTATCCAGTTACAAGTAATTATAACGTTTACTCTTCATTATACAGGGAAAAAACCTAATATAAATGAAGAAAAGGAGCTGGAATAATGCATAACTATATACAACAATATATTAATGGTGAATGGGTGGATTCCACAAGTACAGAAACGATTGAAGTTATTAACCCAGCTACAGAAAAAGTCATCGGGAAAATTAGTGCTGGTTCTAAAGAGGATGTCGATCGTGCAGTTGAAGCAGCACGTGCTGCCTTCCCCTCCTTCTCTAGAATGGATATAGAAGACAGAATTAAACTTTTAGAGAATATTGCTAAAGAATATGAAAACCGGAAAGATGATCTTGTTAAAGTTATAACCGAAGAGTTAGGTTCTCCTATTACTCGTAGTGAACAGGTTCAGTACGAGATGGGCTTACAGCATTTTAAAAAAGCGGCTGAACTCCTTAAAACCTTCGAGTTTACTGAACAAAGAGGAAACACCTTAATCAAAAAAGAAGCAATTGGCGTTGCCGGTCTTATTACCCCCTGGAATTTCCCGACAAATCAACCCTCTACCAAACTAGCAAGTGCATTTGCTGCAGGTAGCACGGTCGTACTAAAACCTGCCGCCATGACACCATTTGCGGCAATCATCCTAGCAGAGATTTTTGATAAAGCCGGATTACCTAAAGGGGTATTCAATTTAGTAAATGGGGCCGGCTCAACCATTGGGGACGCCATCAGTTCTCATCCAGGTATTGATTTCGTTTCCTTCACCGGTTCTGGTCCCGTGGGTGCGAAAATCATGGAAAATGCGGCTCAAGATATAAAGAAAGTATCACTTGAACTTGGAGGGAAATCTCCGTTAGTTGTTTTAAAAGACGCAAATGTTAAAGATGCGGCACGAACAGCCATTTTAAATGTTGCGATGAATACCGGACAAGTTTGTACAGCGGCAACACGGACCATCATTCCAAAATCGATGCATGATGAATTCATTGAAGCCGTCAAAGAAGCACTTCCTGATTTTTCCGTAGGCGATCCACAAGATAAAAATACCTTCATGGGACCACAAGTTTCTAAAGAGCAATGGGAAACTGTTCAGTCTTATATAAATAAAGGTACAGAAGAAGGAGCCACTCTTGTCGCTGGTGGGCCAGGAAAACCAGAAGGACTTGATAAAGGATATTTCTCACAAATCACCGTTTTCACTAATGTAAAAAACGACATGACCATTGCCCAAGAAGAAATCTTTGGACCTGTCATGTCCATACTGACTTATGAAACCATCGATGAAGCCATCGAAATAGCCAATGACACAAAATATGGTTTAGCCGGGTATGTATTCGGTCAAAATCCAGATGAATTGTTCAAAGTGGCTTCAAACATTCGGGCCGGCCAAATCACGGTCAACAATCCAAAAACAGACTTCTCTGCTCCATTCGGCGGTTTCAAACAGTCAGGAATCGGTCGTGAATGGGGTGATTATGGAATTGAGGAATTCCTAGAACCGAAAGCTATTATAGGTATGCCCTCTTAAGGGTTTATGTGGGTGTCCTTGTCGGGCACCCTTTAACTATGATGGAATTAAACATAATACTTCCTTATAAATGCCCACATCTCAACCAATTTATTTCCTATATCTATCCAGATAAATCTGATTTACTATAGTAGTAGCAATGAATGATTACACTTTGATGGCAATCTATACATTGGTTTCCCTACATCTACTTTCAACGATACCTGAAAGTTCGACCAAAAGGCATGTAATATTTTTTTGAATGCCCGACCAAGCTAATAGACTTCAATAAAAATCTTAATTATGCAAAAAAAGGGATAGCCTCTCAAAGTTGAGAGACTATCCCTTTTTAATATGAAGCCCTAGCCCTACGTGTCAAACTAATTTTATTTTAAATTAATTGGATTTAAGATTTTTGCTTTTTGATTTAGATAATTCAAAGATGGTTCCGTTAGTTAACATACTGTATTATTAATAATCAATGTTTGATCCAGCGCATTGACCTGTAACACTATAGCACTTGCTTCATCAATCTTTTCGCAGTTAATTACTTTGTAAGATGTGCTTCGAACATGTCAATAATTTCAAGAAATCTTTCAGCTTCACGGAAAACATGGTCTGCTAATAAAGGATGGATAATGCTCTTAATTTTACATTCCTCAATTAGATCCCGAGCTGTTTTCTTGAAATCTCGAAGCGAAACTACAGATACCCTATTCTGATCAAGAAACTGATCTAAAAGAGGACCGGTCTTTGATTGTGGTTTCATAGACTCTAAGTCTGTAGCCTGAAACAACAATTGATCAAAATCATTGCTAAACTCCCTTGCCATATCCACAAGCTTTCTTTCCGATGGATCAAGGAGATGTCCAATGAATTTGGCATGATCGGCCATAATTCTTAAGAAAAAAACATTCTCTTTGATTATTGCATCAGGAAGTGGTTTCAACTTCCCTTCATTTAATTCAATTAACCGTTTTCTAAAATAATTTGCTTCTCGACTTGTATGGTCCACTAAAAGCGGGAAATTGTTTGCTCCTGGTAATTGACCGGTTAGTATCAGTCCTAACACTTTCCTCTTAAAGGCAAATATACCTGTCGCAGCCTGTTGAACTTCCGAATTAAACCTTTTAATTTGTTCTGGATCGGTTTGATTTGTAAAAGAATGTGATTGTTGCTCAACTTTTTCAAACAATTGATAATACTGATTTGCTTCTTCAATTAACTGTGTATCGTCACATCTAAAACCCAATCTAAGAAATAAAGAGTGTTCCTTCATAATTCTAGACCAAAAGCGAATTTCATCTAAAGACCGTGCAACAAACATTCCTGTAGCTGTTCCCATATTTGAACCTTGTGAGTTTTCATTCCAATTCATACTATGCCCCCAATATCATGCATAAATAAAATACCTTTAATATTGTATTAGCAAGTGTTCATAAAAATACTGCCAGCCTGGATAAAATTTATGATTGTACATTCAAAAGGCCTCGAATTGGCAGCCCTATAATGGCCTGAATTCTACAAGATTTCGAATGAGAGGCTTGTATGTTCAACAGTCATAATTAATAAAAAAAGTCGCTCAACTACTGATTTCTCAGCATGTTGAACGACTTTTCCGATTTGGTTACGGCAGGATTTGAATATTCCTTAGTGATTTATTCCCTAAAATTCAACGTGAAGGTTTAGGAGCTGAACAATCTGAACAACTTCTCTGATTGCTCCCTTTAAATTTAGTGAAAGATTTTTCAAAGATATTTCCGCATGAACATTTAAACTGTAGTTTTTGAGAGTACCCAAGATATTCAGTAGAAAGTAATTCACTATCGGAATTCTTCGTGACATAGTCACGGATATTTTCAATAGTCCATTTTTTATTCATATTAACACACCTCCGATAGTGTTTCCGAATTAAACAAAGGAAGAAGTTTCGGATAATTCCCTTTCAATGTAGGTAAAAGGCTACCCAATCTACTTGAGTACCCTATTATAGCATTACTTTTATCATATAACACATAGCTCTTTCATATTTTAAAGTATATGAACCCCTTTCATTCTGAAGGTAGAAGGCTAACATCCTCCAAAGAGTAGAATTGTCAGCCTCTACTATTTTGCCACTTACTCTTTAGCCCTTTTTTTAATGGGTAACTAGGGGGATTTTATCTAGGCAGCTTTTACATAAGATATCTCTTCATTTAACATTTAATGGACACATTAGTTTATAAACAATTGGGTATATGAATGAATAGAATGTTTAACCAGTCGTTTATAATTTTCTTTGTATTGATATTCATGATAAATAATTTTTAACTGGAGTGTTGTTAAATGCATATTGAGCTTAAAAAGGAAGCAGTAGAACAATTAAGAAAAGTGGATTATAAAGAGAACGAAGGTATACGAATCGAAGCCATCTACCTTAGAAGCTGTTCTATTTATGTGGAACACGAACTGAAAATTGATAATCAAACAGAAGAAGATGAGAAATTCATAATCGATGGAGTGCCTATATTAATATCAAGTGAATCCAAAAAGCATTTACCGAATAAAGTATTTCTTAGCTACAGTGATAGTCTTGGATATAAACTATATTCAGACGAAGAAACTTTGAGATATAATCTCCAATTGAAGAGAGTAAATGAATAAATAACTCAAAAAAAACCAACTTCAATTTCAGTTGGTTTTTTGAGTTTAATCTTGTCGTTGGTCTGTTTTAAAACTCTACAGTTTCCAAGTACAACCCAGCTGGGTCTGCCATACGACCCGTTTGGATTCTTTCTTTCGATTCTATAATACTTGGTATATTCTTAGCATCTATTTCATCCAGCCCAACTTCTATTAACGTGCCGACAATCTTTCTAACCATATTATAAAGGAAACCGTTACCTCGCACTCTAACTTCGATGAAGCCTGCAATTTCTTCTATATCAATAGAATATATTTCACGCACCATGGATTTCTTCTTTGACTTTGCATTTGAATAAGCCGTAAAATCGTGGCTGCCTATAAAGTATTGACTACCTTCTATCATGCTTGGTATATTGAGGTTTTCCTCAACATGCATACTGTACTTTCGCATGAATGGATTTGTATATGGTTCGTTCCAGATCTTATACAAGTAGGTCTTATCCTTCACATTATAACGGGCATGAAAACGTTCAGGAACCAATGTAACCTCCACAATACTGATATCTCGTGGTAAATATCTATTCAAATAGTTCATGACATCAGATTCAGTCATATTTAAATTCATCTTAAAATTGGCTATTTGAGAAAGCGCATGTACACCGGAATCCGTTCTGCTGCATCCAATGATTTCAATCGGTTCCCCTACCATTTCCGTTAATACATTTTCTATTTTCCCCTGAATCGTATTTTCACTATCACCGAGTCGTTGCCATCCCTGATAGCGCCCGCCATCATATTGAATGGTCAATTTATAATTATTCATTTTTTCCTCCTTATTTTATTACTAATAGATAATCTTCAAAGAAAATCCCAGATAAAATACAAGCCCCTCACGCAAATCTTGCAGCATGAGGGAACGAATGATTTTTCATTATTAGTAACACAGCAAATTGTTAATTGTAATGTTTTTGTACAACTCTAAAATATTTTCGAGAAAATTTTCCTGCTCCCCATTTTTATGTTTCGAGAGCTCCACACTGCTTACAAGTACTGATACATGATTTATGTAAAGGTCATACATCTAATTTATGCAATGCTATAATAAATCCCAGTAACTAAACTGAAAAGTACTTCTGGATAGTGTACCAAAGGGACTAACGCCATGCAAATAAACAGAATATTCAAAAAAACATTATGTTGTAGCACGAACCAAAGAAATATAAATGAGAGTAGCTCACCCATAGTTTATTGTATTAAAAACATACCTCCAACATGGAAAGAACGAGTGCTTGATTACACCGGTCATATTTTTCAAAAACAGAAGGGAAAAAGTCTCCATTACGTGTTATGGGTACCTTCAATTTAATCTTGCCAATACTCATCGTAAAGTCACGTTCATAATAGCCATTCCGATAATCCTGACACTCGGTAGAGCGCTCATAAGATGATACTTGTAGATAGTTATCTCTCTCTTTCTCTATAGACTCATTTAAGATCAACACAACCGCTGATTTAATCACGGTATCAAGATTAGAATTCAAAATGGATACTTTTAAAAGATCGTCATCAAGGTAAAACTAAACTTTAACTGATTCATTTTATTCCTCTTTTTAATGTTATTTCGGGTAGAAACCATTGTTTCCAAGAGCGGATAAAATGACTCTCTTTTTTTACACAATTATACGGACTTAATCAAAGCTTCTAACAGGAATGCTCCTTTTTACACTTTTATTTGGTTGTTCAGAGAAGCAACCACTGGATAAACAGCCTACATCTAGTGTGGAGATTAAGAATATTGAACAGCAACATACACAGCCAATTTAAGCTGTTTCAAAATCCAAAAAATCATTCTGGATGTACCCTTAATATCACAAAACCCTGAACTTAAATACGGCTGTGAAGTTACAAGCTTAGCTATGTTTCTACAGTTTGCTGGAATAAAAGTTGATAAAATGCAATTAGCTGACAAAATCAAAAAAGATAACGAACCACTTTTTACGAATAAGGAGGGAGATATTGTCCGTTGGGGTGATCCTAATAAAGGATTTGTTGGAGATATTACTGGAAAAACTAAGGGATGTGCAATCTATGTTGAACCATTTCAAGATTTAATAAAACAATATCTACCACATCGCACAATGAATCTAACAGGAGAATCCTTCAATGATGTACTAAATCAAGTACAAATGAAAAAACCTATAGTGGTTGCGACTACAGGAGATTATAAAACACCCGATAGATGGGAGTCCTGGAGATGCGATAGCAAAGAAATCGTAACTCCACTATATTTCCATGCTGTAGCACTCGTTGGTTTTGAGGGTGATTATGTTTATATAAATGACCCTTTAAGCGGTAAAAAGCACAAAAGGTAAACAAAGAAATCTTCATCCATTATTAGGAAGCACTGGGTAAACAAACCTTATCATATCACTAATGAACTAACACTTCTTTTTTTGTATTTGAAATGAAGTCTTCTCTTATTGAATGCATATTTTTTCTTCTCCATCATCCAATCTAAGCATTTCAATTAATTAAGTAGGGTCCATATGAACTAGAACAATTATTGAAAACCAAGTCGGGACCTAAATACTAATCAGTGCCACACCCTTCATGTAGATATCTTAAACAACACTTCAACTTATATTGCATCTATACCCTTAAAGAAAAACATAATATTTTGAAAGTAATTGTCACAAGGACAAAGCTAAGTATTCCAAAAAACAAAAGAATATTTTGTTCATTTAACGATGAGTATGGAAGTCCACATATAGAAGGATCTAAGGCTACTGCCCCAATCATTGTTCCCATTATCCCTCCAACTCCCCCCTGAAAAAAACCAGCTATGAACGATTGCGTATTGAGCATCGCACCAAATGCCATTCCAATAGCTATTCCAATAAACATATTTATCACACTCATAACTACGAAGTTAGCAGGAAATAATAAAAAGAGATTAAGGGCGGTCACAAGTCCTAAAGCGGCACTGCCTGTAAACGCTACAATAAAACCGAATCGATCACTGAATAATAGCCTTGATTTGTTAAGAAATCGAAAACTTATGAAACCAATCAAACTATTAGTAATAAGAATAATGAGCAAAAAAAACTTCAATTGCAAACCTCCCCAATTCATTAAGCATATTTTGAGGACAACAGTAACATAGCAAATGATCCGATTATAAATAATTCGAGAAATAGTATAAAAATAATGCTATCTGAGGCAGCAGCTCCGATCATTGGAGCCATGATTCCCATTAATAGTCCATTAATATAACCGGTTAAAAGGGTTTGATAATCGAACAAACCTCCAAATAAACTACCAATGATCATACCAATTAATGTTGCTACAACGGTAATCTCCATGTAATGTAATGGGTATTGGCTAATTAAAATGACACCTGTGACAAAAGCCAATCCTCCTCCAGTAATCATAGCAATGTTCATTCCCAGATGAAATCCAATCAATTTACGCCGTTTATAAAGATACATATAAGCAATCAATGTAATAACGAAATTGCCATACAATAAAATACCAAACCATTGTGACATTTCATCACCTCTTTAATAACATATGATGAGCATTATGACATTTGCGCAAATAATAAAAATATTTTAAAAATTATTTTTAATCCACTTCATTATACTTGACCACACCAAAATTCTATTCTTTTAATATATTATATTAATCCTACTAAAAGGATAATATTATAAAAGGTGGAGAAAATATGTCTGACAAAAATAAATTCAGTGATTTTTTCAAGGGAATTCCTGTTAACTACCCTATAGGGGTTGTTTATTTAAATGGTTTTCCAGTAGAAGTTGCTAACTTCTCAAATCTACAGTACGATACAGGATTAGCTTACTTTATCGATGCTGAAGGTCAACTTACAGTATTAGATACAGCAAAAATCGATGGTGTTTCTTTTGGTGAAGCTGCAGAAGCACCAGAAGAAGAATAGTAGCTTAAGCTCGAACAAAATCTCCTTATCGTGATGCAGCTGTATTTATTTTAGTAATACAGTCGAAGAACAAATAAATTGGACGGACAGTAATCATGTAATTCACTGTCCGTTTTCAATCGTATCTATATAAAAGTTCTAAATCGAATTCACCTATGTCTTACACTACGTAAGACTAAGAAAGAGGGTAAGTATTAATGAATAATAAATGTGATGCAAATAAATTAAAGAAATTGCTTATGAGTTTACCAGTTAACTATCCTATAGGACTTATTTATTTGAATGGATTACCTATAGAAATTAGCACATTTATATACCTAAATTGCGATACTGGGATAGCTAACTTTGTAGGAGCAGAAGGAAATGTTGTGTCATTAGACACTGCACAAATCAATGGTTTATCATTTAGACAAGCTGAAGAACCAGAAAAAGGGTGTTACTGATTATTCAAATTATAGGATTTCTAGATTCAATATAATTTGTCTTTTATAACTATAAAGACTAGGAACCCTTTACTTTTTATACTTTAAACATAGTGTAACCGCCAAGTAGAAATAAACACTTTCTTACCTGAAAATGCTGAATCAGGATGCACACCATTTTCCAGTAATGATGTTCACCTTATTTGGAGAGACGGGCATGATAGTCTATTTTAACTGAGCCTGATAAACCTTGGTTTATCTGGCTTCATGGCTCATATCTTACCCGTAGTGGCTCCATGTAAAGTGACATTGTGCATGTTCTAATTTCCGGTAAAGTGGCCACTCTAATTCAGCCAAAAGTGTTCAAAGTTATCTGACGAATCCTATAATACCAACTACTATTCATCTCCCCATACAATCCCATCTATAGTAGAACACTCGAAAGTTTTTACATTTTCATTATCAAGAAAAAAAACAAGTTTATCTTGATTGTTTAAACTTAAAAATTTTGTCACGCTCTCTTTTTTCCCATTTACATAAACACTTTGAAGAGGATAATTACTAGGCAACATTTTTAAAATTGATATAAAAGGATATTGAAACATCTCATTTCTTGTTGACAGCTCTTCTGATAGGATCGAATCGTACTTGGTAAACTGCCTTTTTATTTCTTGAAAACGCTCTAAGCACACATTAAGTTGCTTAGAGAACATAGGAATCGTTTTGTTATTATTATCCAATCCATCACTAAGCTCCTTTAGTTTTCTTTGGAATTCTATAACTTGCTCGGATAGAATAAAAATTATTTCATTATTACTCTCTAATTTATTATTAAGTTTTGTTTGGTTTCTTTGGAATTCTATAACTTGCTCGGATAGATTAGAAATTTCATTTTTACTTTCTAATTTATTATTAAGTTTTGTTTGGTTTCTTTGGAATTCTATAACTTGCTCGGATAGATTGGAAATCATTTCATTTTTACTCTCTAATTTATTATTAAGTTTTGTTTGGTTTCTTTGGAATTCTATAACTTGCTCGGATAGATTAGAAATCATTTCATTTTTACTCTCTAATTTATTATTAAGTTTTGTTTGGTTTCTTTGGAATTCTATAACTTGCTCGGATAGATTGGAAATTACTTCATCATTACTCTCTAATTTATTATTAAGTTTTGTTAGTTTTTTTTGAAATTCAGTATTATAATTTGAATGATAACATTGTTGATTCGAGGAATAAGACATCCCCATATCTAAATATAACTTAGGGGGAGAATTTCGTTTTACATATGAAGGTTTCACTACTTATTTCTCTCCTCTTGCCGTTTATTATAATATATGAGAAGACTATTTCAACGGGAACATAAAAGAAAGTAATATTTATATAAAATAAAGCCGGATATCACTATATTCCGGCTTTTTCACAGTATTATTTTTTGTGCAATTTTGGTATTCTCAGCTAATTCTTATCTAACAAGAAAATGACTTGTCGTACTATATGGTGATAAAACAGATGGAAGGGAAAGGTATGTCCATTTCTTTCTCATTACACAAAGAGATCAACATTGATTCATTCGTTACTTCCACTAAAGTCCCTTCAAATTCTTCATCATTAATCTTGATTTTCAAATTCTTATGCAAAACCGTTAATAAAAAAATAGCTAACGTGGTTTTGAAAAAGATATCGATCAATTCTGGTGAGCAGGAGACTGTTTCTCCAAAATTAAAGGTTAGTGACCTACGAAGGCAAGGGTCTATATCTAACAACTCTGGTTCATTCAAAGGTTGTACAATACGACTATCCGTTTTTAAAGAGATAATTTTTAATAATGGAATGATGATTTGTTCGTTGCTTTGTCTTAACACAACAAAATCCCGACCAACAAAGCAAACGACACCACAAATTTTTGTGTTATCCCTCTCAATTACTTTTTTCTTGTTTACGACTTCTTTCTTCTTTCTTTTAGAGACCTTTTTAATATTAGTCCTTTTTCCTACACGTGGTTTCTTTTGGATTTTACCTACCTTTTTTCTCCATCTCCATATTTTTTGATTCCTTTTCTCTACACCCTTAATGGCTTTAATCGAAGTCATTTTCAACGTCGGTTTACTTACCTCTATTTCTTCCTCTGCTTCTTCACAATCTAACTCAATTTCAACCAATTGTTCGATTAGGCCTTCAAGTGATCTCATCTTCCCTAATTTTGACTGTTCATTTGATAAACCAAAATTCAGAAGCAATTCATTTGCAGCATCAATCCGTCTATCAAGCTCCATAGTTTGCTCTTCGGGAAGACATGAAGTTGGGGAAGGAAATTTAGGAGTATCTAAACGTAGGGGGCAACAATCTTCCGGAATGCAAAAGTCATCACACGCACCTGGAGGAACAAATTCTGGACAACAAAATTCACTGTTATTATTAATCACTGTATCACCTCCCTTCAAGAGAAATAAGTTTTTCTATTAGTATTTTATTATTCAGTTAATTTTCTAATTGTTTCCATAATTTCTTTTTTATCTATAGCCTTTTTTGTATTTGCCATATCAAATATTCCACGAATTCTATTTTTCTCATCCATTAAATACATTACGGTATTATGAGAAATAAAGTCGCCACTTACTTTTTTATATTTCATTTTAAATATGCCTGCAACTTCTTTCGTCTCATCTGTGGACCCCCTCATAAACTTCCAGCCATCATCGTTTGCATCGAATGCTTTTGCATAGTCACTAATAACCTCATTGCTATCATTCTCTGGATCTAAAGTAATAGAAAGTAGTTCCACTTTCGTTCCGAATAACTCTTCCTTTTGAAGTTGAAGCTGTAAGTCTTTTAAATCATTCATAGTCATTGGACAGATATCAGGGCATTGTGTATAGAAAAAAGTTACTAATTTCACTTTATTATTATCTAAATTGTACTGTTCACCTGTAATAGTATTCATAACAAAAGGATCTACTTTATCCAAGACAGGTATTTCATTGTTATCTCGAAATATAAATAATAAAAAGAAAAAAACTAAAAGACTAATGAAACAAATAAAAATAGTTAACAATTTCAATTTATCTCTCATCTATCTACACCACCCTATTAACGGTTCGTCAATAAAAATATTATGTTTCTAATAAATCATTTTATGTTTCTGATTCCTAACGGTTACTAAAAAATAGGACAAACATACAATTTCAATCGGAAATTTTTTCAAAAAGGCTAATGCACATTTCAAATGTCACGGACAAGCATAAAATGGGAATACCTTCATGAAAGGAGATATATAAATGGCGAACCTTGAAGATTGTCATTGCTGTAATGAGGCAGTCCGCCAGGCTTTTATACAGCATCACTGCAAAAATAATTTCAGAAACCATAACAATTGCTCATGCCAATCCAGCTGCTGTTGTATCAAGAAACCTGTATTGTGCATTTTTGATGAGTTTTTTGAAATTCAGCCCAAGGAATCTTGCCCAATCAGAAAAGTTTGTTTACTAACTCCTTTAATTCAACGCTGTAATTAAAAAGAATATTAGAAAGGAAGAAAATAAATGAGTATACATCGCGAATGCAACTGCAATAAACGCAACTGTAAAAAATGTGACTGTCATAAGCACGACTGCGATAAGCACGACTGTCATAAGCACGACTGCGATAAACACGACTGCGATCACCATAACCATTGCGATTGTTGTGATAATCGGGAATGTTGCGATAAACGTTTTCGCATCAGATTAGGTGGATTAAAGAATGGATTAGCCTTTCGGTTAGATCAGTTAAGTGGTTGTAACATCAAGCTTTTTATTGAAGGTGAAACAAAGCCAGTAGAAGGAAAATTAATTCTGGTTGGTACAGATTTCGCAGAGCTTTTATTAAAAAATAATGTAGACAAAAAAAATAAAGGCGATCAATTTCTTATCGTTCCTTTTGAATCGATTAAACTTATAGAAAGCTAGATTATAAAGGAATCGAATATGTTTCATCTTAAGTCTTAGGTTTCACCCCACCTTTCAAACCAGGGGAATCATCCCCTGGTTTGTTAGATATTATCTAAACTTGGCAAATGAGTTTGAATTTTGTCATGGACACGGATGATTCCCCACATTCCTTGCTCAATATCCCAGCGAATATTTCCTGATCGGTACATATAATCTCCAGGGCAATTCAATATTCCACCTGCACCACCAATTAACAGTAAATCTTCCGCATGTCCTGGCACTATATGTCCGACATATGAATCAGATCGGGAATCCAATTCTCTAGGGTCAAATTTCCACTTATGTCCATGAATATGAAACGTATGAGCTCTTCTTCGTTCAGATGGATGTGTCAAACGGACAACAACACCCTCTCCCGGGTACGCTTCAAAAACAGGTGTAGCAGGATCGTCAAAAACTTTTGAACTAAATAAATCACTTAAAATCGGTCTTTCTCTAAAGCGGTTAATCAATCTTTCCGACCGGTAATTAAAACCTCGCGAACCATTATCGTACGTATCTACTTCCTCGTCAGGCTCTGCAACTGGTATCACACCCGCTAGCGGATCAACAATTAACTGCCCTTGTTTATCAACGAGTCGAACACCATCGTGCATAATTAGGACGAATTCTCGAGAATTACCCAATAGGGGATTAGAAAGAACTACACTAGCACCTGTGCATACTGGTTCAAGAGTCATCGGGTCTAGATAAGTCGTAAAGCGTGGTTCAGCGATAAAAGCTCCAAATGCACCGAATGAACGATGATTTCGTAAATCAGCCATATCAAACATGACACAGCTTCCAAGATTTTCACTGACATGCCAGCGATAGGTGATTTCTTCTCCAGGTCCAACAGTTTGATCTGGGTTAAAACCGACTGTATCACCACTAGATGTTTTAACATCATAATCAAGTAAACTAACATGTAGTGAAATCCTCAATGACGGAGGATAAAATGCTTGTTCTTTCACAGGTGGATATGGATGGATTCCATCTGGGAAAGGAAATAATTCAAATTTAAGCTGACTTGTTAGCGTAACCTCGACAAGATCTCCTACATTTCCTCTTAAAATGAGTGGCTCAGGGTTCTTCTTCCCGCACAGAATATCTTCAACATCTTCTTCAAGGGCAAAAATAATGCCAAATGGATCATGATCACCAAAGGAATTATAAATAATCGGTGTTTGAAATGCGACAACGCGATAACAACGAACTGGTGGATCATCTGCTATTTCAGGCGGTAATGTGCATAATGGATTCGCAAGGGTAGGCGGTTTTCCCGTCTTTACAGGCAATGGTTCTGTTCTTCGCGGGGGAAGCGGTTTATCTGGTAAAGGTATTAAGTCGTTTACTTCCTGATCAAATGCCCGTATTAAGCCCCACGTACCGTTCCAGACATCTTCTTCATCCTCAAATGCCCATAAATAATCACCTGGAAGCGGAAGATCCATTTCTAACGTAAACGATTCTGAAATCCCGATATGTCGTTGGGATAAAAGAGTTGTATCATTGCTAGGACGCTCCATCTTCCACTTTAATCCATGTAGATTAAAAGTGTGCGACTCCTCATGAGCGCCTTGTAATAAGCGAATGCGAATAGGATCTTCGCTATAAGCTCTTAATATTGGGGTTACAGGGTCTCCATTCACAAATGAACTAAAGGAATAGGCTGGATCACAATCTTTCCCAAGTCGAAACTGAAGCGGTTCATTCTTGTAATTAACCCCAAACACACCAGGATCTTCTTGTGAACCAGGGAATGGTGGCGGCGCAAGAGGATTTCCATTTTCATCAAATAATAAAGTGAAATCTTGGATAAATAAAGCAAAATCTCGATAATCAGGGATTAATGGATTTGTAATGGTTACTTGTGTTCCTACATCTACTTTCTCACCCGTACAAGAGTCGAGAGCTTGCGAGAAGCGAGGTTGAATAATTCCTGCGCCAAATACTCCATGTTGCTGGTGAGAAACTGCAAATAAATGATCGTGGAAGAAAAAGGCTTTCAATTCTGTATCCGCATAATACTCATAACGTATTGTCTCACCTGGTAGAACGGAACTGTCATAGTTCCAACCGACATTTGCACCATCCGCTACAAGAACATCAAACTTAACAAAGTGGATATGAAAACCAGCTTCATATGTTCTCGTTACAAGTTGGAAAGCATCACCATCCAAGACATGTGGCAGCCGATTCGTAAAGTTTAGCCTAATGCATGAACCTGCGTTAATGTGGAGAGCGAGTGGCTCTGGTTCTTTCTTACCCGATAGTACATCATCTAGATCCCGATCTAAAACGTATAACCTTCCTTTCGGATCATGCCATCCCTGTTTGTTGTAAACAAGGGGCATCTCGATTAGTGAGACATCAAATTCGACTACAACTGGATTTCCTAAACATGAATCTACAAAAACAGCACCAGGTCTCGCGTTTGGTACAGCTGCATTTTTTTCAAGATTTGTCATTTCGCGACCACCAACGATTCCAAGAGGCGGTCTTGGTGCTTTACAACCGACTTTTCCGGGAATGAAATTTGGAAAACCAGGCTTTTCTTTCGTCGGTCGAGGGGGACAAGGTCGATCAGGCAATGGCTGCAGAGCAGCAATTGGAACGCCATTAGGATAACATTGACTACCATCTTGAAGCGTATCAAAGATTCGATTAATTCCCCACATTCCTACTTCAAAATGTGGATATAAATGACAATGGATAATCACATCTCCAATTGCTCCATGTAAGCTTCCAAGACCGTATAATGGTATGACATTATAATGAGATTGTGGACTAATTGCCTGAGCATCAATAATTTCTGATTTCACATTCTTTGAATCTCTTAACCATTGATGGACATGGTAGTGAAACACATGTGTTTCTTTTGCACCACCGTGTATCATTCGGATAACCGCAGGATCTCCTTTATATCCACGTAAAATCGGTGTGGCAGGATCTCCAAAAACCCAGGAATCATGATGAACTTCTTCCCCATCGGCTTCAGGAGTTACAACGCCTTCATCTATCAACCTAATACGATTATGAAGTGGCTCATAGCGGTAATTTACGCCGTGAAAAGATTCTGTTTCTTGATTTGTACGAATATTAATAGCTCTATTTCCAGTTAAATCATCCACTTCCATTTCATCATTAAAAACCCAAGCGTACTCTCTAAACGAAGGTAGAAATGGATGATGAATATCAGCAAAAACACCACTATTCAGCTCTCCACCTGTCACCGGATCCGTCCACCAAGAACCTCTTGTTTGTACAAGTAACGAACCAAAGAGTCCTTGAATACTTGAGCCTTCTTCAGTACTAGATACATTACCAAGATCAGTGAAAAAATAAATGCCATCAACATCTGTTAAAATCCTATAAAGAATCTTTTCTCCACATTCAACTAACGAACTTGGGTTAAACCCAACATTCGCTCCGTCTGACGTTAACACATCATAACTGGCTTCCTGAAAATGCATACCAGTTGCAAACGGAAGTTGATTCTCAAAAAGGATTTCTACTGTATCACCAGCATTAGCCCTGATAGTAAGAGGCTGCACAAGTTCTACTGGTTTAAATGGATTTTTTTTAACAAGCTCTTTTACTTTCGCTTCATTTTCTTTTAATACATACATTCTTCCATCTGGATTATGATCACCAAAATTATTTACAACAATTCTGATAGGAATGGCCACCACATGATAGCGTCTGATCATGATATTCCCTCCTCTTGGTGCCTTACTTCATATCATCTAGTTCTGGAATTCTTGGTTTTCCAGGCCGCTCTATATAGAACACTTCAATGTTATGAATATGGACAAACCAATTTCGATTTTCCAACTGGGAAAATTGTGTTATTTCCACACAAATTTTAGCAACATCCTCAACAACATCAAGAATTTCTCCGATAAACATAAACGGATAAGATGGCGTTAATATGAGAGCTCGTAGGCCAATCCCATCTCTAAAATTATTAACAAGTGCCTCATCATGAATTGTATTAATCGACTGACAATCAAAATAATCATTATTCATTCAACTAAACCTCCTTTGCCGCAGAGTATCTCTATTAAACGAGTGGAAACCTTGTATCGCTATCAAAACCTGGTGTGAAATGAGCGATTTTTTCCAAAGGAATAGATAATGGTGTCGGAAATTTAAAGAAAGGTGCATTTAATATTTTTATAGTTACTGGAAATAGAGTAATATGACCTTCTTCCACTTCCACTAACGGACCAACAAAAATCGGTCTAAATGTCTGTCCTAACAGATTTAGTTGTGCTGTTTCTGTTACTACTAACAATTCCTCTCCAATAAATTCATTTAGCTCTCTAAAAAAATCGTCTTCACAACTTTCCTTACAACTTTCTTCCCTACTCTCCTTACAACTTTCTTCACTACTTTCCTTAGAGCAATCACAATCATTCGACTCTCTATCTAATTTGTCATCTTTGTTTTCGTCATTTCGATTTTTTTTTTCACTCATGCTACCCCTCCTCTTTTAAAGTAAGCACCATTCTTCAGGCGAACTATTCACAGATAAGAAAAAATTCTTATTTAAAACAGGCCAAATCGTTTCTTCCCTAAAAGCGATAAAAGATTAATGAACCGTATGCTTTGAATAATTGTAGTATGTGTTAAATCAACTTCGATTTTCTCATTAAATAAAAGAAGTATTAGTTTTTGTTGGGTTACACTCTGAATTTTCCCAAATACTATTTCTTTATCGGTTCGAATTTTCACCCACGTTTTTCGCCAAGATACCAAGTTTGTAGCTAAAGATTCCTCGAAAAATTGCTGAATTAATACATCTCTCTTAGACACCGTCTCACCAAAGTTATTTAGCAGCTTTCGTCTTAAATCGTTATCAAAAATAAAATACTGATGACTGCTTGAGAAATTCGGTATTCCTGTAGGAAGGTTAGCTGATTCAATGGCATGATAAGGTAGCCATATCCGCTCATTCAAGTTGGTTAGCATCACGAAATCGCGTCCAATAGCAGTCACCTTTCCAAGCATCTGAATGATTTTATCATCATTTTTCAAATTAATAACAACCTGTTGATTTCGTTTCATTTTGAAAAATTTCCTCAAAACAAGTATTTTTTTTTTTTCTGGAGCCGCCTTAGTAATATTCATTAAATTCACTTGCTCCATATATTCATTAAAAATTCTAATTTCTTCAGTTGATGTGGCTCCAAGAGGTGAAGTTATACCTGTAGTTGTTTCATATATATCATTTTCTTTAATAACCTCCTGCTTTCTTTTTTCCGCTAAATCAGAGATGTAATCACTGAGTCGCATCTTAGTTTTCAAACAACCCCCTCCTCATTTCATTCATAACAATGTATGGGTGAAAACCCTTAAATATTCATTAATAAAATGGTTACTTTCATCAAATTAATTCCCTAATTACCAAAAACCACAGATACAATCCTTATCATTTATTGATAAGGAATAGATAGGGTTCTATTGTCTTGATGAATGACTACATACAATATCCAAGCAACGAAAACCAAAGAAACAGTAAAAAACGCAAAAACAGAGCATAAACTTTGTTTTTGCGTTTAGGTTACCTTGAAAAATAAACGATTCTCTTGTCTTGAAGATAAAATTAATACCTGTACTTTTGATTTACTTCTTAAGAAGTGCCGTCAATAATATCCATCAAAGTACATAAATTATAACCAATAAAATCAGATTCAGTATACAATCCAGAAATAATGTATTTATCGAATTCGATTCACCTGTTACATTAACTTTTACATAAAGAAGTGATGATTGTAAATTTCTTAAATCATGAATCCTCACTTTGCAATTATTTCCGAATAAGTGATGAGATTGACGATGAACAATCAAGATTTGTAGAGGCAGTAGCTGCCGAAGCTTATAAATTAGGAATGGGTGAGCTTGTAACAGCAAGCCATACAACCGCAATGAGCTCTTATAATGATGCCTGTGTATACAAACTTTTCAAGAAACTAAAACAATCAAATATTAATTTTGTAGCACTTCCGAAGGCTAATTTGCATTTACAAGAAAGATTTGACAGCTATCTTGAGCGAAGAGGAATAACAAGGCTAAAGGAACTTTTAGAAGCAGAAATTAATGTTTGTTTTGTACTAGATTCTATTATGGATCCATGGTATCCACTGGGAGATGGGAATTTAATCCGTGTTGTCGAAATGGGTCTACATGCTTGTCATATGACAGGATACAACGATATTGTCACAGCTCTGAAATTGGATTCGCACACTTGATGCATCTTGAACCTACGTCCTATACGTTAGCACTTTGATCATTGACCCTTTCCTGTCAACTTTTGATTTCTTTTAGAAATCCTATAAAATTGTCTAGCTCCTCTCTAGTATACTTAATTAAAAAGCTCTTCCATACGTTTTTAATTTATCTAAAAATACCTGAAGCTGGCTCTCTCCCTATGCCCCAACAACTACTAGATTCATCGTTTTCCTCTTACTGGGAGTCCATGGTCGTTTTTGTAATCCGGAACAGGAACCAATCCGTAAAGTTCACGAAGCCTTGCTACTGCTTCTACAGGTGGTTTTGAATTGTAAAACCCACGTCGAGTCATATAAACACCTGAATTCTTCCTAAGATCCACTAACGATTCACACATCTTTATCCCAGCTGCAAAAGAGTCGATCACTGGAACATCCCCAATCCTTGATATGCCATGGGTTGCCAGGAATACATTCATTGGTCCTTCTCCCGGTACGATTATATCTGCTCCCTCAGCAATGGCCTTTTCAGCAGCCTTTTTAAATGAAGCTATTACAGGTTCTGGATTCTCAAACCCGGCCAGTACTTCGTCAAAACCAACCTCTGTCTGAACAATCGGTCCGAGCTTCCCTCCTAAACCATACCGATCAGCATTTTGACGAAGCTCATCTGCTAGTGGAGCCAGGAAATTCACAACACCGATTCGATCGCCAAGCATGGAGGCGATATGGAAGGAGGCTTGGCCATATCCGATAACCGGTATATCTACCAATGTACGGGCTTCTAACAGACCCACATCTGGGATTGTACCGATGAACATGGCATCATATCCAGCATTTTCAGCCATTATTGCCGCGCGAACAAATTGTTCACGATGCAAGTTTTGTAGATAAGAATAAGTAATAAAGTGTCCAGGGTAATTCGTTGGGTAGGTTTCTTTTTCCATTCCGTGGAGCACAACCTCTACTCCCGGACGGGCTATACGATCAATATGTTTTAAAACAGCATCCCGATATGGAATGACTGATTCAATGCTGGTTAGACTTTGATGCCAGATTTTCATAAGTTACCTCCTATAATAGTAGTTAACGTGTGCAATTTACGAAAAAGGAATGTTACATTATTACTATCGAAGTCTATTATCGGTTTATACTTCCTCGCCAACATTCATCGTGAACTTTCTATGATGTTGATTTAAGGTAATGAGCGTCAGCAAACTAACAAGCATAAACCCTGTAATGACTAGCATACCTTGCTGTAAATTTAAGACACCTAATACCATCGGCCCAATAAAACCACCCAAGGATGACAGAGTACTTACGAGAGCGATTCCTGCAGGTGCTGTAGATTCACTGAAGAAAAAGGTTAAATAAGCATAAAATGAACCCGAAATTCCATATAGTCCTGCGGAAGCTATTGAAAGCATTAAAATCATGAATGGTATGGTTGTAACAAATGCACAACCGATTAAGCCTACCATAGCAATCGATACACAAACAGCCAGATGTTGTTTATGCTTATTGGTTCTGTCCGCATTCCAACCAACAAATAAAATCGAAGGTATGGCAACCAATGGAGGTATCATTGCAAGCCAACCGACTTCCATGTTTGAAGTACCGGACGCAGAAAGATTCTTAATAATGGTCGGTATCCAGAAATTCAGACCGTTCACAGCTACAAATCCTGCAATATTAAATACTGACAGTTTCCAAACATTCGAATCTTTCAGCATACCCCTATGCGAGGTTTTATTATGTTTTGCAACTAACTTTCTTTCCGTTTCTAGTTCCCCTTCCAACCATGTCTTTTCTTCATTCGTTAACCATTTTGCATGGGCAGGGCGATTCGTCAAATAAAACAGCACAATTATACCTAACATTACAGCAGGGAGACCTTCGAGAATAAACATCCATCTCCAGCCAGATAACCCACCCCAAGCTATCTTATCGATAATCCAAGTTGAGAGTGGTGCACCAACTAATGCAGCTAATGGGAGGGCAACAAAAAACGCTGCAGTTGCTTTTCCACGTTCCCGGGCACGAAACCAATACGTTAAATATAAAATGATGCCAGGGGTAAATCCTGCCTCGGCGACACCTAACAAGAAGCGTAAGATATAAAGATGCACGGCCGATTGAACGAAACCAGTAAGTATGACTATGATTCCCCAAGTAATCATGATTCGAGCGATCCAAAACTTTGCCCCAACCTTTTGCAAAATCATATTACTAGGTACTTCAAATAGACAGTAACTGATATAAAAGAATCCTGATAGAAGTCCAAACATTTCGGCTGATAACGCCAGTTCAGCATTCATTTCTAACGCAGCATATCCCATATTAACCCGGTCAAGGAAAGCAACAATATACAAAACCAAAATAAAAGGCAAAATCCTTACCATTGTTTTCTTCAGTGTACTTTTTTCTATTTCCTGTATGTTGATATTCTGGCTCATATCTATTCCCTCCCACTGAATGGGTTTTCCAAAAGACTAATTGTCTCTATATAACTGAAACCAGTAAAGGTCTTTCTCCTGTGAGGCTCTTCATCCAGACGTCCATTTTTTAAAAGAATGCTGAACAACTGCGTCCATTTTATTTTGTTAATGATTTTTTATCCCTCAACTTATTTATAGCTTGGTTCGCTGCCACTCTACCAAAAATGGCCGCTTTCCCTAAAGAACTCCCTGTCATGTACCCTGCTCCATGGAATCCACCAACCATCTCACCTGCCGCATACAAACCAGGAATCACTTCATTGAATGGATTGATGACTTCTGCTCTGGTATTAACCCGTACACCAGCGTATGTCGCTAGCATAGCCGCAACGGTTTCCATGGCATAATATGGTGCTTGTTGAATTGGCAACGGCGTTCCAAATGTATGAGTTAAAGTTCTTCTACCAAATACATCTTTTCCTGAAGCAATCCCATCATTATACGATGCGACGGTCTGGATTAAGCTTTCAGTAGGTAATTGAAGTATAAGAGCTAGCTCTTCTAAAGAATCTGCTTTCACTATTAAATTTTCTGAATATAAAAGATCAAAATCATATAGAGCATCGTTTTTTACACTTTCATTCATAACTGCTTGATCAAAGACTTGAAAGGTTTTTTGTTTTTGTTGTAATGCTGCATCGCCTAATAATTTGTAAGAAATCGATTCATTCACAAAACGGTTGCCTTCTTCATTTACAATGATGCCACCCTTATAGAATGTATGGGCTTGGCGCTTTCCCTCATTAGTCGATTTTGGATGAAAACCATATGTGCCTTTCAAATTCGGAAAATCTATTAACCATGCACCTGCAGAAGCGGCTAACTTTAATCCATCTCCTTGATTCCCGGTCCCTCCAAGGCGAATCGTCCCATCTAATTGAGGGGCATATAAATGTAGCATCTCTTCACTTTGAGAAAATCCACCAGTCGTTAAAATTACACCAGAATTGGCAAAGCATTCTTTTTTCTCACCTTTCTGTCCATATACCACACCTTTAACTGTATCTTCCTTGATGATCAATCGATTTACAGGACTATTCAAATACAAGATAGCTCCATTTTCCACTGCCTTATTCCTTAGCGTGTAAATTGCTTGCTCCGGTATGATTGTATGTCCTCTTGGATTAGAATGGCCACTCACTGCCTGACAATCTTGAAACTGAATACCATGTGCTACGAGCCAGTTATATGTTTCCAGTTGATGTTTTCCATACGCTTTTACTAGCGCCTCATCATTTTGATGCTGGCCAACCGTTAACATATCTTCTATTAAACTAGGAGTTGAGTCTTGGATGCCGAGACGTTTTTGAAAATCCGTTCCAGCAAAGGCCATAAAACAACCGCTTAAAAGGGAACTGCCCCCAATGGTATCTTGTTTTTCAAAGATAGCGACGCTTAATCCTTGCTCGGTAGCTTCCAGTGCGGCACATAGGCCAGCCATCCCAGCCCCGACAATAATCACATCTACTTGGTTCATTACCTTATACTTCCTTTGTTGCTGCTAACAAAACGCTTAGCCCGGCTTCACACACTTGCATATCATGCGTGTAATGCCCACCGCTAACACCAATCCCCCCAACGCACTCACCATCTACCTGGATTGGATATCCTCCACCAAATACCACAAGGCGATTTGTATGTACTAATCCAGCCATTAATGGTGGATCATCCTTCAAGCGATCATACCATTCATGTGTCGCACGATTATAAGCGGCTGCTGAAAATGCCTTATTTTGAGCGATTTCCAATGCCAAGACAGGCGTACCGTCCATAGCAGAAAACGCCTTTAAATTTCCCGCTTTATCCACGATAGAAATCGCAAAGTTCATGCCTAACTCTTTCCCTTTCTCTTCTGCCTTTTTAAGTATCTCCTTAGCCAAATCCAATGTAATTGTTTGTTGTGTGTAAACCTGTTTCAATTCTGTCATTATAAACTCCCCCATTTCATTATTTTGTAATTCCAACTGGCATTCCAGCACCAAATGCTTCTACAGAAGTTGCCGATATAGCCTTACTCTTTGGTAAAACTAAATCCACGATTACATAGGCTATATCGATGGGATGCAGCCATCCTGCCTTATTGATATTTCCGCCTAGTGCTGCGGTCATTTGCGTGTCGACAGGTCCCGGACATACTGCATTCACTCGCACGCCATAAGGTTTTAATTCTTCTCCCAATGCTTTCGAAAAACCGATTACAGCATGTTTTGAAGTGATATAAGCACTGCGATCCGGACCACCTTTAGTACCCCATATAGATGAAATGTTCACAATAACTCCATCATTTTTTTGCTTCATTTCCTTTACAACTTGTTTGCAGAAATAGTACGGGCCATGCACATTCACATCAAACATCCTTTGCCACTCATAAGTCGATGTTTCAGTAAAAGGTTTTAAAAGCATTGCTCCTGCATTATTAACTAAAATATCAACCTTCCCAAGTTGTTCCCTAACCTTCTCTACAACCGCCTCCACTTCCTCTTCATTCGCTACATCGCATGAAACGGCAATTGCTTCCGTGCCATAAGTGTTTTGAATAAACTCTGCCACGTTTTCACATTCCTGCAGATCTCGGGCGCAAATGGCCACCTTTGCTCCGTAGGAAGCCAGTAAAATGGCGGTTTCTTTCCCAATCCCCTTACTGGCACCTGTTATAAGTGCCACTTTTCCCTCTAGTTCCATTTAAGACCTCCTCCTTCATTAAATCGTTTGATAGCTATCTATATACGACACGGCATGTTTACCCGCACGACGTCCGAATACTAAGCAGCGCAATACGGATGTACCGCCTGGATATTTTCCATAATATATGCCTGACGTTTCACCAACAGCATATAAACCAGGAATCGGTACTGCATCACCTGTTAACACGCGACCTTCGACATCTGTTGCAAGCCCGCCGTTTGTAAATACATTGCAACAATGTATGGGATAAGCAATAAACGGCCCCTCATTAATAGGAATCGACCAATTCGATTTATTTAAAGCTAATGTCGTCGTCGCTAAACCATCTACTTTGTCATAAATGAATTCCCCAGTTGGACAATCAGCGTTAAAATTATCTACCGTTTGCACCAGGTTTTCACGATTTACATTGATTTTGTCGGCTAACTCTTCGATGGTATTCGCAACAATTGGTGGCCTATCGGTTTGTAAGGCCTCTTCATAATTTGGAATCGTATACATCTTTTGATCTGTAATCATATAGGCAACATGATTTTCGCATGTATAAAAGATTTTGCGTGCTACTTCTTCATACTGCTCATCAATTGTTGATACACCCTCATCGGTAAAGCGTTCACCATTTTGATTCACTAGAATTGCGTATGGAAATAACATAACAGCCGCTTCCTCACGCTTACTCCTAGGGTCTACCGGCTCTGCATGAAAGGAATCGAATTGTCCGTTTCCTGTTGCACCAATACGCATCGCCATTCGAATAGCTTCTCCTTTATTAAACAAGCCACCTTCTGAAACCGGGGGGATTTTGTGTGCATCTCTCCCCACATATTGAGCCATCATTTCTTTATTGCCTTGAAATCCACCTGCCGCTAAAATTACGGCATTGGTTTTCAAGTAGATGCTACTGCCATCTGATACACGTACATGTAGTCCGTTTACAGCTCCTGTATCATCAAGGGTTAAGTCCCAAGCTGTAGCCTCATATATAATTTCGACACCTAAAGCACGAGCGCGTAAACTTAACGTATCAACAATCGCTTTACCTCCCCCCACTGGTAATAAGCGTGGCCGGGAAGCGGTTAAAAACATAGTAGGTAAGAAATCAAATTCAACCCCTTTGGATTCCACCCATCGTAACGTTGGCCCAGCCTCTTTTTCCAATGTTTCAGCATATTGAATATCAATTAAATTATCTGAAAAATCACGCATGTCGCCCACCAAATTAGGTGCCGGTGTATCAATGTTTTCCATTCGCATATACGCAGCAGTCCAACGGGTATTCCCACCCCGTTTTTCAAACGGTGCACGTTCTAAAATTGCAATAGAGAGTGATTGGTTTTGAGCTTTTGCCTCTTCCGCTGCGGCTAAAGCAGCTGCTGTTCCAGCTGCTCCACAACCAACAATAACAAGATCATAATTTACTTCATCCATGTGCATTCACCACTTTCTCACTTTTCAGAATATTTTTCTTCCATTTTATTAATCTCATGTAATTTAAATAATTCTTGACGTTCCTCCCATGTGCAAATATATGGTGCTATATTTTTCTGTGACTGTTCTTGCTTTAAAACGTTCACTGCATCTTTTACTCCTTTAATGGCACCACGTAAAACCGTATTGGCACAAAGCATAACGCGATAACCCATTTCTTGTACTTCCGTTTGAGAAAATAGAGGGGTCTTTCCCCCTTCTACCAAGTTCAAAATAAGTGGAATGCCTGTGACTAATTTTGGAATTTCTACAATCTGTTCATATTCTTGTGGAGCTTCGATAAAAATGGCATGAGCACCAGCCTCTTTGTACGCATTAGCACGCTTGATTGCTTCATCAAAACCTAACACAGACAGTGCATCCGTCCGTGCAATGATTGCCAATCTTTCATCTTGACGCGCATCAAGAGCTGCATGTATTTTCCCTATCATTTCTTCTTGAGAAATCACTTCTTTACCATTAAAATGGCCACATTTCTTTGGCATGACTTGATCTTCAATTTGAATGGCAGCGGCCCCTGCCTTTTCTAATATTTTTATAGTTCGTTGCATATTAACAGAATTTCCAAATCCAGTATCTGCATCTACCACTAATGGAACCTTAGTGATATCGGACATCCATGAAACAACTTGTGCAATCTCTGTTAACGTCGTTAATCCCACATCCGCCCAGCCAAGTTGCGCATTGGCAATGCCTGCTCCTGTCACATAAATCGCTTCAAAACCTGCTTCTTCTAATATCCGAGCTGTCATACCGTCATATGCGCCTAGTAATAACAGTGTTTCTTGCTGCTGTAATAATTGATAAAATTTTTCTGTCTTAAGCATGTACTTCATCCTTTAACTAGTTACTTGTAAGTCATGTGCTACACTCTGATGAAAAATAATTGTAGATTCCTCAAAATGAAAGTTTTGATTGAATTGTATTCTTTGATCAAACACATGCACAACTTGGGAAATAACCCGCTTTCCAATCAACATGGAAACATAATAACTACCCTCATCAGGGAGAGTATAATGCTCTTTCAAACCCTCATGGAAATGGTACTGGACTTGATAAGGTCTTCCGAGTAGTGCAGTCATCGTTTCCACTTTCCCTTTTCGTAAAAGTTCTCGTAAATAAGTGGAACTTACCTTAGTACCATACATTTCATACTTTTCTACGGCATCCACGGATAGAAGTTGTTCACTGTGCTCTGCAATCGTTTTAATCGTTCCAGCACCCTTCGCTCCATACGTATAATCAAAACCAGCTACCACGTGTTTCACTTGTAAGTTGATTAAATATTCTTGCACAAATGTTTTCGGTGTTTGAGATGCAAATGTCTTTGTAAATTCCACAATGTAGAAAATATCTACACCCAGTGTCTTTAATTGTTGTACTTTTTGCTCCATTGGCATTAAATAATCGATTTCTTGATTTGAAAACACGGTTTTGGGATGTGGAAAAAAACTCATGACCGCTAAAGGAAGTCCTCTTAGCTTTGCTGATTTTGTAGCCTTTGTGATGACATGTTGGTGCCCCTTATGAACTCCGTCAAAAAACCCTAATACCATTACGCTTGAACAACTATTAGATTGAACAAATGATAGATTTTGTTCATTTACAAGAATCACTTTCATCACTCTTGCCTACCTTCCATACATTAGCGAACTTCAATAGTAAGATTGTTCAGTTCCTTATCCTGCACAGTGTCACCCCAATACGTATT
Organism: Peribacillus sp. NPDC097197; assembly: GCF_050278025.1. NCBI lineage: Bacteria > Bacillati > Bacillota > Bacilli > Caryophanales > Bacillaceae > Peribacillus > Peribacillus sp. NPDC097197. The sequence goes on along the minus strand of NZ_JBNNST010000015.1, from coordinate 46,007 downwards.
GCAGGAAGACCGTTCCTCTAATGTCCACTCAATCGGCTCCCAGTCCGGTTCGAAAATTTGATAACCACCTGAAAACAATTCCACACGACACCCACTTCCTGGGTCTATAACATATAGATAAATAGCTTGTGTTGCACCGTGCTTTCCTGGTCCGATAAATTGCAGTCCATTCTCTTTTAAAATATCCGCTGCTCGTAAGATATCTTGTGAATCATCCAACCAATATGAAATATGATGCAAACGAGCCGGAGTTGGTAATGTATCTTTCTTTAGTAAAGCAACATCATGAACCAAGGATGTTACACTTAACCAAGCTGCTAAAATACCATCATCACCGCGCATATATTCACGCATGTTAAAGCCCAAAACATCCATTAAAAACTCGTATGAAGCGTTTACATCTGTAGACGTATGAATATTCACATGATCGAATCGTCGAGGAGAAATACCCTTTCGCCATGATTGATATACCTGATTTTTTAATACCGATGCATTTCCATTTGTTGCTTTCGGCTTCTCCACATCATAATACAGCTCAAATGTATGGCCACTCGGCATCTTAAACCGGATTGAATCTCCTATTCCAACTGTTGTCCCTTTTGGATATTCTTCAAAGGCCACTTCGTGTTTTTCCAATATTTCCTTGAAGCTTTCAACGCAATTTGCTGTTTTAGTACGCCAGCCAATATGTTTCACATAGCCTTCCTCTCCAGCTTCCAGGCTTAATGTGTGATGTTGAAAATCGCTATATGCACGCAAATAATGAACACCATTTACCTCCTCAGTTTCTTCCAAGCCGATCACTTCTTTGAAAAAGAATAGTGATTTATTTAAATCGCTCGTAACTAATGCAACATGTCCTAACTTCGCAATTTCTGGTTTCAATGCTCCTCTTCCTTCCTGTATGAAAACTCGATTAGCTTTGGTTCCATCTTACAAACTTTTTTTATTGAAAACTACGAATCATTTTTCTGAAATTCAATCAGTTTTCCATAAAGAACTACCTAATTTTCGCTTTATCCTCATTGGTCATAAACTGATAGTTTGCCACTCCTCGTTGTTCAATCGGAATAGCCAGTAAATATCCCGCAAGAGGTTCCCGCTTAACCTTGTCCTCTGGTAATGGTTCATATGCAGTCGTGACAAACAAGGTATCTAGGTTTTCACCACCGATTGTGCAAGAGGTCACGTGTGATAATGGCAGTTCAATTTCTTGAATGACTTCCATCTTTTTAGGACAGATACATACAATTCGCGTCGGTGTCTTTAAGCGAGCAGCTATGGTACCACCTTTATATAAAGCTACCCATAGGTTTCCATCTGCATCGATTGCCATACCGTCAGGGAAACCTTCATCCAATTCAAAAGAGTAGATGATTTTTTCAAATTGGATTTCACCATTTTCTTTTAGCTGATATTGGAAAATCAGATGCTTAGAAGAGTCAATATGATAAAAATTATGGGTCTTGCGATTCCAATCCAATCCATTCGAAAATGTTATATTTTCCAGTTTCACAGAAATATTCCCACCAGCATCAACACTAAATAACTTGGAGTTTTCAAAAGGGTAATGTGACAATGCTGTATAAGGAGATTCTTTGAAGCGTTTAAAAAAACCGTCCGACAATCCTACCCAAATCTGTCCATCCGGTCCGCACTTGCCATCATTCAAATAATGAATATCATTGAGTCCATCTGGTAAGACAAAAGGGACTTTACTACCTTTTTTAAAATTCAAATAATACAAACCATCTTTATATATGCCAATAAACTGTCCATCCGCTGATGGCACAATAGATTTGATCCAACCTAGTGCATCATATACACTTTCTTGTTCCGTTTCCGGGTTGTACGTAATGATTTTCTTCGCCGTAATATCCAGCCAAATTAAACCATATCCTTCATGCCAAATCGGGCCATCTCCAAATTTCGCACGGTAGTTTCCACATTTTTTTATATTAATCACCCACTATTTCTATATCGTTCCACCCTGTCTTCCCTTCTGACATTTTAACTCGTTTTCACAAAGGTGAACTTGCATGGAAAACGGATAAAGTTCATAAAATCATTAGTGAATTGTAAAAAAAGAAAGAGTATTTATCTCTTCCTTTTCTTACGATATGAGAGGGTATTTACTTTGCGTGTTGCAATTGCTGTGCTACTTCATAAATCAAGTCTTCCTGACCCCCAACTGCCTTGCGCTTTCCTAGTTCTACTAAAATATCACGTTCATCTACCTGGAATTGTCTTGCAGCTTTTTCAGTGTGAAGTAGAAAACTCGAATATACTCCCGCATAGCCCATCATGAGGCTTGAACCCGATATTTCTTGTGGTCTCGGCAAGATTGGCGCTACAGTATTATTTGCCGTATCAATAATTTTGTATAAATCAATACCAGTTTGAATATGGAGACGATTTAAAACAGCAATCAATGCTTCTGTTTGAGTATTGCCACTACCTGCCCCAAGCGCACGTAGTGAACCATCAATATATGTAGCTCCTGCCTCAATAGCTGCTAGTGAATTCGCCATCGCTAAAGACATGTTATTATGTGCATGGAAGCCGATTTCACAGTGCACATGCTGCTTTAAGGCTTGGATGCGTTCCGTCACTTGATTCGGTAACAAATGCCCTGCCGAATCGGTCACGTAAATGAGGTCCGCACCGTATTGCTCGAACAATTTCGCCTGTTCTACAATGACATCGACTTGTGCCATATGCGCCATCATTAGAAAACCTGCTGTTTTTAAACCTAATTCCTTACTCATGGCAATATGTTGTTCAGCTATATTCGCTTCCGTTACATGCGTTGCAATACGGGCCATTTTTGCCCCGACTTTAACCGCCTCTTTTATATCTTCCTTAATACCGATTCCTGGGATTAAAAGTACGGCTACTTCTGCCTGCTGAACTTCATCGACAGCCGCTTCAATGAGTTTCAGTTCATCTACCAAGGAAAAACCGTATTGTAAACTGGAACCGCCAAGCCCATCTCCATGAGCTACCTCAAAATACTCCACTCCTGCCTGATCCAAACCTCTTGCAATATCTCTTACTTGCTGCTCGGTAAAAGCATGTTTCATTGAATGACTGCCATCCCGTAATGATACATCCAGCACATGAACATCCCTCATGAAACCGCTCCTCCCTGAGCCAACATACTCTTCGCCATTTCATTAGCCACACGCGCGGCCGCTGCGGTCATAATATCTAAATTCCCTGAGAAGGCTGGAAAGAAATCGCCTGCACCTTCAACCTCTAAGAATACAGAAATCTTATGATCTTCAAAAACAGGTTCTCCACGTAAACGATAGCCTGGCACGTATTCCTGTACTTCTTGTACCATAGCTCGAATAGAGCTAATGATTGCTTCTTCCTTTCCCTTTTCTGAAACAAGGGCATGCACCGTATCTCGCATAATGATTGGTGGCTCAGCAGGATTAAGAATGATAATGGCCTTACCCTTTTTAGCACCGCCTACGACTTCGATTGCACGAGAAGTCGTACGTGTAAATTCATCGATGTTGGCGCGTGTGCCAGGGCCTGCACTTTTGCTCGCAACCGTGGCAACTATTTCGGCATAATCTACAGCTACTACACGATTGATAGCATGTACGATGGGAATTGTAGCTTGTCCACCACATGTCACCATGTTTACATTATCTTTATCAAAGTGCTCCGTTAAATTAACGGGTGGCACTGTGAAAGGTCCGATTGCTGCTGGTGTTAAATCAATCATCTTTTTACCCACGGACTTGATTACCTCGTAATTTTCCGCATGTGCGTAGGCGCTTGTTGCGTCAAAAACGATATCAACAAGATCCAGCTGATTTTTCAACCCTTCTATCCCATTTTCAATCGTATGATAACCTCGATCTCTAGCTCGTTTTAAGCCTTCTGAATTCTTATCGATACCGATCATGACCGACATTTCTAATGCATCGCAACATTCAATTTTATACATTAAATCGGTTCCAATATTCCCGGAACCGATAATTCCCACTTTTAGTTTTTCCATATTGTCACCTCAGTCTGAAAAAGTTACCTTCATATGGCCGTATGGGCCATAATCTATTTCAAATACATCTCCCGATTCAAACGGTACAGCCGCAGTGATTGCACCGGAAAGAATAAATTGTCCTGCTTTTAATGTAATATCATAGGCTGCTAACATGTTCGCAAGCCATGCCACGGCCTTTGCTGGGTTCTCCATGACAGCATTGCTAATTCCTTCATCAAAAACCGAACCATTTTTCATCGCTATAATCTTAATGTTTGCTAATTCATCCATTGTTGGTTGGGAATGGACATCGCCTAGTATGGCACCGGCCGATGAACCATTATCAGCAACCGTATCCTCAAAACGGAATTTCCAATCTCTAATTCGGCTATCGATTATTTCAATTGCCGGTACCACCGCTTCGGTTGCCTTTAAAACATGTTCCGCCGTAATGTTCGGGCCTTGTAAATCCCCCCTTAATATGAAAGCGATTTCAAATTCTACCTTTGGACTGATAAAATTTGAAACGGATACTACACTATTATTCTCGAAAACCATATTGTTCAAAATATGTCCAAAATCCGGTGAATCAACACCAAACATGTCCTGCATGACCTTACTTGTCAAACCAATCTTCATGCCTACTAAATTAGCATTTTCTAATTTCTTTTGGATCTGCAGCAGTTGAATATGATATGCATCATCTACCGAGATTTTAGTTGTGGATGTAAAAGGTTCAATAGGTATCTTGTTTTTTTCAGCATCTAGTAATGCTTGGCTTGCTGATTGAATGTTCATACCTTCCCCCTAGACGACAGTTTGCAGTGAGTAATATTTTCCTGAATAGAATAATAATGGTTCTTTTTCTTCCAGGAGAATATCCTGAACTTTACCGATAAATAATGTATGATCCCCTTCGACATATGAAGAAACCACTTCGCAACTAATTTGAGCTAAAGCACCTGGTAGCACCGGAACCCCAGCCAATGTATCAAATTCAATATCTATTTCACCCTTCTTCTGTCCAGCAAATATCATCGAATATTCTTGCTGATCTTCGGCTAATATATTGACTCCAAATTGGCCACTTTCTCGAATTTTGTTAAGACAGCGAGCATTTTCACCAATTGAAATAACAACTAATTTGGGATTAAGGGAAACGGACATGAAAGCATTTGCTGTCATCCCGTGCACCTTGCCATCATGCTTTGTTGTGATCACGGTCACGCCTGTCGAAAATTTCCCCATTGTATCTCGAAATAAACGATCGTCCATACAGATTCCCCTCCTTTATGCTTTAATGGTTGGATTATTTTCTGTATTCGCATCCATTTGATCTCCCCAATATGTGAAACCGATATCCATTTCATCAACCGTCCAACGAATTGGTTCCCAGTCTGGTTCAAAAATTAAATAGCCGTTTGTAAAAATCTCCAATCTTACACCACTACCCGGATCAATCGCATATATATACATGGCTTGTGAGATACCATGCTTTCCAGGTCCTTTAAAGAAGATTCCATTTTCTTTTAAAATATCTGCCGCTCTCAATAAATCTTGTGCATTATCTAGCCAGTAAGCGATATGATGGACTTCATGTGTTGACGGTGAATTTGGATCGAAGCTAAAGGCGATGTCATGGACCAGTGGAGTGACACTCATCCAAGCGCCTACATACGTACCATCTGGTGCCTCTACATATTCACGGAGATTAAAACCTAGGTGTTCTTGCATGAAGTCTACCAATTCATTCGCAGGCAATGAACTTAATAGATTTACATGGTCAATTCTGCGCGGAGACACACCTTTGTTCCAAGATTTATGTGTTTGATTTTTTAGCACAGAACGTGTTTCTGGAGAAGCTAATGTTTTTTCCATATCGTAATAGATTTCAAAAGTATGATTGCTTGGTAGTTTGAAACGGAATGCCTTTCCTTGTCCTTTTTCGGTTCCTTCTTCTACCCATTTGATGGCTATGCCGCTATTTTCGAGTTGTTCAGCAAATAAATCGACATCTTCACGACGCTTTGTACGCCAGGCAATGTGATCTAAGTAAGCTTCCTCTCCAGCACGTATCGACAATGTATGGTGCTCGAAGTCACCCCATGCACGAAGATAATGGACGCCATTCACTACATCAGTTTCCTCTAATCCAACCACTTCTTTAAAGAACCAAAGTGATTTTTCTAAATCCGTACTCACTAACCCAAAATGACCCAATTTTGAAATTTCTGCTTTACTCATACCATTTCCCCCTTATCTAATTTATGCAAAGTATGTGTTTGCCTCTAAATCACACATAACCCGGCCATATGTCTCCAATAAACTTGACGGTGTAATGAAACCATGTAAATGCATGGTGATGAAATCACGATAAAATGTTTGGAATACATTGTTGTTATAAGCGAATATGGATCCTGATCCAGCTAACATCAAATCAAATGCTTCCTTACATAATTGATTAGCATAGCCAAACTGCGCTTTTATCCGGATACTTTCTTTCTGTGTAAAAACTTGCCCTTTTGTCGAATGGCCATCTAAATTCCCAATGGCATTTTCCAGTAACATTCGTGCACATTCCAGTTTCATATCAATTTCAGAAATTTGCAGATGCGTCACTGCCGCTTCATCCATTTTGTTGTAGAAGGTATTACCGATTCCCGCTTTTGCCACGCGCTCCATATGCAAATCAAAGCCACCAAGCGCGATTCCCAAAGCCGGAGCCACGATGGACAACGTTAACGATGGTACAAACGGTGTGCGATAAAGCGGATTATCCTTAAGTTCATCGATAACATAATGTCCTTGCTGCGCAAGACGATCCAATGACGTACGATGTTCCGGAATGAACACATCCTTCACAATAACACTGTTACTACCAGATCCCCGAAGACCCACAACGTCCCAGTCATCTAAAACCGTGACATCTTCTTTTGGAATAACCAGGATTGCCATCTCAACGCCGCCATTGCCATCATCAATTGGTGCACCAAAGTAAAACCAATCCGCGTATGGTGAACCGGAGACAAATGGCCATTTAGCATCTTTAATCATGTAGCCGCCATCTACTTTTTCAATATCAATGTGAATGGGTTTGAAATTCCCAGCTAAGACAACATCCCTATCTTGATTAGGTCCAAAAATATCCATCAGTGCTTTTCGACCAAACGCATACGAAATCATGTAATCCCGAATATTACTAAGCGAAACAAACCATCCAGCTGAAGCATTGCCACGACTAATTTCTGTTACAACATCAAAGTACGTGCGCATGTCCGTTTCATACCCCTTGAACATTTTCGGACGCAGAATTTTCAAAAGTCCTTTATCACGTATAGAATCAACGATTTTCGTAGATAATGTACTCGTTTGATCTATTTCTAGAGTAGCATCGCGTAATTCCTTTCGTAGTGATCGTGCGTTTTCAATAAGCATCTCACTGACGTTTTCTATATTCACTATGGCTTCACTCATCGTAATTCCTCCTTCCAATCATTTAGATTTTCATTTGAACTTTATCTTTGGTAAAGAAATGCTTCGTCTCATGCAAAAATTCTTCTCGTTGTTCAATCATTACCCAGTGTCCACATTTTTTGAAGACGCGCAATTCCACATTTGGCAAATGGTCAAGTGCATATAGACTACTTTGTAATGGTACGAAACGATCGTAGTAACCATGAATCAATAAAAACTCATTCTCCATCCGTTCAAGTGCAGTTTGTGGAATAAGCATTTCTGTCAACGAAGACTTGGTGAAGTTCTCTCGATATGAACGAAGAATTTCAGGACGCTGGAACATTGCAAAACGCTCATCTACTACCTGATCCACAAAATCCTTCATGCGATTCAAATCATGGACAAACCAGCTTAATAAGTTCCTTAAATTTTCTTTTGTCGGGTCCAGATGGAAACCGGAAAGTTTCATCAGTTCTGGAGTAGGCTCTTTTAAAAGGACCCCCGCTCCCATTAATACGATTTTCCCAAAGCGTTCCGGTGCCTGCATGTTCAAATACATAGATACTACGCCGCCAAGAGAATTCCCTATTAAATTGGCTTTTTTAACTTGCAATGCATCCATCAAATCTAAAATTTGCTGAACTCGCATCGACATCCATTGCACACCATTTTCCGGATAAATTTCAGGATGATCCGTATCGCCGAAGCCGATTAAGTCTGGTGCAATAACATGGAAATCTTGTGCATATTCTTCTAAGACAAATTGCCAGTTGGCTTTTGCATTAGCTCCTGGGCCTGACCCATGAATGAAAATAACCGTTTCTTCATGTTCCTTACCACCCTCATGAAAATACGTTTCAAATTCACCCGTTTTAACTTTATTTTGTTTGATCGTCATATCTATACCTCCTAAGTAGTTTTAATTTTCAATCTTTTTAACTTTTGAATGTATTGCCCAGCGTGTTCACCAGCCCTTTTTCCAAATACAGCCCCGGAAGTTAAGCCGGCACCACCAGGATAGTTATCATAATACAACCCACCTACGATTTCACCAGCTGCGTATAACCCTGCAATGGGAGTGAAGTCGTTGTGTACCACTTGTGCCTGTTTATTGATTTTCAACCCTCCGTAGGTGAACGTGATTCCGCAAGCCACTTCATAGGCCTCAAAGGGTCCTTCATCTAGCGTATTGGCCCAATTCGATTTTGGTACAGCCAATCCTACGGCACTCTTGCCATCTAGTACATTGGGATTGAAAGCTACACTTTCAGAAACGGATTCGTTGAAAGTTTCCACTTCTTTTAAAAATCCATTTTTATTGATGCCATCCAGTTTGTCAGCTAATTCTTCTAATGTATTGGCCGTCACTTTGGTAATATGGCGACCATTGTATTCCTCTCGGATAAAAGGTTTAACCTTTGCATCAAAGATTTGCCATGCAACTTGTCCCGGTTGCTTTAAAATTTCTCTACCGACTTTCGCATAAATATAGTTACGGAAATTTTCCCCTTCATCAAAGAAACGCCGGCCTTGTTGATTAACCATAATGCCAAAAGGGAAACTTAACTTTTGAAAACCTTCCTTATAATCTTGAAGATATCGATCTCCACATACTGCATGTGCCCCTGACCAATTGCCAGTCGTACGCGCCCCAAGTGACATTGCCATCCGTAGACCATCACCAACATTATATTTACAACCTCTTGTATGAACCGTATCCCATCCGGGTCCTAAATACTGTGTCCTCATCGCCACATTGGCATGGAATCCACCAGATGCTAAGATGACAGCTTTACAGGAAATTATCCGTTCTTGGTCACCGTTGCGCACTATAACTCCTTCAATTGTGCGGTTTGCGGTTACGAGGTTGATTGCTGCTGTATCATAGTGAATTTTCACACCCAGTCGTAATGCTTCTCGGTGGAGAGCATCGACCAATCCTTTACCTCCACCAACGGCCTCAATGACCATTCCTCCCCAAAAATTAAACTTATTTTCCATTTTATAAGCCTGCCGACCGTAGATTGGAATCCAGTTAACATGATGTTCAGTGAGCCAACGAACGGTATCATAACTCATTTTTGTCATGATCGAAGCCAAATCATAATCCGTTCGATAGTTCGACATCACGGCAAGGTCATCAAAAAATTGCTCTTTCGTATAAGTACCAAAGTCAATTGTATTAAACTCCTCATCCGTCATGTCCGGTAATAGAGTGCGGACTTGTTCACTATTTTCATAGGCGAATCGAATGGAGCCATGTGTATAGGCTGTGTTACCACCTTTTTCTTCCGCGGATGATATTTCTAAAATCGTGACAGTCACGCCTTCTTCAGCTGCTGCAATGGCAGCACATAATGCAGCATTTCCCGCTCCAATGACCACGATATCCGTTATTTCCGACATTCTTTTCACTCCTATAATCTACCTATTTTATAAGCCTTTTAATAAGAGGTTATAAATGCCTATTAAAGAATTCTTGTATAAGATGATTGAATTGTTCTTTCTTTTCGATTTGCGTCCAGTGTCCACATTGACTGAAAACATGTAATTGCGCATCATCAAGATAGTCCATTAAATAATAGCTAGATTCAATCGAACACACTTTGTCATCTCTACCATGAACAAGAAGAATGGGATTTTTAATGCGACCTAGCGCCACTGTAGGAATCGGTACAGCTGCCGTTGAAAAAATGGAATTGTTAGAACGACGTACCTCTTCACGCATCGCATTTTCAAACCGATCATCTGTCAAGCCATCTATAACTGGCTGCATCTTTTCTTTATCGTATACAAACCACCCCATGATTTGCTGTAATCTTTTTTTGGAAGGGCTATCGTAAAATGACTTAGCACGGGCTAATTCTAGGCTTAATTTGGTATTAGGTGTACCACCGGGTCCCATTAAAACAATGCGGTCAAATCGCTCAGGGTATTCTAACAATAGCTCTAGCGCAATAGAACAACCAAGTGAATTCCCGACTAGATGAACTTTTTCTAATTCATAGTAATCGAGAATTTCCATCACTTGTTCGATCCAGCAGTCCATCCAAGCTTGACGATTCTTCAATGGCTCTGCTGGATGGTCGCTTTTGGCAAACCCATATAAATCTGGTGCCAAGCAGTGGAATGTATCGGCACAATCGGCTAAAGCATAGCTCCAATTCGCAATGGATGTTACGCCTGGACCAGAACCGTGTAAAAAAAGGATCGTTTCATCATTTTTTTTGCCCGTTTCATTCATCCAAGTCGTATATTCCCCTGTATTAATGTGCTTCGAAGTAATTAATTTCTCTTCCCTTGTCATTTTCACACTTCATTCCTCCTTTAAGCTTCTATCGTTGGTACTATAAGTGCATTTCCCGTAATACTGTCACCCCAATACGTGTTACCAAATGCCCTTTCCTCAGGTCGCCAAACAACCGTTTCCCAGTCTGGTTCGAAGATCAGGTAGCCTCCCGTGAATAGCTCCACCCGACATCCACTTCCAGGGTCAATGACATATAAATAAATAGCTTGTGAAACACTGTGTTTTCCAGGACCAATGAATTGAAGTCCATTTTCTTTCAATATATCTGCCGCTCTCATCAAATCTCCTGAACTATCTAACCAATAAGAGATATGATGGAAGCGGGCTTTCGTTTCCAATGAATCATGTGCTACAAGTGCAACGTCATGTACTAGAGGTGTCACGCTCATCCATCCAGCTAACAGCTTACCTTCTACTGTTTCAATGCACTCATTGATACGGAAGCCCAATTCTTCTACAAAGAAATCGAAAGCGCTATTTCCTGAGGCACATGTATGGATATTCACGTGATCAAGTCGACGAGGAGAAGCTCCCTTTGCCCAAGACTTATATGTTTGATTTTTCAAGACAGATCGCCGATGATCGTCCACTTCTCCTTTTTCAACATCGTAATATAGCTCTAGCCTGTGACCTGATGGGGCAACAAATTGAAAGGCCTCTCCAATTCCTGGTGTCGTTCCCGCTGCTACATGCTCTATGCTATAACCTTTTGTTTCTAGTTGTTCTTTGAATAAGTACAAATCTTCTGAACTTTTTGTGCGTAAGGCGATGTATGTCACTTTTCCCATCTCACCTGGTGAAATAGATAGAGTATGATGTTCAAAATCTCCCCAAGCTCTAAAATAATACGTATCTTGTACTTTTTCTGTTAACTCTAGTCCAATAACATCTTGGAAAAAGGTAACCGACTTTTCGATGTCTGAAGACTCTAAAGCTACATAACCTAACTTTGCAATTTGTGGTTTCACACCTAAACCCTCCTTACGGTTTTCATGTTAGAAAAATGAAAACCATTCACTACCCTATATCGTCTCCTCTATTTTTCAAAAGATAAATTTAATAGCGGACTTGATTTGGTTCTAATCCTGATAAGTGACGACCAAAATTCTCAAGAGTGATTACTGGCGACAATGAACGATGTGAATGCAAAGTAATGAAATCGCGAATTAAACGTTGCATCGGATTGCCATCATATACAAACCCTGATCCACCGATGGATAAAAGTTCTTGCATCGCTTCGTTCAATAGACGATTACTATAACCGATATCGGCAAGTATCTTTAGACGTTCTGATTTTGGCATGATTGTTAGCTTATTCGCCCATTCATCAATGCTCTTTGCTATATTCATTAAATAGATTTCGGCAGTTTCTACCTTTAATGTTGCTTCGGCAAGGATGCTATGAGTACTTGCTGCATCCTTAATCATTTTGACGCCCATATGTTGCGCGGTTCGATAAGGTAAACTTTGATGGAACAAACGTAGCATTTCTTGCATCACACCTAATCCCGGTAATGCTAAAGATAATATGAGACAAGGGAATAATGCCGAACTATATAGTGGATTATCTCGCAGATGCTCCGATTGGAAATGTCCATCCAATACATTGACAAAAGACGTACACCGATGTTCCGGTATGAATACATTCTTCATGTGAACCGCGTTACTGCCCGTACCACGTAATCCAAGAGTGAACCAATCATCTTCCACTTCTAACTCTTCGAATGGCAATGTCATCAAAAGTTGCTCTTGAATATTTCCGAGATCATCTTTTAAATACATGCCGAAGTAACCCCAAGTAGCATGCAGTGAGCCCGAACAGAACATCCAATGCCCTTCTTCCACTATGTAACCGCCTTCAACTTTCTTAACAGTACATGAACGGGGCTCATACACTCCTGCAAACAACACGTCATCCGGATCCCCACTGAAAATTTCCAGATGTGTTTTTTCGCTGAAGGATTCAGCAACCATCATTTCACGAATCGCACATAAAGAAGCAACCCAACCTGTAGAAGCGCATGCTTTTGATATTTCTAAAATAACTTGGCTATAAGTTTGGATATTAACTTCTAACCCACCATACCTGGCTGGACGCAGCATCTTGAAAATGCCATGATCTTTTAATTGTTGGATTGTAGAGTTTGGAATGCGACGGAGAGTTTCAGTTTCCTTTACTCGATCGCGAATATCGTTAGCTATTTGCTTAGCATTATGAATCGTTTCTAATTCTTTTTCATTCAAGGTGATTGTCATATATCCAACTCCTTTGCTTAATTAATATTTAATATATCAAACTGCAAGCTATTAAACTTTAGTGAAATGTCTTGAATTTTCATGATGAATTCTAATAAAAACTGCTTAATTTTATTTAAAACGTTTTTTCAAAACAGGTTATAAGCTGCTTTTCTTCGCAAAAAAAAAGACTCGTTCCCCCATTTTCATTTATAAATTCACCTAGGTAATCAACCCCTTTAAAAGAATTGAAAAACCAAAAAATATCAACCTCGAATCATATGGGTTATAATTCCTATAAAGTTTACATTTTCCATTTATTTCTGCTAGAATGTTTTCTGTAAGCGCTTTAATTTGTGACGGAACCGTTAATTCAAGGGGAGGATTCTATGATGGTGAATTCAGGATATGTCGATAAAGAATTATTTTCAACATCAGGTACATTTGGTCTACTACGCAAAGAGTTGATTGAATATCTCGGCTTGGAATATGCTAAAGTCTTTTTAAGACGTTATGGCTGGAATATCGGTGTCGTTCATGCAAAAGAAGTCGAACAGAGACCACTTAGTTTACGTGAAAAATTAGATTGTGCCTCTGGTTATCATTTGAATTCTGGCCAGATTACTGATGTTATATCTGATAGAATTTTAGAACTTAATCCTGACGATACGGTTAAATATATGTATGCAAAGGGAATCTGGATCAATTCTTATGAAATATATGAACATACGAATCATTTTGGCAAAAGTGATTCATGTATTTGTCATACCCTAGCAGGGTATGCAAGTGGTTATACTTCCTATTTAACCAAGAGAGAAATTTATATTGTTGAAATTACTTGTAGAGCTAAAGGTGATGATGACTGCGCTTTTGAAATGAGAATGATAGAACATTGGGATGAAAAAACGAAGGAAGAATTACAAAAAACACATCAAGCACCAATGATTGATGTGTTGAATCAAACCTATGAACAACTTTTTCTCGAAAAAAAACAAACCGAAAAAGTTTCCTCTTTCCATAACGATTTAACAATTGGTATTTCTCAAGGAATGACAATTGAACAAATATTAGAAACAATATATGAAAATTTAAATGTTCCTGTCATTATTCAGGATTTAAATTTTAATACACTGCATTCGATTGGAATGACAGAACCAGAATTAGAAGCTGTAGCTACTGATTTTGCTAATCAAATGCCGCAGACTAAATCAGGGAAGATCTTAATGAAACACATTGAACCTTTACATTCAATTCAAATTGATTGCACAGAACACATTCGCTTAATCAGTCCAATAACGGTTCAAAAACAAATCATTGGCTATATTTCTTTTCTTTACTCATGTGAAGAAGGACCGCGAAAGGATGAAATGAACTTTTTACAACGATCAGCTACTGGGATAGCCTTATGTTATTTAAATGAAAAATCAAGCTTAGAAGCTATAGAAAATATGAAGGCTTATTTTTTTGAGCAACTATTACAGAAGCAATATATATCGAAAAGTAACATGATATCTCGCAGTTATTTGTTGCAAATCGATTTAAACGAAGACTTCTATATTGGAAATTTACGCATTACAAAAAAAGGAATCATCATTAAGGATTCCACCTTGATGAATAAAATTATTCAATCCTTTACAACCTATTTGGAAATGCACCAAGTTCAAATTTTCATTACGGAGTTTCAACAAGAAATCACTTTTTTGTTTCCAAAGAAAGAAAAGACACATGAACTTCTAACAAATATTTTAAAACATTTACATCGAACATTTAAAAGTTATGAATTTCGTGTTGGTTTAAGTCGTTCCCTTCATACCATCGAAGATATACCTGAAGCCAATCAACAGGCAATGACATCATTAAATATCGATAAGAAATCCAACCTTATTTACTATGAAAATACGAGTATTATGGGATCCATCATTAATCCCGTCAATATGAATACAATTATCCAACTTGCGGAAAAAGAACTCTCACTCATTCTTGCATTAAAGACACATAAAAAGGATGAATTTTTAAAGACGCTCTATGCATTTTTAAACAACAACGGCAACTTACAACAGACCATGCTTGATTTAAACTTATCAATGAGTGGGCTGGTCTATCGAATACAAAAAATTGAAGAAATACTCAATAAAGATTTAAGAAGTTCTACTCATTCATTTGAACTTATGCTACTTTTGAAATCCCTAATTATCTTAGGAAAAATTGAAATGGATTGACCTAAAACAAATATATTTTATTGAATTCACCATCAAATCAAATTATTTCCGACATTAAAAGTTATAGTTTTATATAAAAAAGGCTCTCATATTTTTTGATTATTCTGAATAAATAAGTGATTTTTTCGTAAAATGGCTCTACTTTTGATTAAAAACCATCGATATTGTATGTGAGATTCTATGCTATCATCTTGAGTAACTATTAAGAGGGGAGTCACACTCAGTATCTAAGCCATTGCACGGCATTTATTTAAAATTGAATGAAAAATTTGGGGGTCTTTATTTATGGCAAAGACAAAAAACGTTACTTTTTTAAAGTTTTTAATCGTTCTAATCGCATTCCAGGATGTTGCCGCAGGTGTAGCAGGTTCCATTATGGCCGATCTTATCGTGGCCTTTCCTGAATTCCCCCCTTCCGTCGTGATGCTCATTGCTACAATCCCTGGTTTTTTTCAGATTTTCCCATCCTTGTTCTATGGGAAATTAGCGAATGCGTTTTCAAAAAGGACCCTTCTTTTTACCGGACTCCTCCTGTTCATTATTGGGGGAATTATGCCATTCTTCATAGATAATCTATTTATAATAATTGCATTCCGCGGTTTATTGGGTCTTGGTGTCGGCATTACACTACCATTATCCATTGATATCATATCAAGCTTCTTTAATGGTCGTGAAAGAGATACTTTAATTGGTCTCGGCACATCAACTGTTGCTTGTATTGGTGCAGTATTCTTTCAAGTGGCTGGTGGTATGCTTGCTGATGCCTACAGCTGGCAATTCGGATTCTTAGTCTATCTTTTTCCTATTTGGATTTTGGCGATTACATTCTTATATTTACCAGAGCCCAACAGGCTACAAGTGGAGAATGCCTCTCTTAAAGAAATTCTATTTTCAGCTTCTAAAACCGTTTATGGCTTTACACTAGGACAAGTTTTTTATACAGCCTTGGTATTCGGCTATGTGACGAACATTTCGATCATTATTCAAGCCGAAAAACTAGGTAGCGCAACAGAAGCGGGCCTAGCTATTTCATTATTCACTCTAGGTACATTATTAGTTGGCTTCTTCTTCGGACGACTTCGCCAACTTTGGCCAAACTTCAATATTCCTTTCGGCATTATATTGACTGCAGCTGGAATCCTGTGGTGTTTCTATGCTAAAGACTTAACATTCATATTCATGGCCAGTTTAGTTGGGGGGATGGGCTTAGGAATCGTGATTCCTGGTGTATTATCACGTATTTCGGATCTTTCAAATATAGCCAAGGGCATATCTTTCGTTGGATTTGCAGCTGCCGCACAAGGACTTGGCGCTATCATTAGCCCTTTCATGTATCAACTAACTTTACATTCATTTGGACAAGTAGGTGGTCGTTTTACACTATTTCTTGCTGCCATCGGTTTATTGGCACTAGCCATTATTTGGTTGGTGATAACATCACTCTCTAAAAAAGGATCCGTCCAAACAGAATACGAGCCTTCTAATTCAACAGACGTCATCTAATAAAAATAATTCAGTAGGTTAATAATTTACCGGGTTATTTCTTGCAGATTTATTTATCAAATTTTCACACTGACAATACTTGATCAATTATTGGTATACAGAAGCCTCTAAATATGAAGACCTGATTGAGCTGATTTTTCCGTGAATGTTAAATATTACTTTGTATTTGAAAAACATGTCAAGACCAAATTTCATTTTTAAATTTAATTTCACTCTAGATTTCAATAAATCTTATTCTAGTCCCATGTAAAGCTTAACCATTACAATAAGTGTAATAACTTTAAGGAGGATATTAATATGGGCATTAAATTATTACGTTTTAAATATGAATCTCAAGTACATTGGGGTGTTTTAGAAGAAGCGATTCGAATCATTGAACATGAGGCCGAATCATTAAACAAATTATTAACTAACGGGTATGAAGCCATTCAACATGCAAAAACAAATGGAAAAATCGTTACTAATGAAGATATCACTTTACTTTCACCAGTCACTGAAGATGCTAATATCTTTTGTCAAGGAACCAACTACAGCGTACACCGCGAAGAAGCAGGTTTTACAAAACAAAAGCCTCCGTACAATTTATTGTTCACAAAAGCGTCTAGCACATTAACATCCGCAACGGCTGATATACTCTGTCCTGCACATGTGAAATTATTGGACTATGAGATTGAGCTTGGTCTGATCATGAATAAAGACATCACAGAACAAACCACGATTACAGGGGATAATCTGAAAGACTACATTGCTGGCCTTGTTATCGCTAATGATATTTCTGCACGAGACGTGCAAATTGTAGAACAACAATGGTTCAAAGGAAAAAGCTATCGAGGTTTTTGTCCAGTAGGGCCGTACATTTATTTATTAGAAGAAGATGAGATTCAATACCTAGATCAACTTGTTCTTCACTTAGAAGTAAACGGGGAAACCCGCCAACATGTAATAACGGATCAATTACTTTTCAAACCAACTGAAACATTAAGTGAAATGTCCGAAATCTTCAATTTGAAAACAGGAGACCTCGTGCTTACAGGAACGCCCGGTGGCGTATGCTTACGTCTAAATGCTGATATCATCCAATATATTTCTGATAATACAATTCCTCATGAAGAGAAAATCTCTTATTTTATCGATACGCAAAAAGACAATGGATTCTTGCAAGATGGCGATGTTTTACGTCTTTCCATCAAAAGCACAGACAATGTCATTGACTTAGGCATGCAAGAAAATAAAATTTCACATGCCATACCTGTAAAATAAAGGGCTGATTCTACGATTCAAGTTTTCTGGCTAGATTAATATTTCCATGTGTGAATTTACCTGCCAACCTATTCCTACCATGAAGATTGTTGGCTAGGATAAAGGTAACGACAGTTTGCTATCAGTTGAAAAATGGACAATGGATAGATCAAATAAGTTACCACTTAAAAACTTAATTTTCAACCATCTTAATAAAGCGTTATAAGAGCAAATTACTTTATATTCACGGAACTAAAATAACTCCCTTTTCAATTAGTTGCCTTTAAATAAATTAGTTGTCCCACCGTGTTAGAAAATAATCTAACTCAGTGGGACATGATTTTTTTATACTTTTAATCTATCTATTGTGAGGAAACCCTATTTTCCAAAATTCCAATCCCATCAATTTGTATTTTTACTACATCCCCTTCTTTTAGGAACACTTGAGGTTCTCTAGAAACTCCAACCCCACCCGGAGTACCTGTTAGCACAATATCCCCAGGTTCCAAAGTCATTAATCCAGATAAGAAGGCCACTAATTTTGGTATTGTGAAAACAAGATTTTTGGTGTTTGATCGTTGACGTTCTTCTCCATTTACTGAAAGTGAAATGCCAAGACTCGATGGATCCTTTAATTCATCCGGTGTTACCAACCATGGTCCCATTGGCGCAGTGCCATCAACAGACTTTCCCTGTAACCATTGCAATGTCCTTTTCTGGATATCTCTATAGGTAATATCATTTGCAATCATATAACCAGCCACATAATTAAGAGCATCTTCTTCAGGTACATTCTTTGCCTCTTTCCCTATAACGAACGCCAATTCGGCTTCATAGTCTAATTGTTCTGAAAAAGAATAATGCGGTATAGCTTCTTCTGGCCCTATGATTGTATTGGAAAATTTAGCAAATACCACTGGGTGTGAAGGAAGTTCACGTCCCATTTCCTCGATATGTTCTCGATAATTATGGCCAACACACATTATTTTACCCGGTTTAGACAAAGGTGCTTCTATTTTCACTTTATCTCGGGTATACACCATTTTCCGATTGAAAGCGGATGGCTTTTCAATTGCATATTTCAAGGCTACCTTTGCCATTTCAATACTTTCCATTCCGCCTTGTAAAAATGGTTCCATTTTGGGTGGAATAAATGCTTCTGCGATTTCTTTATAGCGGTACTTTCCTTCACTTTGCAAAAGAGCCTGATACGCGTAATTTAAATCGACAACTTGATTACCTTCTACCATTGCTCCAATTCTAGTATAACCATTTACTGTATAAGTAACTAATTTCATAATATTCTCCTTTATTTTATCAATCCTTTATAGTGTTATAGGTTCATATGACCCATCATTTAAACACACTCATAAATTTTCATTAGCGGCTAAAGCGATGTTTGTATTGACAACCCTAGCTTTTCTTCTTAACATCATAACACCTAAAAGAATAGCGATAGCCTGGATAGCTAATACACCAAGGAACACAGCATAATAGGAACCAGTTATATCATACACAAATCCAAAAATTGTTGTTCCAACAGCAATGGCTAATGTAGAGGCTGCCATGATAATGGAATAGATAAAAGCATAATCTCTGTCTCCAAAAACGGATTTGATCATGAATGGCGGTAAAAGGGTACTAGTGGAATAACCAATACCAAAAGTAAGTCCTCCAATATATAGAGAAATACCACCTAAACTCCCACTAAATAAAATAAGCATGATTCCTGTCATACCAGAACCGATTCCAACGAAATTCGTAATCTTTATACCTGATTTATCTTTTAACCATCCTAATAGGAACTTTCCGGATGTTTGTCCAATCATGACAAACGTAACGACCGTTGCAGCTAATGTAGTGGATAATCCTTCGGACATGAGGTGATTAGGAATATGAAAACTTACGGTTACCACTAGACCTAATAGACCTGTAAAAATAAATAGACCGTAAAAGGAAACTGATTTAATTGCCTGATTGAATGGAATTCCTATCTCTTCAACAACCTTTTTGTTGGGTGTAACTTCATTAAGTTCCGATCCATATGCAGTCATATTCTTTTCTTTTGGATTTTTTCGGATTATAAAAATCGTAAAAGGAAGGGTGATGACAGCAACTAGCAACCCAAGTACCATATATGAGCTTCTCCATCCAATTGTTTCAATTAGATACCCGGCAATAGGAGCAAAGATAGCTCCTCCTATACCCATAAATGTCATGGAAAGCCCAAGAACAGTTCCCATTTTGACTTTAAACCAGTTGTTAATAATCAATGGTACTGCCGCATAAATTAGGAAGGAGTTGCTTATACCAAGAAATACACCAGAAACGTAAAATTGGTAAACAGATGTAAAGGTCCCCATTAACCCAAATGCAAGGGCATCCGTTAGTGCAGCTACTGATAATATCAGGCGTATATCAAACTTGGAAAAAATTTTTCCTGCAAAAGGAAGAGTGATGGTTATCACTAAATACATAAGTGTTGTATAAAAAACAATATCAGCTGTACCAACGCCCAATTCAGTACTCACAGATTTATAAAACAATCCAGCACAACTAACAATAATTCCGACGCTGCCTGCATAAATAGCACAGCAGGCAACTGCTATCCACCATGCATAGTGAAATTTCTCACCTTTTTTGGACACTATAATCCCAACTCCTTCTATAAATCTTTATTTAGCGGGTAATCAGTAGATGGTAAGCGGACTCGATACCTTTCCATTGTTTTTTGCATGTATCCTGCTTTAATTATTGAATGGTGAACCCGCCATCAATTGGTACAGCGGCACCACTCATGAATTTCGCTTCATCCGATGCTAAAAATACGGCTAAATCAGCCACTTGTTCCACTTGTCCGAATGTACGGGTTGGTACTAAATCCTTGGGAATTCCAGTTAATATATCTTTAACCAAAGGTGTTTCGATTGTCCCTGGGCAAATGGCATTAATTTTAATGCCATACCGTGCATATACAGAAGATAGATGCTTGGTATATCCAATTACTCCATGTTTAGTAGCGGTATAAGCTGCTCCTCCTTTACCTGCAACTAAACCTGCAACAGAAGCAATATTTACGATGGAACCAGTACCACGCTCAATCATGCTAGGTAAAACAGCATTCGAGAATTCGAATACACTTGTTAAGTTAATATTTAAGAAGAGGTTCCATTGATCTAATGTCGTATCTAATGATTTAGCATATTTATCAAATACACCTGCATTATTTACTAAGACATCAACTGGACCGAAAGTGTCTTCTGTTACTTTGACACAATTTTGGATATCCTCGGTTTTCATAACGTTCACAGATACAGCGATAGCTTCTCCGCCAAACGCTTTAATTTCTTCAGCAACAGCTTTTGCCCCTTCTAAATTCAAGTCAGCTACAACTACTTTTGCGCCTTCTTTTGCAAAACGGATAGCTTCTCCTTGCCCCATACCGGATGCTGCTCCTGTAATGATCGCTACTTTGTCTTTTAATCTCATAATGGAATCCTCCAGATTTAGAAGTACTTGAATTATTTATTAGTACTTGACGAAGGTATAGCAACAATATTAAATTCTCTTATTTCTCAGAAGCCTTTATTTACAGGTTCATATGCTTGGCTATAATCTCTTTTTGAATTTCATCTGTACCTCCACCTATTCTCATGAGTCGTGAATCACGCCATTCCCGAGAAATCGGATATTCATCCATGTATCCATAACCACCATGAATCTGCAGTGCTTGATCAGCCGTACGAAAATAAACTTGGGATGCAAACAGTTTGGTCATGGATATTTCTTTAGGTAATACTATCCCTTTATCATAGGAAGCTGCTGTTTGGTAAAGAAGAGCACGCGCTGCCCCCACTTCGGTTTGCATATCTGCTAAATAATGACGTATAACCTGTTTCTTTGATATAGGCTTACCAAACTGTTCACGCTCTTGTACATATTGAGTTGCCAAATCCAAACAACGTTGAGCACCAGCTACACAAGCAGTTGCCTGAATCAATCTTTCCCCGTCTAGTTGCCACATTAGTTGTTTAAAACCATTCCCTTCGAACCCAAGCAAAGCGTTATCCGAAACAAAGACGTTTTCAAAGAAGATTTCAGTTGTATCTGAGGCACGCATCCCCACTTTCTTTAACTTTTGACCAACTGTATACCCGTCAAGATCACTATCAACCAAGAAAATACTAAACCCATTCATACCAGCATCAGGGTCAGTTTTTGCTATAAGGATTAAGAAATCTGCCCGTTGTCCATTCGTAATAAATACCTTTGAACCATTGATAAGCCAGCCACCATCAACCTTATTGGCTATGGTTTTTAGTCCAGCTACATCAGATCCAGCCGATGGCTCCGTTATGCCCAACCCAGCAATTTTTTCTCCTTTAATGGCCGGGATTAAATAGTTTTCCAAATGATAATCAGTTCCATATTTTAAGATTGGATTTGTTGCCATAAGGGATTGTACATTAAAAGCCATACCAAGCCCCCCTGAACCAGAAGCAACTATTTCTTCTGTTACAGCCATAGCAGCAAAATAATCCATATTGCTACCACCATATTCCTCAGGGTAACAAACACCGAACAAGCCCATTTCCCCCATTTTCTTAAAAATCTCATCTGGAAATCCACTTTCTTCCCATTCTTCTACATAAGGAACAATCTCATTTTGTACAAAACGTCGCACTGTTTTTCTCAAATCACTATGCTTTTCCATTACTAAATTTGTCATTTTCCTCAACACCCCTTGATCCAAATTTTTTACGGCTTCTTTTTTCACTAGGAGAGGCTTTGTATCAACGCCCCGTCCAAACAGGATCTCTTTTTTCTTTAAATGCCGACATTCCTTCCTGATAATCTTCCGTTCTGCTTAATAAGACAACTTGATCCCGCAAATATGTCAATGAGTTTTCATAATTCATATCTTGAATCATATACATTGATTCTCTTCCATTACTTAGAGCTATTGGATTTTTAGTTGCCAATTTTTCTGCCATGCCGTATACTTTTTCTTCAAATTCTTCCTCGGAAAATATATCATTAATTAGTCCAATTTCCTTTGCCTTTTCTGGCTTTATACGTTCTCCGGTATACATCAGTTCTAAAGTATTTTTGTAACCGATGTTTTGCACCAAAGGAGCACTGATCATCATTCCCCATAAACCTACGTTTATTTCTGGTACTCCAAATTGAGCAGATTCCTTAGCATAAGCAAGATCACATGAAACGGCCAATCCCAGTCCTCCAGCCAACGCGTATCCATTGACGGCAGCAATTACAGGTTTTTTCAAATTCCGTAGGGCAAGTAAACAATCCCTATATTTAGTAACATGCTGCTTAAATTCAATGACGCTATCTTTACTATTATTATCCATACCTCCAAGATCTGCACCGGAACAAAAAGACTTTTCACCTGCCCCTGTTAAAACTACCACTCTTATTTGGGGATCATTTGATAGCTCCTCACAAACGTTTACGAATTCCAGCATCATTTCCCCGGAAAGCGCATTATGTACCTGGGGTCGATTCAATATTACAGTAGCGACTCCGTTAGAAATTTTCAAAATGATGTTGTCATTTCCAGCCATAAAACCATACCTCCATTAACCCAATTTGAGTAGATTGGTATTCTTGGAAACATCTCCTATTCCCAAGAAACATGTTATTTCTTCTATTTATGAGTTAAATTTCTCTCAATGAAATTTGTTGTTGTATTTCCCAATTTAAATTCAGGATGAGTTATAATCTTTTGCAGCAGAGGAATATTCGTTTTAATCCCTTCTACTTTATAGTCATCTAACGCATTAACTAAAGCCACAACCGCTTCTGCCCTATCTTTTCCTGTAACGATTAATTTTGCAATCATCGGATCATAAAATGGTGTGACCATAGCCCCTTTTTCTACTGATAATTCATGACGAATATTTTCGCCGTTTGGGATAATAAATTCAGTGATTTTTCCTGGAGATGGGAAGGACGTTTTAGGATCCTCAGCATAAATTCTCACTTCAATGGCATGACCGCTTAACTGAATGTCCGCTTGACTGAAAGCAAGTGATTCTCCATATGCAATTTTGATTTGTTGCTCTACTAAATCAAGGCCAGTAATTTCTTCAGTAATGGGATGTTCAACTTGTAATCTAGTATTCATTTCCAAAAAATAATAGTCTTTTTCTTCATTCATTATGAATTCAACAGTTCCGGCATTACTATAACCAATGGATTTGGCTGCTTTAACAGCTGTTTCACCCATTCTTTTTCTGGTTGAATCATCAATAAATGTGGAGGGTGCCTCCTCTACTACTTTTTGATGACGTCTTTGAATTGAACATTCTCTTTCTCCGAGAAAAATGGTATTCCCTTCATTATCAGCCAGAATTTGAATTTCAATATGCCGAGGATTTTTCACCAGTTTCTCAAGAAACATAGCACCGTCGCCAAAGAAATCCGTTGCTCTTTTTTTATTCCCACTGAATGCCTTCCGTAGCTCTTCCTCATTATGGATTACTTGCATTCCAATTCCACCGCCCCCGGCAGAAGCTTTAAGCATCAATGGGTAACCAATTTGATTGGCTGTGGTCGCTGCCTCTTCTAAATCCAATAACGGTGTGCTATTACCAGGAACAATCGGCACTCCTGCCGCTTCCATTGATTTTCTTGCTTCTATTTTACTTCCCATTTTTGAAATCACTTCTGGAGAGGGACCGATAAAAACAATCCCATTTTCCTGACACACTTTAGAAAAGTTTGAATTTTCTGATAGCAAACCATATCCCGGATGAATCGCTTCAACCTGTGCCTCTTTCGCTACTTCAATTATTTTATTAACATTTAGGTAGCTTTCATTAACACGTGACCCACCTACCAAATAGCTCTCATCAGCTAGTTTGACATGTAGGGATTCTGCGTCAGCTTCTGAGTAAATGGCTACAGTTGCTATTCCCATGGATTTACAGGTTCTTATAATACGGGCGGATATTTCACCACGGTTAGCTATTAAGATTTTCTTGAACAAATTTTCACCTTCTTTATTGAATTTGTGTATATACAATTATTTTAATTTAATAATGAGATCTCCATCATTGACGAAGTCACCCTCATTGATAACAATTTCTTCAACCACTCCAGCGCTTTCAACTGTAATGGGGATTTCCATTTTCATCGATTCTAAAATAACAACCTCTTGACCCTCGCTGACCTTATCTCCAACCCCTACAACAACTTTCCATACGTTTCCTGCCATATTTGTCAAAACTTCCATTTATAACACCTCATTTAATTTTTTTAAATTGCTAGCGGATTTTTCTTGTTCAGTACTATACCATTCTTTTAACTTAAGCTTTTGTACCTTCCCAGTGGATGTCAACGGGAGTTCATCATGACGAATAATTTTGATATACTTCGGGACCTTGAATCTAGCAAGGCGATTGAAAACGTATTCAAAAATTTCTTCTTCATTTAATGAAACATCAGGCTCAGGCACGATCCAGGCCTGCCCCACTTCACCCATTATTGGGTCTGGCACACCAATAACATAAGCTTGATTAACCTTTATATGACCCGTAAGTACATCCTCTATCTCTTTAGGTGCCACATTTTCTGCGCCTATTCGATAGATTTCTTTAATCCGTCCCGTTAAAGAGACATACCCGTCTTTATTCATTACAGCTAAATCCCCTGTACTAAACCAACCATCACTATCTATTGAATCTTCTGTTTCCTTACTATTTTTATAATACCCTCCCGTAACCAGCGGGCCTTTACAAACCAATTCCCCCTCATTTTCGTAAGGCAAAAACTCACTTGAACTTATATCTCTAATCCTAAATTGAATATTATTCCCATCCAGGCTACTAAGGCCGATATGACCGCCAGGAATTGTCCGTCCAACATACTTAGGAAGGTATGAAAGATCATCATTTGGATCAGTCTGTAACACTCCAGCCGCACACTCTGTCATACCATAGCCTGTGATTAATTCTTCAAGGCCTAACACTGTTTTTAAGTCTTTCCACATTTTTTGCGATACCTCAGCACCGGCACAATACATTGCTTCTAAGCTTGTTAGGTTGCGTGCTTTTTTCCGTTGTGCTTCAAGCAACTTCAAACCAATCGTTGGTACACATATGATATCGTCTGCTTTATATTCCTCCATTAAATCCAAGGCTTGATTTTCATCAAAATTGACTTGGATAATCACCGCTCCTCCTACCATACTTGCTGAAATAATACCCTCAATATAACCAAAGCAATGATAGAAAGGAATCGGCACGAAAATCTTCCGTCCTTCTTGAAAACCTCTATTAATACAACTGCCAAAAGCACTTCGCCAAATCATATCATGTGTAGTAAGTGACCCTTTTGGTAAGGATGTCGTTCCGGATGTATATAAAATATCTGTCATGACACTTATAGTGTCCTTCGGTAGATTGCTAACTACCTTTTCTGCCTGATCTTCTTCTGTCGAATATAGTAATTCATAGAAATCCGTAGTTCCTGGATACTTTTTTCCACGAGGTGAAAAAACGATTATGTTTCTCAGATTTGGAAAAGTCCTTGATTTCTTCCCCTCAAACACTTCTGGACATAATTCCTCTAGGATTGAAACAAAGTTTACATCATTCCACTCATCTAAAGTTATAATAAAAGATGAATCCGACTGGCTTATTAAATATTTAAGTTCTTCATTTTTCAAACGATAATTTAATGGAACTGCAACACCATTGGCAGCCAAAACTCCAAATTTTGAAATTACAAATTCCGGATAGTTTGGGAATATCAAAGCGACATGTTCACGTTGCTTTAATCCAAGGTTAATTAGCCCAGATGCAAATTGTTTGCTACTATCTTTCACATTCGAATATGTCCATGTTTTTTGCTGACTAATTATAAATTCGTTATCTTTATACTTCTCAGCCATTCGAAAAAAGAAGTCATGTATAGGTTCTGGAACCCATTTTTTACTTTTTTCCTCAAATTCTTGTCTTCTATCTTCAAGGGATATCAATTTTCATCTAAACCTCCTTTGATCTTGTTTAATACTTTTCCTAGCCTCTTCTCACGACTGTTTTCCTTTCAGCGATTCCCTCTAAGGTATCTCTATTCTCAGAATAAAGTTCAAAGCGCTGTATTAGATCATTCCTCAATCGATCACCTGGTACTACATCGTCAATAAATAACTCGGAGGCTGGACTCCATACATTGATATCGTTGTTATATTTCTCCCGTTGCTCTATTATGAATCTTTGACGCTCTTCAGGATCTTCAATTGATTGAATTTTATTAAAGTACATGGCATTAACAGCTGCCTCTGGCCCCATTACCGCAGGTTGCGCTTGCGGAAGTGCTATACACGCATCAGGTTGCATCGACGCACCCGACATTACTACATACCCAGCACCATATGCCTTTCTAATAATTACCGATATCCGAGGCACAGTCGCATTCGCAACCGTCGATAACATTCTTGCACCTCTGCGAATGATTGCTTGTTTCTCCACTTTACTGCCAACCATGAATCCAGGTAAATCGACCAAAAATAGTAAGGGAATATTATAAGCGTCACATAAGGACACAAAGTGAGCAGCTTTTTCTGCTGATTCAGGGAAAATGACCCCGCCTTTTACTTTGGACTGATTGGCTACAATTCCGACCGCCCTTCCCCCTATCCTACAAAATCCGGTAATCAACTCTTTCGCAAAAAGTTTTTTAAACTCAAAGAAGGAGTCAGCATCTACGATTCGTTCAATTACCGCATACATATCCATTGGAATACGTTGATTTGCTGGTACAAGTTCTTCAATCTCTTTTCCCGGAACCGGCTCAACGGATTCCTTTAGAGGAACTTTCTCCGTCCAATTTTGAGGCATGAAATTTAAATAATTACTTGCCGCATCTAAGGCATCCTGCTCATTGTCAACAAGCATATCCCCCAATCCGCTTATCTGGTTATGCATTCGGGCTCCGCCCATTTCCTCCATTGTCACTTTTTCTCCGGTGGCCATTTCCGCCATCCGTGGAGAACCTAGATAAACGCTTGCGTTTTTATCCACCATGACAACAAAGTCACATAAAGCAGGAAGATAGGCACTACCTGCAGGCGAAGAACCAAATACAAGCGCAACTTGTGGAACTACACCTGATATTCTTGCCGTATTATAAAAGATTTTACCGGCATGTCGGCGATCTATAAATGTATCAAATTGTTCATTCAATCTAGCACCAGCTGAATCTATCATGTAGATTAAAGGGATTTTTCTCTTTTCCGCTAATTCCTGCATGCGCATGATTTTTTCAATTGTCTTAACTCCCCATGTACCAGCCTTTACCGTTAAATCATTAGCGATAATGGCAACGGACCGACCATTTATTTTAGCAACAAGTGTAACTACTGCATCTCCAGGTAAAAACTGTTCATCATTATCACGTGCAAATATTCCATTTTCAATGTCGATACTGTCCTCATCGACTAAGTATCGGATTCTATCACGGACAAACATCTTTCCCTGCTCTTTTAACTTGCTATAGTAGGGACGATTGGCTGATGTTTTTATATTTTCTAATTTTTCATATACTAAACTATCTATTTTACCCATATTATGATTACTCCTTTTTGTCACTTTTTTAATAAAATAGTTGAACTGCCAATAGACTTGGTGCTTACAAAATGAATTGTTGATTGAATAAATCATTTTAGTAAGCGGTTACAATGTGTTCTTGCAAAATCGTATAAAGTTGCCGAAACCAGGTGATGATATCTTTACTATTTATTACTGACTTAAAAGTTAACTATGAGAAGGCTGACGGTAGGCAGCTAAACTTCCTCCTTGAGCTACTTTACTAGGAAGTTGGCGACCTAAAATCCGCTCTGCCTCACGCGTCACTTCCAAAAGTTTCTCCAAATCGACCCCAGTTTCAATACCTAGTTCATGACACATGTGAACTAAATCCTCGGTAGCGATGTTACCTGCTGCTCCACTAAACCCACCAAATGGGCATCCTCCCAATCCTCCTACTGAAGCATCAAAGTTTCTGACACCCATCTTTAACGCCACATATGCGTTCGTCAATCCCATCCCCCGTGTATCATGTAGATGTAGAATGATGTCTTTTTGTGGCCATCTATCTTGGACCTGACCCACAAGATACTCGGTAGAAACGGGATTTGCCCATCCCACTGTATCACCCAGAAGGATGCGATCAGGGTTAATCCCCTGAGCGTTTGCCTTTTCTATGGTTCGCGTAATCAAATCAAGTACATGTTGCGAGTCTACATCTCCCTCATAGTTACAACCAAAGGCAGTCATGACAGCGATTGTGCTTACTGGAATATTAAACTCGCGTAAGGTGGAAATCCGATTGTCCATTTCAACAAAGGTCTCTTCGATTGATCGATTTGTGTTCTTTCTGGAAAATGTCTCACTCGCAATTACACTAATGACGCCTTCCAAGTCAAATTTCCCTGTAGCCTGAGCTCTCTCAATACCCTTTGAGTTCAGGTATACACACTGGTACTCTGTACCTGGATGCCTTTTAAAGCCCGATGCGATCAATTCAGCGTCTGCCATTTCAGGAACCCACTTCGGACTCACAAATGAAGTGACTTCAATCACAGGAAAGTGACACTCAGAGAGCATATCAACCAGCCGAATCTTATCCTCAGTTGCTACTGGTGTTTTTTCAACTTGCATTCCTTCCCGAGGTCCTACTTCGCGTATCATTACTTTTTTAGGAAATGCCATTCTTACCCCTCCGATGTAATATTGTCATTCCAATAATAAAATCCACCATTAATCCTCTAGATTGGTAACAATATTTTTTGGATTACGAGCTGTTACAAATTCGATAGTATTGGTATCGCTTACATTACGTTCAATGTGCGGCAAAAACGGAGGTACACGAAGAAAGTCTCCAGAACTTAATTCTTCAAAGTCTTCATAACCTTCACCATATAAGAGACGTGTTGTACCACTAATAATGAACCCAGCTGTTTCAGCTATACCGTGGTGATGAGCCCCTGAATCCTTTGCAGGTGCACCCGTTACGCGTCCAATCCAAAGATTCGGCGATTGAACCCCGGTTCTTCTTGGCATGTTTTGAGTTTGATTAGTCGAATCATCTAAATCTGATGCTCTTACCACCAAAACCTCCTCTTTATCCAAACCTTCAGGAATATCAACTTTCTCACTTCTTTCCATATGCACTATCTGGTGAGATGGCACCATAGCAGTGATAAAGTCAAGTGTTTGGTTAATACTTGAATTTTGAAAAATATATGGTTGATATGGTGGAATGTAAATAAAGTCCCCCTCGTTAAGAATCACAGATTTTTCAAATTCCTTGCCATAATGAACAGTAGCCTTCCCTTGGAACACATAGTGTACAGTCTCAGATTGTTTATGATGCTGTGCACCAGATTCAGCACTAGGATCAGCCACGACACGCCCCATCCAGATTTTTTCTCCATCAACCCCAGTATTCCAAGATATATTCGAATTTTCTGTTTCTTTTCGCGTCAAGTTATCCTTTTTTGCTACCTCAATTCGAGTATTTACAATCACTCTTATAACCTCCTTGTTATTTACAATCCCAATTATAGCATTTTTTGTTATAAATACAAATATTTTGTGAATTTTCTAAAAATATTAATCTAATTTCTTCTATCCACATCTTGTATATATTCTTTTCGTTTTTATTCAGTGCACAAACTATTCCTAACAAACAATTCATTTATACCCTTGGATGTTCTAAATATCTAATGAACAATACAAATGGATATACGTTACAGCTATAGACTGTCGCTAGTACCCCGGATTATTGAAGGCTAACAGAACATGGATGAAGTCTTATCAAAGAATCATTTTAAATAATTAACCAATAATGTATAATTTATGTTATATATTTAAAACACTAAGGTTATAAGAGAAAAGGAGTTTAACAATGGAATTATTACAGTTAAGATATTTTCAAATAGCTGCTAAATATCAACATATGACAAAAGCAGCTGCTAATCTTAATATCTCTCAACCTGCGTTAAGTAAGACAATTGCTCGTCTTGAAGCAGAACTAGGCGTATCTTTGTTTTACAGAAAAGGAAAGAGTATACATCTTAACGACTTCGGAAAAGTCTTCCTAGAACGAGTGAATGGTATGTTTCTTGAAGTAAATGAAGGGATAAGTCAAATTAATGACATGAGTAGCCTGGAAAATGGGAAAATTAAATTAGCTATGACTCTTCCTCATATAACGCCTATGTTTTTAAGTGAATTTTTAAACAAGCATCCCAATGTTAAAATAAATCATAATCAAGCTTCATCGTCAGAAATGCAGTCCAAACTAGAAAAAGCTGAATTAGACATCTGTATTTCTACTAGTCGGATTGACAGTTCTAATATTGAATGGATCCCGTTAATTGATGAAGAAATATTCTTATCTGTTCCTTTAAACCATCGATTGGCCAACCGGAAATCGATTGACCTTGAGGAAGTTGCAGAGGAAAAATTCATTGGACTACAGCAGGGATATGGCTTTAGAGATATTACCGACCAATTTTGCAAGGAGGCTGGTTTCACCCCTAATACAACTGTTGAATTAGAAGAATCCTGGGCTGTACAAAAATTAGTTGAATTAGGTAACGGGATTGCTTTTATTCCGAGTCTTTCTATACTTAGGGATTCAGCTCCAAATACTCATCGAATAAAAATTACCAATCCTGATTGTAAAAGAACAATAGGTATGGCTTGGAATAAGAATCATTACTTATCACAAGCGGCTATCGAGTTTCGTGAATTTACAATGACCTTTTTCAAAAATATTGTTAACTCATATTATTTGTAGAAATTCCATTTACCTAATTAATGAAATGTACGTAACTTTTTCTTTTAATCTTCATTGTAGTGAAAAGGAAGGATGATGTACCTGTCTTCTCTTTTCACTCTGCTATTAAAGAATGACCATTAACAAAAAAATATTAGTTTATAACTTATTAAGCCCTTTTACTAAAAGTGTATATATACTTCACCACTTCAATATATATTGATATTCCATCTAAATCCCTATCTCGCCGAATCTTCATTACGAATAATTCCCCATTTAAAACTAATCTCATTTAATCTTTTTTATATTCTTGAAAATAGCGATGACAGTGGGCAATGAAAGCCTCTGAAATTTTTGTAGGATATAAATATCGATGCTTTAATAAGCCGATGGTACGGGTAAACTTCTTATTTTCAATTTTTAAGTGCTTAAGTTTACTTTCATATAAATTAACAGCTGTTTCAGGTGTAAAGGCTGCACCATGTCCATTTTTCACAAGCTGTAAAATGGTTGTTGCTTCTTCCACTTCAACTTGATAAGTCGGTGTATATCCTATTGATTTACAAAATCTGTCGGTAAATTGACGAAAGGTGTACTTATTGGTTAAACCGATAAAAGGTAGTTCGTCAAATTCCAACAAATTAATTGTTCCTTCTTTCTTCTCTTTATATGATTTTGGTACAGTTAGAAAAATTTCCTCTTCAAATAATGGGACCCATTCTACATTTGGATGTTCGATTTGCTCAGTGGTAATACATACATCATATTTTCCATTTTCCGTGAATTGTTGTAAATTTTCTTTTGATAACGGTACTTGTTGATATTTAACATTGGAATAATTATTGAAAAACTGATCTAAGATATTCGTGAAAGTATATGGTAATGTCGTCACAATCGACAAGTTCCCACTTCCCTCGCCTCGTCTTTCCTCTAATCCACGCTCTAAATGATGTACCTCAGAGAAAACGCGCTCCGCACGTTTGAATAAAAACCTTCCATTTTCATTTAATGAAATGCGCTTGCCACTACGGAAAAACAAATCCATCCCTAACTCTGCTTCAAGATTAGTGATCGCCTTACTTAACGCTGGTTGCGAAATCGATAGTTCTTTAGCTGCAAGTGACACGTTTTCTAATTGTGCGGTTGTATAAAAATATCGTAACTTTACTAGGTCCATAATTTTCCTCCTACCCTTAATAACCTGAAGTTATAAGTAAATAGTTAATTGGTATTTTTCATTATATCAAAATACGTTTAAAATGTAATTGTCACTGATATATGAATAAATTGTGAACA
The DNA here is from genome assembly GCF_050278025.1 of Peribacillus sp. NPDC097197. NCBI lineage: Bacteria > Bacillati > Bacillota > Bacilli > Caryophanales > Bacillaceae > Peribacillus > Peribacillus sp. NPDC097197. The sequence continues at coordinate 12,937 of NZ_JBNNST010000015.1, read as the reverse complement.
AAAAATATATGGGGGTTTTCAATATGAGATTAAAAGACAAAGTAGCGATCATTACAGGAGCAGCATCCGGTATGGGGCAAGGAGAAGCTATCCGTTTTGCAAAAGAAGGCGCAAAAGTAGTTGTAGCTGACTTGAATTTAGAAGGGGCAAAAGCTGTTGCTGAAGAAATTAAAGCGTTTGGCGGAGAAGCTATCGCTGTATCTGTGAACGTTATGAAAACCGAGGATATCCAAAATTGTGTCAAAGTAACAGAAGACACTTTCGGTCCAGTTGATGTCTTAGTAAATAATGCAGGTGTATTTGATAAATATGCTAAATCATTAGATACGACATTAGATCAATGGAACTTCTTCTTAAATATTAACTTAACAAGTGTATTCGAATTCTCGAATGCTGTTTTACCTAGCATGATTGAGCGTGGTACTGGTTCCATCGTAAATATTGCTTCTGTTGCTGGTTTGGTTGCAGGTAAAGGTGGAGCTGCTTATACCGCTACTAAGCATGGAGTAATTGGGTATACCAAGCATTTATCTTCTGAATATGCACGCCATGGTATTAAAATTAACGCTATTTGCCCAGGAACCATCGAAACACCTTTAGTTAAGGATGTTTTAGCTGGAATTCCTAAGGATTTAGTACCGACTCGTACATTTGGCCAAGTAGAAGAAGTAGCTGATTTAGCTGTATTTTTAGCATCAGATGAAGCGAAATTCATAAGTGGTGCCGCTGTACCAATCGATGGCGGATTTACCATTCAATAAATATACAAATTTTTAACTGCTTAATTTATAAAATAATACAAAGTGGAGAAGCAACGTGCTTGTTTCTCCACTTTTACGAGGTGACATCATGAAAAAACAAGGGAAAATCCACTATGCTTGGTGGATTATGGTGGCAAGTGCTGCAATTTACGCCGCAAGTGTCGGAATTATCGTAAGCTGTGCAGGTTTACTATACCGTGCAGTAGCAGAAGATCTTCAAGTTGGGGTTTCTGAAATTAGCTTGTATACATCGCTAATGTATTTAACTGTCACCATTTTACTACCATTTGCAGGAAAGATATTGAACAAGTTTGACATCCGCTATATTTTGACGATTGCTGGTATTATAAATGCGCTAGCATTTGGATTAATGGGTACCTATCATTCTGTCTTCCCTTTCTATATTTCAGGGATTGCATTAGGAATTGGTAGTACATTCTTAATTTACGGGTCCATTCCTTTAATCATGAATAACTGGTTTAAAGCAAAAGTTGGTACCTCTTTAGGTTTTGCTATGGCATTCATGGGGGTTGGCGGTGCGGTCTTCGCTCAAATCACCGGTGCCTTGATTGAATCGATTGGCTGGCGCTCCACATATATGACATTAGGTGTTATTGTAGCCATTCTTATTTTACCATTCTCTCTATTCGTTATTCGTTCAAAACCAGAACAACTAAATATGACTGCTTATGGTGCCGATGAAGTCGACACCGATACTACTAATACGCAACAAAAACCTGAATCAGGTGTCTTGAAAGGTGTTGCAATGAAATCCCCAGCATTCTATTTGGTTGTTTTATTCACAGGGCTTTTCGGACTGGCTTCAACCGTTAGCTTCCATGTACCAAACTTTGTACAATCCGTAGGCTTTAGTGCTACAATGGCTGCTACAGGTGTAACTTGTGTAACGATTGGTCAAACAGGTGGTAAATTCCTGCTTGGTGCCATAAACGATAAAATGGGAATTAAAGTAGCTCTATTTGTTGGTATTGGCGGGGGTATGCTAGGTGTTGTCGCACTACTTATTTCTGATTCATTCGGAATTGGTATGCTATATACTGGTGCCTTACTATTTGGTATAGGATTCTCAGGGTCTACCTTACTTCCTCCAGTCGTGATTCGCGAAGTATTCGGCGGGCGAGACTACGCATCCATTTATACAACGATCATGTCAGCCTCTACATTAGGTGTGGCATTCGGTACAACATTATTCAGTTACATTTTTGATTCAACAGGTTCTTACTATACTGTATTCATTATTGTTATTGTCCTCTTTATCATTACGATTTCTTCAAGTTTAATTTCTTTAAAATGGAAGAAAAAATTAAATTTTAACTAATGAAAAAGCCTACAAGATCCTATGAGATCTTGTAGGCTTTTTTATAGCCACTCTTCAAACTGAAGAATCATTTCATCTACACCCAAACTAATACGATGTGAAGTATAGGGACTAACATCCATTTCAAAGTAGTCACTACAAATTATTGGCATAAATAATTTACTCATGCTCAGTTTTTAAAAACTATCTCTTTTAGTTTTGGTATTTTCTTGAAAAAGGTAGTATAATAGGTCAATTGTTGAATAAGTTTGAAAGGTTGTTTTTGTATGAGCTATTTTAAAACTTACATGTTGCTTATTGGAATCATGATTATTTGGGGTTTCAACGTTTCTGTTATAAAAATTTTAGTTGAACACATTCAACCTGTGACCATAACTTCTCTAAGAATTTTTACGGCTTCTTTGATAGTCTTTTTAATTTTGGGAATGCTTGGCCTCATTCGTCTTCCAAAAAAATCTGAACTTTTTTACATTTTTGGGGGAGCCCTTTTGAGCGTAGTCTTTCACCATTATTTTTTGGCAGAAGGGTTAACAAAAACTTCAGCTACGAATACTGGATTGATTTTGGGGATGGGACCTTTATTGACAGCCATCTTTTCTATGGTGATTTTTCGCAAAAAACTTACATTCATTCGAGTTCTTGGGTTTATTTGTGGGGCTCTTGGCGTGAGTGTTACCGTTTTGGCCGGAAGTGGAAGCATCCATTCTATTAATCTAGGAGATTTTGATATTTTACTCTCCATTCTTTCACAAGCGCTAAGTTTTATCCTGATTTATAAAGCTTCGAAAACGATGGACCCGCGGCTATTAACGGGTTACATGATGCTAATTGGATCATTTATTTTATTTGCCATAAGTCTTTGGAAGGAACCACATGGTTTAGCTTCAATCTCATCTGCTTCGTTTTCTATCTGGGTAGCTTTCTTTTTCTCAGCTATTTTTGCTACAGGAATAGGTCATATGACTTATAATTATATCATTGGAAAGGTTGGAGCCGCAGAATCCTCTATCTTCTTAAACTTCAACACCTTTTTTTCATTAGTCGGTGCGGCTATTCTTTTGAACGAAGCAATCGTTCCAGCACATTTTTTTGGTCTTATCTTCATTGTTTCAGGAGTATTACTTGGATCGGGAGCAATAGAACTATTGTTGCTTCGTCGAAAAAATAAAGCTATGTAGTTTCTAGCTACTATTCATAAATTTGATTGCTGTCTCATATTCGACCCTAAATTGGAGTGTACATCACTTGTTTGTCTGGTAAAAAAAGAATTAAATCATAGGTAAAAAAAGAAAAGATTATTCCACCTAGTCGTTCCGCAGCAATCTTTTAGAAAAGATAAACGTACATAACTATTCCTTTATAATTACTCCTTTCAAACTGTCTGTACTAGTTTAATCTTTTTTTAATCCCTAAAAAATGAAATGAAACTTAATTATAACTAAGAAAAAGCCTACATGACTCTATGAGATCATGTAGGCTTTTTAGCTGCAAATATCATAAATTCTACAACCTTGTTCTATATAAAGTTCTGCTTCTCATGATTTCAAGTTTTCCTTCAGTAAAAACAGGGTACATATTACCTATAGCAACACAGAAATGAGGTGTAATATTGGATACAAAAAATGAAATTGTTACTCATATATTAGATAAAGATACCGAGTATTTTAGTAAGTTATACTCTAATCATGAAGAAATGCTAAAGAGCATTGCCTTAAAATTAACTGGATCTAAGATCCATTCAGAAAACTTAATTTCAGAAGTTTTTAAAGAGTTATGGGACTCTCCTCAATACTTTAAGGATTCTAACGACACGAAGGTATCTACCTTTCTCATGAAAAGGATCGTTTATAATCATGTATATTATAAACGTTATCTTAAAAAAGATTAATAATCATACAAACCTTACTATTAAATCGTCTCCTCTACTTCACCATATTCTCTTCCATCCAGGAATTAAAATTGATTCTATGTTAAAAAAGGAACTTGAACTTATAGTCATAGGAAATTGGATTATTAAAATTCAACAGAACTTTTTCCGTAATTAACTATATGAATGAGATTTCGAAGATTTCCCAAGAATTAATTTTTCATCATCTATCTAGAAAACATAATTGTGTAATATAACATTTCACATAGAAATTAACCCATCATACACGACGTTTAATTTGAAGGTAAAAGGGTTCGGAAGTATTTAATTCCGAGCCCTTTTGAATTTTTATTAAAATCTGTCGTGATAATTTGTTTGTCATCATATATTCTTTTCTCTAACTCGACAAGCTACATGCCATTTTTAGATCTATAATCATAAGAAAGCACAATCCCACTACAGAATTGCGCCAATAATAGTAATAATTAGTAAAATATAAAGACTGCATTTGAAAATTTCCTCATAACCATTCCCTCTTTTTATAGGTCAGAGATCATTCCGCCATCTACTACGAATTGACTTCCAGTCGAATAGCTAGAATCATCGGATGCAAGGTACATAACTAAATTAGAAACTTCCTTTACTTCTGCTCTTCTTCTTAGGGGAATATCTTGTTCAAGTTGCTTTAGATATTCTTCAACATCTGGTTGGTCAGCCATAGGTGTTTTGATGATTCCAGGATGTACGGAATTCACACGGATATTATAGGGTCCAAGCTCTGCAGCAGCCCCTTTTGTCATACCCGTGACAGCATGTTTAGAAGCACTATAAGCAATGGCCGTTGGCGCACTTACTAAACCATCTACTGATGAAATGTTAACAATTGAACCTACGCCAGCTTTTTTCATAGAAGGAAGTACTTTTTGCATTCCCAAGAATACTCCCAGTTCATCTACTTTAAATGTTAATTCGAAGTCTTTTACGGTTAATTCTTCTAAAGTTTTGAAAATACCAATGCCTGCGTTGTTTACTAAAACATTGATTGGACCAAATGTTTCTTCTGTTTTTCCTACCACTTCTACCCAGTTCTCTTCACTAGCAACATCTAATTTAAGAGCGATTGTATTTTCTCCCAATTCATTGGCTAGTTTTTGTACACCTTCAAAGTTTAGATCCGTAATTGCTACTTTTGCGCCTTCTTCCACGAATTTGCGAACATGCATGGCACCCATCCCTTGTGCTGCCCCTGTAATGATAGCTACTTTACCATCCAATTTACCCATGATATTCCTCCAATGTAAAATAAAATTCCCGCTTACTTTCTCACAATTATTATTTGTCAAAGGAATGTATTTATCCATTCAATTTTGGATATTCAGAGCCACTCAATATTTTCCAAGCAGAAGAATATGGTTGAGTCATGAGTCATTATAATCTCCTTATTTCGTACACTTCTTTCGAGAAGTCCATTGCATGTTTCAGTAGCTGTACACAAAAGCAATGATTTTTCATGTTGGATCAACTAACCCATATCATTTCCATCCCACTATCCCCTAGCAAGCAATCAATGCTGTAAAACAAAGAAATGGATAAAGTTCATCTATATTTTTATCTCATTAGATATAGACATGATATAATTAAAAATGATTGTAGAAAAGCAATATTATGATGGAATTTAGCTAACCTTATAGGTTATATTAGTTCTTGTGAATAAAAGAGGAGCTACAAAATACAATGAAAAAGCAATCACAGATGACCTTATGGGCTCAAGTAGTTAAAACAGGAATTATCAAGTCAAATCTTATTCCAATGATCGCAGGATTAATGCTCGCTTTATATACGTATCAATACAGTTTTGTAGATAACGTTTGGAATGTAGTTTTTGCATTTTTAGGAACAGCAGCCGTTATAGCCGCAGCCGGTGCGTTCAATAACATTTATGATCGCGATATTGATGCCATTATGGCTCGTACAAAGGTTCGCCCTACAGTTACAGGTGCTATATCGATTAAAAAAGTTTTAGTAGCTGCCATTTTATTACTAGTGATCGGGTTAGTTTTATTATATTTAACCTCTCCATTAGCATCTTTACTTGGATTTTTAGGGGTATTTTTCTACGTTGTCCCTTATACAATGTGGACTAAACGCCATACTATTTGGAATACGGAAGTTGGGAGTATTTCTGGTGCCATGCCTCCTTTAATCGGTTGGGCATCAGTCGCTCCAGATATTTGGCATCCCGCTTGCTGGGCATTGTTTTTAATCATGGTGATTTGGCAAATGCCTCACTTTTATGCGATTGCCATCCGTAAGGAAAAAGATTATGCTGCAGCAAATATTCCCATGCTTCCCGTTGTAAAAAGTAGGAAACGGACATATATTCAAACAAATTTCTATTTAGTTCTATTGGTGCTGTCCAGCTTTTTATTTCTACCACTAAGCTTAGGCCTTACTTTAATTTCACTTATTTTAGGCCTGATATGGTTAGGTCTCAGCTTATTCGGACAACGTAAAAACGAACTGAAGGTTTGGGCAAATAAAATGTTTATATTTTCCTTAGTACACATGATGGTTATCTACTTCACGGTAATTATCTACGCTTCAATCGGGTTAATTTTAAACGCATTATAATGAACGTACTTAACCAGCATACTTCTATAAGCTCAAATACAGCCAATTAGGCAAAATAAAAAACGGGGCTGTCCCAAAAGTCTGGCAAATGACTTTTAGGACAACCCCGTTTATTTATAAAATTAATGCAAAAATCTGTTAGTGAATAATCTTTATTTTACCTTAAAGGCTCTTACTCACCTACCATACCGTCATTATCAGTATCACGCATATAGGGGTATAACCAATGTTCCCTCGTTATGGGCATACTGAAACCTGCTTCTTTTGCTTCTTTAATCGTAACTTGTCCATTTCCGTTAGTATCAACACTAGAAATATCACCGTTTTTATTTGAACTCGTTGAATTTTTATTTGATCTATCTGAATTAGAAGGTTTGCTGCCTGTTAAACCGAGTGATGCATTTACTTCATCAGGGTTTCCATTGTCAAATGAATCAACAATCTTGTTGCCCCTCAAAGTATAGGTGTATTGATAATGTGAAGGAATCTGCGTTTTCGAATTTGGATATGTAATAATCGACTCAAAATTAGTTGCTCCACCTGCACTGCGTATCGCGTTCTCCATATAAGCTTGGTCACCATGGCGGTTAAGTGTACTATCTTGTGGGGTAATATTATATGCATTCGATACCCCTCCGAGAGAATCAGCGATGATATGTCCTTCATCTAGAACATCGCTTTCGACACCTGGAACTTTCGCCTCATCCGAATAGTATCTTCCAGACGATGTGACAGGTTCGTTACGGTCATCTTGTAAAGTGATTTCATCAGCAATGACACGTACTAGTTGCCCATATTCATTAGTAAATGCCCAATATTCACGGTCCCCATAGCCAATGTCAACAACGACGTTGGGTTCACGATATCCAGACAAATCACCACCATCAATTTCAATACGTTTGTATCCTGAGAACTTTTCGTCATTTGGTTCGGTTGTTGTTTCTTCAACTATTGATCCGTCAAGATCCGTATTGATAGTCTCTTCCTTTATACTATTTTCATCAGTATTGACTGTGGTTACTTCTTGTGAGTCTATTTCTCCTCCTGTAATGGTTGCATTTTCTTCGTTCGTGCAACCAACCATAAACATAATCGTTAAAAGTAATGCTAAATAACTTGTTATCCTTTTCACTTTTAGGACTCCTTATAATAGTATAATAACTTTACTAACTTAATAACCTTAAAAACATTTAAGTGTATCTTATCACATAATGTTATTCTATTTTTCTTTTCCTCTGTACAATTCACACGATAACACACGTACAAATTCACATACTCAGCTAAAATTATTTCCGTCAGTGTGATCTAGGATAAGTTTCCATGTAAAAAAATACATAGCAGAACCTAATGACAGGTGCTTCCATGTATTAGTACCTAAGCAATTTAATTTATATCATCGTGGTAATCCCTATTCAGTGCCATGGCTCACGCAAACCGTTTCTATCTTTTTGGCTTCTCTGGCGTTAATTTTATCTTTATTATAATTACCTCTTTAACCGCTTAATGATACTATTTGGTAATCTCTACCATTTTAGGGAATTTAACTAATATCATGTAAATAATAACATAAAAAAAGACTAAAGCTTTTGATATATCAAGGATTCTGGCCTACCAAATAGATGACCTGTAAGGGATTCGAACCCCTGATCCCTTCCGTGCCAATTGTCCAATCATTCGCCTATCAAAAATCCCGAATCGATAAATGACTTGTCAACTGTTGACTAATCAACTATAATGAAAGCCGAATCAAATTCCAACAAAAAAGGGTGAAAAATATGATACAACAAAAAACAGCTTTAGAAAAATTAATGGATGAACGTAAATCGGTGCGTAAATACGAGCCTGGTGTTACTATTCCTCGTGAGCAAATTCAACATATTTTAGAACAAGCAACATCAGCTCCATCATCAAGTAACTTACAGCCTTGGCGCTTCCTTGTTATTGATGATCAAGAGCAAAAGAAAGAATTACGCATTGCTGGATTTAATCAGGAACAAATCGAAACATCATCAGCGATTATTGCGGTATTAGGCGATAATGAAATGTATAAAAACGCTAAACAAATTAATGATTTAAATGTTGAGCTAGGTTATATGCCACGTGATATTGCTGATATGATGATTGCCAATTCTGAATCTGCATATAGTAATTTTTCTGAAATTGAACGAACAAATATTGCACATTTAGATGTTGGTTTAATTTCTATGCAAGTAGTACTTTTAGCGAAGGACATGGGCTATGAAACAGTAATAATGGGCGGCTTTGATAAAGCAGCATTCGCTAAAAAATATGAGCTACCTGCCAATGAGTTACCGATGATTTTAATTGCTATCGGAAAGCCTGCTATGCCAGCACGTAATTCATCACGTTTACCGTTTGAACAAATTATTCGTTTTTCAAGCTAAGTGAATTAGAGGAAGTATTCACATGACGTGTTATTGATTCGTATCACTAAATCATTAATCATATCTTGATTCACGTAAGTTTGAAATTTGTTACACTTTATCCAAATGAACGGAAATGCTATCATATAGGGATCGCAAAGCGTCCAAAAGCTCAATGTAACAAAGAGCAGTTTTTGGCGTACATCATTAGATACCTAAATTGCTTTTATAATAGGGCCGAATTCGAACACAAGTTTTAGTGAGCGCAAAACGACGAGCAACCAATGTGAGGAGGAATAGTATGGAAGTTTGTTTGGATGATAAGAAACAAATGATTATGATGTTGAAAAGGTTAGACCGTCACGTCACTCAAATTTTTGAAAAAAGAACAGAAGTTAGTTTGACTAGATATGAAATTTTAGTTTCTTTAGTTAAAAAGGATAGTGTTACACAAAAGGTACTGCAACAATCCTTAGCTATCGATCAATCGGCCATCACGCGCCATTTAAAGTTGCTTGAAGAACAGCAATATGTTGAACGCAAACGTAATGAAAAAAACAATCGCGAAGTACTTGTAACGATTTCAGATAAAGGACGAGCATTATTAGAAGGCTGTACAATGTTTAAAGATCAATTTATGAATGATCTCTATGATGATTTTTCAGAAAGCGAATTAGAGCAACTCAAGCAATTTCTCACGCGCTTAAATCGCAATATAGAGAAGCTTTAATTTTTGCTCTTCATTGTAAAAATCTATTGTATTAAAACAGACTAAGAGTAGCAGCTAGTGCTTCTTCAAATACTTGGCTTTCAGCCGAAGCAGACTTAAGGATTTTAACAAAAGAAAAGCTGTGCCGAAATCCACTCAAACCCGGATTTTGACACAGCTATTTTTCGCTTATTAAACTATTCCAGTACCGCGACAGCTTCGCAATGTGGTGAGTGTATCAAATATTCCTTTAGGCTTCCCAAGGAAATGTTTGATATTTTTGGTTACTTATCTGGAAGTTCCTTACGAAATCAAGCTGTTCTCCAGGCATTCATCTGTTTAACTATGAATCTATGAAGCATCCTTTAGTGATGCCTCTTCATTCTTACCACCATTTTCCTGGAAACCAATTAAATCAGAAATAGCTTTAAAAACTACATCCCCGGTAAGTTGTATTCTTTCAGGGCTTACATGCTCTATTTTATCCTCTAAAGAGTGATAATAAGGCTCGATATCAGCTCCCCCAGGTGGTGTACCAGGTTCCATCCATATGAACAATGCTGATGGTACCCCTTTCTCGTGGAATGGTACATGATCAGACCTACTCAACATATGAACAGGCAATAAATCCTTATTAATATCTAGTTTTTCAGCAGCTTGGTGTGTTGATTGCGAAACAAGATTCGATTTCCCATCTACAGTATTAATAAAAAGTTGCGAGGCAGGTACCCAAGCCGTACCAGTCATATCCATCTGAAACTGAACTTTTGTTCTTTTAACTTCATCTTCTGACAAATTACCGATATGGTATTTCGAACCTACAAATCCAAGTTCTTCGCCCCCAAATGCAGCGAAGCGTAATTCTTTGTCGCCATCATAGTCCTTAAAAATCCTTGCCAACTCCATTAGTGTAGACGTCCCGGAGGCATCATCATTGGCCCCTGGCGCGAATGCAACACTGTCCAAATGTGAGCCAATGTAATAAATTTCAGGATTTTCAATGCCTTTTGGTTTTTTTACAGCGATTACATTGACTGTTTTTTGATTCGTCAGTGTTTTAATTGAAAGTTGGACTTCTACATTTCCCTTGGAAAGTTGAGAAACAAATGCTTCCCCATCCTTCTTGGTAATTGTCGCAACCGGAATGTTAGGGCGTACGCTGCCTAGGGAAACAGATGGAAGGGTAAAGCGATCCTGGTTGTCATATATAAGGACACCTATCGCACCTGCAGCCATTGCGTTTTGCACCTTGGCCCCGGCAGTGATTCCACCATTTTGTATTAAGGCGATTTTGCCACTTGCAGCCCCAGTGAAATCACTCGGTTGGCCAGCACCCGCATGATATATATTCCCTGTGATACCGTCCCCAGTCGTTTGAGGGGCCCCGCTAACGGCCCTCAATGGAAGTTTTTTGTTATTGTCGGAGAGCACCTTAAGTATCAATTCAACTCGATTGCTTCTGGGCGCTTCCTCGATTTTGGTCTCATAGCCGTAACTTTTCAACACACTTTCAATGTATTCAGCACCTGCTCTCTCTCCCTCGCTGCCTGCCTCCCTTGGCCCAATATCAACACTTAGGTGTTTGATATGCTTCATAACATTATCGGAGTTAAATGTACCATTAATTTTTCCAATTGCGTATTGCGTGTACGTATTCAGGACATCATGCGCTATTCCGGAAATGCCCCCGCTGCTTTTCTGATTATCAAGCAGGCGTTTAAAACTCTGCATTTGTTTAATTACCTTATCGGTCTGTCCTTGTTTTTGAAAAAGAGCTACTCCGCTAATGTGCATTTTCAATGTACGGACCGCGATATCACTCCGAATATTCCCATCTTCTTTAAAATAATCAATTTGTTTTTCCATGTCTGCGAAAACATTTCCTGTATGTGGCATATCATTGAAAATTCGGTTTTCCGCAGCCGTAGAACTCATTTGGTTCGTACCAAGTAGAAATGCAATTATTATCGCTATTGAAAAAACTTTTTTCAGACCAAACCTTTTCATCATATTCCTCCCCTGTATAAATGGTGTAGTATCAACGGTTTTAACCATTGATAGAGTGTCCCACTGCATAATGGATCAATAAATGCCTATGTTGACATCCCTCCCAATTCTTTAGGCATCAGTGTGCCTACATTCCTTCGTTAAATCCAGTCATAAGGAAAAGGCTGGCCAACCTTAGGAACTCGAGGTAGAATCGAAAAAATAGTGCCAGCTTCTTCCGTGTTATCCTGTTGTCTAGGTCTAATAAAGGGATGTAGGAACTTATGTAGCCTCTATGAGACTAGTAATAACTCTCATCATTCGATTCTAACGCGAAGTTCAGCCTCCATACCTTCATAATACGTGGGTAACTGAAGCGCCATCTTTTACAAGGCCAGTATTTACTAATGCTTCTTTACTGTCATGTTTGTCTCGCCACGATTTAGCACCCCGTCATACCAAATGGGAGCTTCTAGAAATGAATGCTCCCTTTTTGCTTTTTCAATCTTTTTTAACATTCCACGCCTTTACTTTGAAAACGTAGTTTGGCAAACTATCCGCTCTTCCCAAATTCTTAATAGGGCCTTAAGGCAGACATCCCCATAGCATTTGACATTCAACAAATTGAGGAATACAAGAGACTTTTATTTAACCTCAATTCTTATGCAACTTAAGGGAATTACCTCTTAAGCACCCTAATAGGAGAGCGCCTGCAAATCACCTCCCATCAATTTTTTTGATACATTTTCCTCCGTCCCCTTCTAAAAATTCAAGGGTGGTGTAATCATTCCATAAGAATAGCCTGATACTTTATAATGACAAACACTTTCGTTATGATAATTAACTATGTAATTGATGTAAGGTTCTACGATATTAATACCAACTACTAATGGATGAAATGGGTACAATTGTCCCTATGTGATATTTCTATAGTCCGTTTTAACGTGTACCTTGCCCGGCGCAGGAGAAGTAAAAATAACAAGGATAAAATGGCTAAAACTGATCAATTTCATCAATTATCTTAATTCCTACTTTTCATAACTTTCCAGAGTCATTGTCGCTGACTGATCAGACTTGAGTTTACCCATCAAATAAAAAGCTTAATAAGCTTTAAAATGATTTTACTAGGTATTGTAAAAACGTAACTATATAGGGCAAAGTTCAGGCAGCAAATAAATGCCAATTTGGTTTCTCAATTCTAAACTTTCTTAAATGAGACGGGACAGTTCTCCAACTGTCCCATCCATTCTATTGGTTTTT
>NZ_JBNNST010000014.1:0-88310 GCF_050278025.1 Peribacillus sp. NPDC097197 | reverse complement strand
TCACACCCGTTCCCATTCCGAACACGGCAGTTAAGCTCTTCAGCGCCGATGGTAGTTGGGGGTTTCCCCCTGTGAGAGTAGGACGCCGCCAAGCAGATGATTTATATCTTCTAAGAGTTTTAGGAAACATTATATTATTCCGCAGTAGCTCAGTGGTAGAGCATTCGGCTGTTAACCGAACGGTCGTAGGTTCGAGTCCTACCTGCGGAGCCATATGCTTCCATAGCTCAGTAGGTAGAGCACTTCCATGGTAAGGAAGAGGTCAGCGGTTCGAATCCGCTTGGGAGCTTCCCAAACTACCTTTTAAAATTTTTTTACGGCCCGTTGGTCAAGCGGTTAAGACACCGCCCTTTCACGGCGGTAACACGGGTTCGATTCCCGTACGGGTCACCATTTTCAATTCACTTTTTGGAGGATTAGCTCAGCTGGGAGAGCATCTGCCTTACAAGCAGAGGGTCGGCGGTTCGATCCCGTCATCCTCCACCATTTTTAATATTGATTTGCCGGTGTAGCTCAACTGGTAGAGCAACTGACTTGTAATCAGTAGGTTGGGGGTTCAAGTCCTCTTGCCGGCACCATGTTTCACTTATATGTGGAGGGGTAGCGAAGTGGCTAAACGCGGCGGACTGTAAATCCGCTCCTTCGGGTTCGGCAGTTCGAATCTGCCCCCCTCCACCATCTTTTTTTCAAAAAAATGTGGTTCAGTTATATACTTTCTTCTTTAGGGGAATATATAATTACCGCTTTTTATTTTGCTAACTATTAATTTACATATATTGGGCTATAGCCAAGCGGTAAGGCAACGGATTTTGATTCCGTCATGCGAAGGTTCGATCCCTTCTAGCCCAGCCATATGCGAAAGTAGTTCAGTGGTAGAATACAACCTTGCCAAGGTTGGGGTCGCGGGTTCGAATCCCGTCTTTCGCTTTATTTTAATTAGATTTTATACTTAGGGGCCTTAGCTCAGCTGGGAGAGCGCCTGCCTTGCACGCAGGAGGTCAGCGGTTCGATCCCGCTAGGCTCCACCATCTAACTACATACACCAACACTTACGCCTTAAACCTCTTCGGTTTAAGGCTTTTTTTTTGAAAAACAACTTTCTATGGCTGTATCTTTATACATAAAAATGTCCGGTTGAACCATTCTCCTTAACAGTTATAAAATAACAGAAAGGGGGAATAGTATGTCTATTCAAAAAATTTCAGTTATCGGTCTTCCCATGGATCTTGGTCAAACAAGGCGTGGGGTTGATATGGGGCCAAGTGCACTCCGTTGTGCAGGTGTTGTCGAACGAATCCAACAATTGCAGTTAGAAGTGGAAGATTTAGGAGACATCATAGTGGGGAGGCCCGGGACATCTGAAGAGGCTGGCTCAAACTTGAAGAATCTATCACTTGTTTCTAAGGGGAATGCACAATTAGCAGCAAGGGTAGATGAAATTATTTGTAGTGGATCATTCCCTCTAGTTCTTGGGGGAGATCATTCGATAGCAATAGGAACACTTGCTGGGATTTCGAAGCATTATGAGAGTTTAGGGGTAATTTGGTATGATGCCCATGGAGATTTGAACACGGAGGAGACTTCTCCGTCAGGAAACATACATGGCATGCCACTCGCTGTCAGCATTGGACTCGGTCACCCTGATTTAGTTAATCTGCATGGGTATGCACAAAAGGTGAAACCAGAGAATATCGTCATTATTGGAGCCCGTTCCTTGGACGAAGGAGAAAAGGTACTAATACGTGATAAAGGCATCAAGGTCTATACGATGCATGAAATTGATAGGCTTGGTATGACGAAAGTGATGGAAGAATGCATTGAATACTTACGTGATAAAACGGATGGGGTTCATCTATCCCTAGATCTTGATGGGGTAGACCCTGCAGAGGCACCTGGAGTAGGAACACCAGTGCTTGGGGGGATAAGCTATCGGGAAAGTCATTTGGCCATGGAAATGCTTGCGGAGTCAGAGTTGATTACTTCAGCTGAGTTTGTAGAAGTAAACCCCGTACTAGACGAGCGTAATAAAACGGCGATCGTGGCGGTAGCCCTGATGGGTTCTCTATTTGGAGAAAAGCTATTATAACTTAACGCAATATATAAAAGAAACAGTAACCGGTTTTTTTATGGGTTACTGTTTTTCTATATGCTAGAATACAAAAGTATATGATTTAGATAATGTTGAACGAAGGTAACGTTATATGATTCCAAGGCAATCTCCCTCTTCACTTTACTGTTTGCTTTTTCGTTCCGCTTTGGGTCAATTGAAAATATTGATTCATCAGGGTATCAAGTTTGCTACTCACTTCGACCACTTCGTTATCTATCATAGAGGAACGGGAAGCTAAGATAATCATTTTCTGTCTATATCGCTCAATGTTATCTAGTATTTGTTCTGCAGTCATTATCAAGGTTCACTTCCTTTATTTTTACAATTTCTTACTATATATATCCTTGTTTTTTTCGTTTTAAACATAAAATGTAAAAGTTTGCTAAAATAAAAGTAATAAATTATGAAACCTTTTAGCTTGCGATTCGTAATAATCGTATAGCCGCATGAAGCGGGGGTAAAAAACAAAAATGGATGGACTTGTTAAAGAGAGAATAAACCAAGTGTTAAAGGGAGACCACAATGCATTTGGGGAAATAGTCGAAATTTATAAGGATAAAGTTTTTCAAATCTGTTTTAGAATGCTTGGAAACCGGCAGGAGGCTGAAGACCTGTCCCAAGAAGCTTTTGTAAGGGCCTTTGTGAACATTCGCAGTTTCAATATCAATATGAAGTTTTCAACATGGTTATATCGCATAGCGACGAACCTCTGTATCGACCGACTTCGTAAGAAAAAGCCGGATTACTATTTAGATGCGGAAGTCACTGGTACAGAGGGATTGAATATGTATTCTCAAATTGCATCGGACATGGCGATGCCAGAGGAAGAAGTAGAGTCGTTAGAGCTTCAGGAAACCATCCAGGTCGAAATTATGAAGTTGCCGGAAAAGTATCGTTCGGTCATCGTATTAAAATACATTGAGGAATTATCGTTAAAGGAAATCAGTGAGATTCTTGATTTGCCGGTAGGCACTGTCAAAACGAGAATACATCGTGGGCGAGAAGCTTTGCGTAAACAACTGCGCCATTTATAAAAAGAAGGTGAGAAAAATGAACTGCCACGAGGAAATCATTAATTATATGCATGATTATTTAGATGAGGACATTAAACCCGAGCATAAAGAAATTTTAAGGGACCATCTGCTTACATGTCCTGCATGCCGAGATTTTTTCAATGAAATGAAAAAAGCAGTTGCCCTTGTACAAAGCACTTCCCATATCAAGGCCCCGGATGATTTTACGGCAAGGGTAATGGCCCAATTGCCTAAGGAAAAGAAGGCTACGGGGGCAAAGAGATGGTTTAAGGCTCATCCGTTTATGACAGCCGCGGCGATGTTCGTTGTATTAATGACAGGATCGATCTTTTCCACTTATAATCAGGACGAACATTTTTCCGTCTCCAAGCAACCTAACTTATTGGTAGAAGGGGAAACGGTCATTGTCCCTAGTGGGGAAACCATTGAAGGGAACGTTGTGGTTCAAAATGGGGACATACGCATAGAGGGCGAGGTAAAGGGGAATGTAACAGTCATTAATGGTCAGGAGTATATGGCCAAGGCAGGAAATGTAACCGGTGATATAGAAGTCATTGACCAAGCCTTTGAGTGGATGTGGTACAAAATAAAGGATATTGGAATATCTCTACTTCCTTCTACAAAAGAGGAAAGAGGTGGGGAATAATGAAGCTGAGCATAAGCATGGTTCTAATCAGAACGGTGCTTTTGTTCAGCTTTATATTGTATCCAGACAAAAATAGTGGTTACTAGCACTACTTCCCATATAAATTTCTGTACTAGTTTTAGAAGTATGATTTAAAAAATGGTATACTATTAAGGTTATTACATAACGATGGTTATTGTGTTTTTGGAGTATTACGGACTGGAGGAAACAACATGTCTATATCCAATTTGAATGTTTGGGACTATGTAGTAAATTTCATTGATATTTTCCTTGTTTGGTTTGTGATATATAAATTGTTAACTATAATTCGAGGCACGAAAGCCATACAACTGCTAAAGGGAATTTTTGTGATTGTCATTGTGAAAAGCTTGAGCAATCTGTTTGGTTTCAATACACTCGGATGGTTAATGGAACAAGTCATGAACTGGGGTGTTCTGGCAATTCTCGTCATTTTCCAGCCTGAATTGAGAAGAGCACTTGAACAATTAGGACGAGGAAAGATCTTTTCAAGGGGCAGTGCTCCGGAAGAGAATCAACAAGAGCGGTTAGTAGAAGAAATTCTAAAGGCCTCTACGTATATGGCGAAAAGGCGTATTGGAGCCTTGATTACCATTGAAAAAGGAACGGCACTGGGTGATTACGTTGAAACGGGAATTCCTTTAAGGTCCTATATTTCTTCTGAACTGCTCATTAATATTTTCATTCCGAATACACCCCTCCATGATGGGGCTGTTATTTTACAGGATAATCAAGTCGCAGCAGCAGCTTGCTATCTGCCCTTATCGGAAAGTCCGTTCATTTCAAAAGAGCTGGGCACAAGGCATAGGGCTGCCATTGGAATGAGTGAAGTAACAGATAGTGTAACAATTGTTGTTTCTGAAGAAACGGGAGGTATCTCTGTCACCAAAAATGGGGAGCTATACCGCGATTTAAATCAGGAATCATTTAGAGCCATGCTAACAAGTGAACTGGTATTGCAGAATGTCAAAACAACTTCCTCGGGTATCTGGAATTGGAGGGGGAAGAAAAATGGATAAATTCACGAATAGCGCTTGGTTTATGAGAATTGTCGCTTTCGCCTTGGCTGCTCTATTATTTATATCCGTTAATTTCGAGATGGAGTCCGATAAAAAGTCCCTTGGATTGTCCACTGCGCCTGAGAATGGTACGGAAACCATTGAAAATGTTCCGGTTGAAGTGTACTATGATCGTGAAAATTTAGTGGTCAGCGGCGTACCTGAAACGGTGGATGTCACATTGAAGGGGGCAAAAAGCCTTCTGATCAACGCAAAAAGCCAACGGGATTTTAAAGTATATGTAGATCTTTCCGATCCCGAAATCTCGATGGGGGATCGAACTGTCACATTTAAAATAAGCGATTTAAATGAAAAGCTCGTGGCAACGATAGATCCGGAATATGCGGAAGTAAATGTTCAGGAACGGATGACGAAAGAGTTTAAGGTCGATGCAGAATATAACAGTTCATTACTGGAAGAAGGGTATACCGCTGGGCAGCCAACAGTAAGTCCTGAAACCGTAAAAATTACGGGTGCCAAAGATGTAATTGAAAAAATATCCTATGTAAAGGCTAACCTTGAAATAAGGAAAGGGCTA
Organism: Peribacillus sp. NPDC097197; assembly: GCF_050278025.1. Lineage (NCBI taxonomy): Bacteria > Bacillati > Bacillota > Bacilli > Caryophanales > Bacillaceae > Peribacillus > Peribacillus sp. NPDC097197. The sequence goes on along the minus strand of NZ_JBNNST010000014.1, from coordinate 82,906 downwards.
AACGAATCGGTGAACGGGCAGGCAACGGTAAAAGCGCTAGACCGGGATTTGAATAAATTAGATGTCGCGATTGAGCCAGCTTCCGTGGCAGTTTCGTTAAAGGTCAGTATTCCTTCCAAAAAGGTATCAATCGTGCCAGAGCAAACTGGGAAGGCCAAGGCCGGAGTTCGTATCAAGAGTATTAGTGTCGACCCTACAGAGGTAACTCTATATGGACAAGAAGCATCATTGGATAAAATAAATGCATTAAATCTTCCAGTCAATATCTCGAAAGTAGATGGAGATACCGAATTGGAACTTAATCTTTCAAAACCTGAAAGTGTGCAGAAAATGTCCTTAAGTAAAGCTACGGTGAAGATTCGTACCGAAAAAGTGGATGTGGAAGATAAGGATACTGAAGAAGAGGCAGAAGAAGTAGTTGTCGAAGAAGAAAAAACGGTAGATAAGGTTGAACCGGAAACCACGGAATCCAAAACTTTCACCAACTTGAAAATAATCCCGGTAGGTAAACAGGATGATCAAGAAGTGGAATTGGATACGGATGTGATGAGCATTACATTGAATGGGAAAGCGGAAGATCTAAAAAAAATATCTAAAGACGACATTTCGCTCACGGTCGATGTAAGTAATTTAGATGAAGGTAAGCATGATGTTGAACTGGCAGTTAAAGTCCCCGCGGGAGTATCTTGGGAATTAGATTCTAAAAGAGTTGCAGTGTCAGTTTCCATGGCCCAAGAAGAGGAAGAAACGTAACCTGGCCTTAACATCATTTAATTTAGTAATGATTTGAAGAAGGAGCGATACAGATGGGTAAATATTTTGGAACAGATGGAGTTAGGGGAATAGCAAATACGGAGTTAACGCCGGAGTTGGCATTTAAACTAGGCCGTTTTGGCGGCTATGTCCTTACTAAGAATTCAGAAAAACCAAAGGTATTAATAGGGCGCGATACTCGTATTTCAGGGGAAATGTTAGAAGGTGCTCTTGTTGCCGGATTATTATCCATCGGCGCTGAAGTCATGCGACTGGGCATCATTTCGACACCGGGAGTGGCCTATCTGACAAAAGCCTTAAGTGCTGAAGCGGGTGTTATGATTTCAGCTTCTCATAATCCTGTAGCGGACAATGGAATTAAATTCTTTGGACCGGATGGCTTCAAGCTCTCAGATGAACAGGAAGCGGAAGTGGAAGCATTGATTGATCTGGAGAATGATGAGTTACCGCGTCCTACGGGCGGAGACTTAGGCCATTTAAATGACTACTTCGAAGGCGGCCAAAAATATCTGCAATACTTAAAACAGTCGGTTGACGAAGACTTTACGGGCATACATGTTGCGCTTGATTGTGCTCACGGTGCGACATCTTCCTTGGCTATGCATCTATTTGCTGATTTAGATGCAGATATTTCGACAATGGGGGCATCACCGAATGGCTTGAACATCAATGATGGGGTCGGTTCTACCCACCCTGAGGCTCTGGCTGAATTCTTGAAGGAAAAAGGGGCAGATGTTGGACTTGCTTTCGATGGCGACGGCGACCGCATAATAGCTATTGATGAAAAAGGAAATATCGTAGATGGCGATCAAATCATGTATATCTGTGCGAAATACTTAAAAGAGAATAATCGATTGAAAAAAGGAACCGTGGTTTCTACGATCATGAGTAACCTTGGCTTTTACAAAGGGCTTGAGGAACATGGTATACATAGTGCTCAAACAGCAGTTGGCGATCGCTATGTAGTGGAAGAAATGCGTAAAGGTGGCTATAATCTTGGTGGAGAGCAATCCGGGCATATCATCTTCTTGGATTACAATACAACTGGGGACGGCTTATTAACGGGTTTACAGCTTGTGAACATCATGAGTGAGACGCAAAAACCTCTATCTGAGCTTGCGAGTGAGATGCAAAAATATCCGCAGACACTCATTAATGTTAAAGTAACTGACAAGCATGGGGTAACGGGGAATGAAAAAGTACAGGAAGTCATAAAAGAAGTGGAAGCGGAGATGGGTGGTAACGGCCGGATTCTGGTACGGCCATCTGGAACTGAACCGCTTGTCCGTGTTATGGCTGAAGCGCCTACTATTGAAGAATGTACGCGTTATGTAGACCGCATCGTAGCAACGGTAAGAGCAGAAATGGGACTAAACGAATAAACAACCTATGCATAAAGGGGAACGAAAATTTCCTTTTATGCATATTTTTATTAAGAATCATATTTTGTTTTAATGGTAGTAAAGAATTGACCTATGTCCCATGTATAGGGTATGATTATCCTGATTTACAACTACTTTTACCATAAAATGGTTATAAGGGAAAAGGAGGCCAGGCAAGATAATAGGAAAACTAAAGCGCCTGAACTAAACTGGGTCGAGACGGGTTTAGTTGACGAGGAGGAGGAGTATCGAATGTTCGGCGGATACCTCCCGGCTGAAGTACACAGCCGTAATAATTCCAATTTTAAAACAGTGGGGCAACCGACTGCACAAAGAGTTGGAAATGTACAATGGGAAAAAGCCTTCGGGTATTTCCTTTATAAAAATATCAGAGATGAGGGGGCAGGGATGCCCTCGTGCATTCCTGTTCCCTCTAATCAGTTGGAGGAACAGAAATTATGTGTGGAATTGTTGGATATATTGGTCTAAATGACGCGAAAGAAATCCTGTTAAAAGGTCTTGAAAAGTTAGAGTACCGTGGGTATGATTCTGCTGGTATAGCTGTGCAAAATAAGGAAGGCATCAAGGTCTTCAAGGAAAAGGGACGGATTGCAGACTTACGCGGTGTTGTGGATGAAGGGACTTCGGCGAATACAGGGATTGGACACACTCGCTGGGCCACTCATGGTGTACCTAGTCGTGATAATGCTCATCCTCACCAAAGTAACTCAGGTCGCCTGACATTAGTTCATAATGGGGTCATCGAAAACTATGCGATTTTAAAACGGGAATATTTGAAGGATGTTGCTTTTAAAAGCGACACTGATACGGAAGTCATCGTTCAGCTTATTGAGAAGTTCGTGAATGACGGCATGGAAGTGGAAGAGGCATTCCGTCACACGCTTACCCTTTTAGAAGGTTCGTATGCCCTTGCCCTATTGGATGCTGAAAACGAAGAAACGATTTTTGTTGCTAAAAATAAAAGCCCACTCCTAATCGGTGTTGGAAAAGACTTTAACGTTATCGCTTCTGATGCAATGGCTATGCTGCAAGTTACCGATCAATTCCTTGAATTAATGGATAAAGAAATGGTTATTGTCACAAAAGAAAAAGTGACAATTAAAAACCTTTCCAACGAAGAAGTATTTCGTGCTCCATTCACGGCGGAACTCGATGCCAGTGATATTGAAAAAGGTACGTATCCACATTATATGCTTAAAGAAATTGATGAGCAGCCTACTGTTATCCGTAAAATCATTCAATCTTACCAAAACGAAGAAGGTAAACTGGCGATTGATTACAATATTACAGAAGCAGTGAGCGAGGCAGACCGTATTTATATCGTGGCTTGTGGAACAAGCTACCATGCAGGCCTAATCGGTAAACAATTCATTGAAAAAATGGCTAAAATTCCGGTTGAAGTGCATGTAGCATCAGAGTTCACATACAATATGCCGATATTATCCGAAAAGCCACTGTTCATCTTCATTTCGCAAAGTGGGGAAACGGCAGATAGCCGTGCAGTTTTAGTGGCCATCAAAGAGCTTGGCCATAAAGCATTGACCATCACAAATGTACCGGGCTCTACGCTGTCACGAGAAGCAGATTATACGCTCTTATTACATGCAGGTCCTGAAATTGCCGTGGCTTCTACGAAGGCCTATACGGCTCAAGTAGCGGTATTGGCGATATTAGCGAACGTAACTGGCCAGTTCCGTAACCTTGCATTCGATTTCGATCTTGTCAAAGAGCTTGGAATAGCTGCGACAGGCATGGAAGCTCTTTGCGATTCGAAAGAAGAGATGGAAGAGATTGCTCGTGAATACCTGTCTGTTACGCGTAATTGTTTCTTCATCGGTCGTTCCCTTGATTATTACGTGGGTCTTGAAGGTTCGCTTAAGCTGAAAGAAATCTCATACATCCAGGCAGAAGGGTTTGCCGGCGGTGAGCTTAAGCATGGAACGATTGCCCTAATCGAAGAAGGCACACCTGTTATCGCTCTTGCTACGCAAGCAGGAGTCAATCTAAGCATCCGTGGGAATGTCAAAGAAGTCGTCGCCCGTGGCGCTAATCCTTGCATCATTTCAATGAAAGGGTTGGAAGAAGAAGATGATCGTTTTGTCATCCCGGAAGTGAACGAACTATTAACACCTCTTATCTCTGTCATCCCGCTTCAACTCATTGCGTACTATGCTGCCCTACACCGGGAGTGTGACGTGGATAAACCACGTAATCTTGCGAAAAGTGTAACGGTTGAATAAGTAGAAATGATTTGTGCGTCATATCTATAAATGTTTATAAAAATTTATTTACCCATTTAGATGCCATTATCTAAATGGGTTTTTTTATGTCCGAAAGAAAGAGAATATCTAAATGGAAAAATAAAAACAGGGACATATATCAATTTTCCTTCCCACCACAATAGTGTGTGATACATAATATATGACAAGTACCATATAACATATAATGGTAAATCAATCGTTAGATAAGCAATATAAAAAACTTTTTGGCCTATTGAAGGGGGAGGAAGATGTTGGGTTTGATTGAGGTTTATATACAAGAGGTCACACGCAGGTTGCCTGAAAAAAAACGCAGGGATATTGCACTCGAGTTGCGGTCAACCATTGAAGAGATGCTTCCTGATGATTATAGTGAACTGGATGTGGAGGAGGTTCTGGGCGAATTGGGGAACCCAGCGACAGTGGCTAGTGGGTATCGGGCTCAGCCGATGCACCTGATCGGACCGCGTTATTATGATTTATATATTTCACTATTGAAAGTGGTTTTTCCCATAGCAGCGGGCATTGCACTCATTTCGCTGATTATCGATTCTTTTATGGGGTTTAGCCAAGATGAAGCGGTTATTCCTAAAGTGATTACCCTTATAGTCGAAGGCATATTGCGGGTCCTTGAAGTCGGCTTTCAAGTCTTCTTCTGGGTGACGATTGTGTTCGCGGTTCTGGAGCGAACGGATAAAGGAAAGTATCAAAGTCCACTATCGGCAAGCCTACAGAAATGGACCCCAAATGATTTGAGAAGTATCCCTTACATTCACAAGAAGAAAGAGATTACGAGGTTCAATGTATTCAGTGGACTGATGTGGACAGCGATTTGGACGACGGTATACTTTTATGCAAATCAATTTGTCGGGGTGTATGAAGGTGGAGATAGGATCGAACTCGTGATTCCGGTCTTCCAACAGGATATCCTACTTAACTATTGGCCGTTCATTCTTCTGGTGATCGCCATGGAAATCTGGTTAGCTTTTTATAAGAGTATCAAAAGGCAATGGACAAAAAAACTGGCAAATTTCAATTTGGTTCTTGAAATGATGACAACCATCGGATTCATTGTCATTGTAAGTAATCCGGATGTAATGAACCCTGAATTCCTTACATATATGGGGAGTTTATCCGATACAACGGCCATGCAGTTTCGATATGCGATTGTAGGAGGCTCAATTACCATCTTCATTTTAGCCGCAGCATTAAATGTATTTGATGGATACCGCAAGTCTAGAGTCCATTGATGACATGTATTCGATAATGGTTCCAACCAGCTGTTATCCAACCAGTTGCTCCAAACGGTTTAAACGGATAGCTACTTTTTAATCAGAATGGAATAGGAAGAACAAAAGCCACCCGACATAAGCAAAGTATCAATGTTGGATGGCCCTTGTCTAGTAAGATTATTGTTGGAGTTTTATTTTTGCGTCTTCATGCGATGAATATTCGCGATTGTACCACCATCCACACGTAAATCTATGCCAGTGATATAGGAAGCTGCATCGCTAAGCAAGAATTCCACAGCTGTTGCGATCTCGGATGCTTCTCCTTCACGGCGGAGTGGTGTGTGTTCGAGCATTGTTTTCATTTGCTCTTGTTGGGATGCTTCCTGACGCCCCATCGGCGTGTTAATGGTACCCGGAGAGATAGATGAGATACGTGCACCTTTTTCACCCCAAGCCCACGCTTGGTCTTCCACATATAAGACAACCCCTAATTTAGATAGGCTGTAAGCCGCTCCTGAGTCGCCTTGTGTAAATTGCTCCATGGTCTCAATATAGTTTTCGGTTAAAGGCTGTTTTAAAATTTCCGTATAAGGACCTTGACGGGGCGCCATATAGGCACTCATCGAAGAGATACATACCGCAGCAGTACCTACTGTAGCAAGTGGAAGAAACGCATCTAGGACAATTCCGGTGCCAACAGAATTCACTTCTGTAATACGTTTCGAATTGGCCATCGTCGGTGACAGCCCGGCTGTGTGAACCAATCCTTTTAATATCCCAAGTTCGGCAGATTTTTTAGCTAAAGCAGCAACATTTTCCCTTGATGTAATATCGACAGTTTGATAATGGACATCAGTTATACCTTTAGTCGCTAATTCCTCTTTTGTTTGGATTAAACGTTCTTCAGAAACATCTGCCAACAATATGGTTCCTTTTTTGCCTACCAGTTCTGCAGTGGCTTTACCCATACCACCAGAACCGCCTGTAATTACATACACATGCTTATCCATTTCAATTCCCCCTAAACTTGATATAAACTTAGTGTAAACGGTTTTATAATAAAATAAGCAAGACATTTCCACTAAAAATGTCCAGAGGAGTGTCAAAAATGGAAACGGCAAAAGAATCGATAGTTGCCGCTTATTTACAGCTTTTATTTGAGAAAAGCTTTGAAGAGTTAGCTGTGAAAGAAATTGTTCAAAAGGCGGGCATTTCCCGATCCACATTTTATTTGCATTTTGCAGACAAATACGAACTGATGGATGAGGTGAGACGGAAGTTAAACGACCGGTTCTTGTCATTTTATGAGATGGATTACCAATGGGGTAAGCCAATCACCCTCCATTTATGTGAACATATTTTCAAATATCGCTCATTTTATGAACTCGAATTTGCAGAGGCGGACGCTATTCAAAAATTATCAGATAAGCTTGCAGCACATTTACAAGAAGTGTTCCAGGATCCAGACTATGCCCTATTTGCGAGCTATGGCACCATCGGTTATTTGGGTTTTTGGGTAAGGAACGGGTACGCCATGAGTCCGGCTGTGGCAGCGGAAAAACTATTGAAAATCGGCCTGACAAACTGGACAAAAGTATTGGATGCAAAATTAGATGGAATAGAGCGGTAGCGGGAAGCTGTAGACCTGAAAAAGAGGGTAGGAACTGATGAAATCGATGGAAGGAACTAAACGCCCGAGGAGCAAAGATAAGAGACGAATCTTGTTTTAAAAGTGTGCAAGTACTTTTGTTTTGAAAAAGATTGCTTAAAGTATTTGCAATCCCTACCATTTGATGGTATGCTTAGGTTAATTATTCATGTTCGGTACTAAGGATACTAAAAGTACTACTTTTCGTTTCGATGATGACTTAGAGCAAGGATAGTAATACAATGTGCTTTGGCACTAGGAGGCAACAACAATGGAACAAGGTAAAGTGAAATGGTTTAACGCAGAAAAAGGATTTGGCTTCATCGAACGCGAAAACGGAGACGATGTATTCGTACATTTCTCAGCTATCCAAAGCGAAGGATTCAAATCTTTAGACGAAGGTCAAGAAGTTACTTTTGAAGTAGAACAAGGTCAACGCGGACCTCAAGCTTCTAACGTTCAAAAAGCATAATTTCTAAAAACAAAAAAGGCAGACCCTATTACTAGGGTCTGCCTTTTTTGTTTTATTCAATAATAAAAAACCCTGCTCAATGTTGAGTAGGGTAAATGGAATGAGTAAAGTAAATCGCTTAAAAAGGTCTACCTAGTATAACATAGTTTTTTCAGAAAAAAGAATTTGTAAATGAAGAGGTTGGACAGCGGGAACTTCTTTTTTTGAGTCAGGGACCATTATTCATACACATTCAAACACAGGTTTGAGTATAATGTGAAATGTGGTATATTATAATCAAACGTAGGTTTGAATGAATGGATGTGAGAAGATGGATGAGATGAAGGATATGTGTGAAGTTCATCTGCATGATCAAGAAAAGGTGAACCGTATCCAAAAGGAAATCGGTCAGGTAGATATCTCAAGTATGTCAAAGTTGTTTAAAGTAATCGGTGATGAAAACAGGGTGAAAATCTCGTATGCACTTTGTGAGGATGAAGAGTTATGTGTATGTGATTTGGCAAATATCATTGGGGCGTCAATGGCAACAACTTCTCATCATCTCCGTACTCTATATAAACATGCAATTGTGAAATACAGAAAAGAGGGAAAGTTAGCCTTTTACTCTTTAGACGATGATCATATAAAACAATTAATCCTTATAGCGATAGCACATCAGCGGGAGGTGAGGGTCAATGGCTGATTCCCAATTAAAGACTTATCGGATTCAAGGGCTGTCCTGTACGAACTGTGCAGCCAAATTTGAAAACAATGTCCGGGAACTTGAAGGTGTGAAGGAGGCAAAAATCAACTTCGGGGCTTCGAAGATTTCTATTTCAGGAAGTGCTTCGATTGAAGAAATTGAGAAGGCTGGAGCCTTTGATAACCTGAAAATTCGTACTGAACAAGAGCAGGTGACAATAAAAGAACCAATTTGGAAGCAAAAAGAAAACATTAAGGTTTTTCTTTCGGCTATCCTCCTTTTTATCAGTTGGATTTTGGAACATCAATATGGCGAGGGTAGTCTTTTGCCGGTTCTGGGTTATGCCACTTCCATTTTAGTTGGTGGATACTCCTTATTCATCAATGGGTTGAAAAATCTCGTAAGACTTCGTTTTGATATGCATACGCTGATGACGGTCGCCATTATTGGAGCGGCTATACTTGGCGAATGGGGCGAGGCAGCCACTGTCGTCATTCTATTTGCTATAAGTGAAGCGCTTGAAAAGTATTCGATGGATAAAGCTCGAAATTCCATTGAGTCCCTTATGAATATTGCCCCTAAAGAGGCACTAATCAGGAGGGGCCATCATGAAATGATGTTGGCTGTCGATGCAATCGAGGTGGGAGACACCATGATTGTCAAACCGGGCCAGAAGCTTGCGATGGACGGAAGGATCATAAAAGGTGCATCCACACTGAATCAGGCGGCCATTACTGGTGAATCGGTGCCACTATTTAAAACGGTCGAAGGAGAAGTGTTTGCTGGTACGTTGAACGGCGAAGGTCTTTTGGAAGTGGAAGTCACGAAAAGGGTTGAGGATACGACGATTGCAAAGATTATTCATCTTGTAGAAGAGGCACAAGCGGAAAAAGCCCCTTCCCAAGCGTTCGTTGATAAATTTGCAAAATTCTATACACCGGCAATCATGCTGATTGCTTTGGCACTTGCAACCATTCCACCAATGATGCTGGGCGGAGAATGGAGTGAATGGATTTATCGCGGATTGACTGTGTTAGTTGTCGGCTGTCCATGTGCCTTGGTCATATCCACACCCATTGCCATTGTTACAGCTATCGGAAATGCAGCGAAAAACGGTGTTCTGATTAAAGGTGGAATCCATCTGGAGGAAGCTGGAGCTTTGAAGGCGATTGCATTTGATAAAACGGGAACATTGACAAAGGGAATACCTGAAGTGACTAACTTTTCCGTAATGGTGGATGAAATGAGCGAACGGGATGCTTTGAAAATAGCGGCTGCTTTAGAAAGCCGCTCGCAACATCCATTGTCCACGGCCATTCTTCAGAAAGCGGATCTGCAGGATATAGACTATCGTTCTCTGATGGTAGATGATTTTTCTGCATTGACAGGCAAAGGGTTAAAAGGAACAATCAATCAGGCAGTCTATTATATTGGAAAACCACAACTCTTTGATGAAGTGGGGTTAACCATTTCTGAAAAGGCTCAACATCTGATCAATAACTATCAGAATGAAGGAAAGACAGTTATAGTTCTCGGTAATCAAACTAATATTCTAGCCCTGGTTGCCGTTGCGGATGAAATAAGAGAAAGCAGTAAGGAAGCTATCAGTAAATTACATGCTTTAGGGATTGAAAAAACAATCATGCTGACCGGTGATAATATCGGGACAGCGAATGTGATTGGAACAGCGGCGGGCGTTCATGAAATTCAAGCAGAATTATTACCGCAGGATAAGCTATTCTTCATCAAACAATGGAAACAGAAGTATAACCGAGTGGCCATGGTTGGCGATGGTGTTAATGATGCCCCTGCTTTAGCGGCTTCCACGGTAGGAATTGCAATGGGGGGAGCGGGTACGGATACGGCCCTTGAAACAGCCGATATCGCTCTAATGGGTGATGATTTATCGAAATTGCCCTACACCATCTCATTAAGCAGGAAGACATTACAAATCATTAAGCAGAACATTACGTTTTCATTAGCGATTAAATTATTGGCCTTATTGTTGATTGCACCGGGCTGGCTGACACTTTGGATGGCGATTTTTGCGGATATGGGTGCGACGTTACTCGTGACCTTGAATAGTCTGAGGTTGCTCAGAATAAAAGAATAATAGATAAAGGGCTTCTGGATTTCTTGAAGGGAATCCAGAAGCCCTTTGCTATATCTAAACGTTTCATGTGAAACTCTGGAAAAGTGCCTCCATTATTCTTTGGAATTGTTAGACCACAATCCATCATTAAGAATTAGAACCACCAACGGATGTTAGTTCCCGGACTTTGTTATTTTAATGGACATTAGGATATATTGAATGCATAGCCAGGTTAAAACTATGAACAGGATAGGTAGTATGCTACAATTTGGCTGACTTTTAAAGGAATGCATGCCATCGTTAGGTACGGTTGTTGAATAGATCAAAGGTATTAAAGGAAGGGATTTGAAAGATGGAATTACATCAAAAGGCAATATTAGTTGGAGTCAATCTGAACGGTCAAAAGGATTTTGAATATTCGATGGAGGAGCTCGCCAATTTAACCGAAGCCTGTGAGGTAGAAGTGGTTGGAACGATCACACAGAATCTACATCGTGTCACTTCCTCACATTTCATCGGTACAGGTAAAATTGAGGAAGTAAAGGCGCTAGTTGAATATAAAGAGGCAAATGTCGTTATCTTCAATGATCAATTATCCCCCTCACAACTTCGTAATTTGGAGCGGGATATGGATTGCAAGGTGATCGACCGTTCCATCTTGATCCTGGACATCTTCGCACAACGGGCGAAAACGAAGGAAGCACAGCTCCAGGTAGAAGTGGCAAAACTTCAATATATGCTTCCACGCCTTATCGGCTTAAGAGAATCGTTAGGTCGACAAAGTGGAGGAGTGGGAACGAACAAGGGTGCTGGGGAAAAGCAGCTTGAACTTGACCGTAGGCGGATTGAGGAAAACATCAGTGTTTTGAATAAGGAATTGGAGGAACTTGTAGCACACCGTCAAACACAGAGGAAACAACGGAAAAAGAATGCCATCCCTGTTGTGTCATTAGTCGGGTATACGAATGCCGGGAAATCATCCATCATGAACGCATTGATGGAGATGTTCCAACCGACATCCGAGAAGCAGGTACTCGAGAAGGATATGCTCTTCGCTACACTTGAGACGTCCGTTAGAAACATTCCCTTGCCAGATAACAAGGAGTTTTTACTCACAGATACAGTCGGGTTCGTGTCTAAACTACCACACCATCTGGTAAAGGCATTCCGGTCTACCCTTGAAGAAGTAGTGGAAGCAGATTTATTAATCCATGTTGTGGACTATTCCAATCCTAATTATGAACAACAGATAGAGATTACCGAAAAGACTTTACAAGATATTGGCATCAAAGAGATACCGACCATATTTGCTTATAATAAAGCGGATTTGACCGATATGGACATTCCAAAGGTTAACCGTGATTCCGTTTATATGGCGGCCAGAGAGAAGGTAGGCCTTAAGGAATTGATTGATCAGATCCGTAGCCATGTATTCATGGACTATATTCATTGTGAAATGCTGATTCCATATGACCAGGGAAAACTAGTATCTTACTTCAATGATAATGGCCATATAACGGAAACGGAATATGAGGAAAATGGGACCAAGCTAAAGCTTGAATGCAAGAAGACCGATTATGAAAAATATCATAACTACGTGATTGAAAAATCCTGATGTTTTTTCCAGGCACTGAACTGAATTTAAATAGAATGTTTCGAAAGATTTCCGTAACCATGAATCCACAAGTTATACATATATCGTTTAGTTGTGTATAACTTGTGGATAACTTTCAAAAAGCCTTGAAAAAGTTTTCAAGGCTTTTTTTTTGTGGACAACCTGTTGATAAGTAGATTGTTTGATATTCCCTTACTAAGACCTTAGGAATGATGTCGAGAATGTAGCGAGAAGTGTAGGACGTTGACTTTTTTTATCAGTTTTTGTAAAGAAACATGACATAGTGCACATTAAGTTGTCCGCATTATTTTACACTTTGTATAATGTAACTCCCTATCTATCATTATAAAATAAAGAATATTCATTTAATTTTGAGATTCATGAATAAGTAGGGGGCTAATGGTGATTTTTTAAATGTAACCTGTAAGATAAAAATGACAGTGCTACAGCCATAAATCATCAAAAGTAGGGATAGGATATTGCTAGTTCATTGACTATAGGCAATTCCTCCTTTTTTATTTTCCACAATAATTTTTTGGAAGGAGAATAGTAGATGGATATGACAAGCTCGTTAAAAGACGATTTGAAGAGAAACTTTCAGGAGGCAGAGAGGGGCTTAACCCCAAGAGAGGCACTGGAAGAATCTAATCGATGTTTATACTGTTATGATGCTCCTTGTATCCAGGCCTGCCCCACAGGGATTGACATCCCGACCTTTATAAAAAAAATCGCATCAGGAAATCTAAAAGGGTCGGCCAAAACGATCATGACGGCTAATCCAGTCGGTGCCAGTTGTGCGCGGGTATGTCCGACAGAAGAGTTATGTGAAGGGGCATGTGTTCTAAATCATTCTACAAAGCCAATTCCTATTGGCGATCTCCAGCGTTATTCCACAGATTGGGCCATTCAAAATAAACAAGCTCTATTCAAGGCTGGCAAGAAGAATGGCAAAACGGTTGCCATTGTCGGCAGTGGTCCTGCGGGCTTGTCTGCAGCAAGGGAATTGGCCTTGCTTGGCTACAGCGTAACCATCTTCGAAGCAGAAAAGAACCCTGGCGGATTAAACACTTACGGAATAGTGTCTTTCCGATTACCTCAGCACATCTCCTATTGGGAAGTCGATCAAGTAAAGAACCTTGATGTCGAGATCCGAACGAATTCAAGGGTTGGGGTGGATATCTCCGCTAACCAACTGATTAAGGACTATGATGCCGTTGTTTTGGCAATTGGTATGTCGGATGTACCAAAGCTTGGGATTGAAGGGGAGGACTTGGCTGAAGTCTACGATGCAATCGATTTCGTAAAAGCAACGAAAACGGAGGATATCACCGATAAGTTCGTTGGGAAGAAGCTGATGGTCATTGGAGCTGGAAATACAGCAATCGATGCTGCAACCTGCTCGGTCCGTCTTGGTGCTGAAGAGGCTGGTATCATTTATCGTCGGACCCAGGCGGAAATGACGGCGTATGATTTTGAATATGAGTTTGCCAAACAGGAAGGTGTCCGATTCCATTGGCTGACGAATCCTTCAAGAATCGTTGCCGATGAAAAGGGCCAGGTAACAGGCATTGAATGTGTGAAGATGGAACTGAGTGAGGCAGGGGAAGATGGTCGCAGACGACCGGTTCCAATTGCAGGCTCTGAGTTCATCCTTCCGGCCGATGGTGTGATTCGTGCGATTGGTCAATCACGTTATGTTGGTCTACTTGAACAATTTAACATCGATCACGATGGAGGTGTCGTTACCTTAACTGGAGACTCCTATAAGACGTCGAATGAAAAAGTGTTCGCCTGTGGCGATGTCATATTTGGGAAGGGCCAAGGAGAGGCTATGGTCGTTTCCGCTGCCCAGCAAGGGAAAATGACAGCCTATGAAATTGACGGAGTGTTAATGAGCAAGACAGAAGATATAGCTTAATAAAACAATAACTAGGAGGCGTATCAATGGCTGATTTATCAATTAATCTTGCAGGTATCAAATCTCCTAACCCCTTTTGGCTTGCTTCGGCACCACCAACTAATTCGGGTTATCAAGTGCAGAGGGCTTTTGAAGCCGGATGGGGAGGAGCTGTTTGGAAGACGCTTGGGGATCCAATCCTAAATGTTTCTTCCCGCTTTGCAGCCGTTGGGTTTAACGGCCAAAGAGTTGCTGGATTCAATAATATTGAACTAATTACGGATCGACCTCTTGAAGTGAATCTTAAAGAGATATATGAAACGAAAAAGAAGTTTCCCAATCACGCAATCATAGCGTCCGTAATGGTCGAGCCACAACAGGAAAAGTGGCATGAAATTATCAAACGGATAGAGGATGTAGGCGTTGATGGTTACGAGCTGAATTTTGGATGTCCGCATGGCATGGCCGAAAGAGGGATGGGGGCTGCTTCAGGGCAGGTACCTGAACTGGTGGAAAAGCAAACATATTGGGCGAAGGAAGCGGCTTCGAAACCTGTCATCGTCAAGCTGACCCCAAATATTACGGACATCACGGTTACGGCAGAAGCAGCCGTAAGAGGCGGTGCGGATGCAATTAGTATGATCAATACGATCAATAGCCTTGCAGGGGTGGATATTCACTCCTGGAATACAATCCCCCATGTTGGCGGAAAAGGGGCCCATGGCGGGTACTGTGGTCCTGCAGTGAAGCCCATAGCCTTGAATATGGTAGCTGAATGCGCAAGGAACCCAGGGATTAATGTCCCGATATCCGGTATTGGGGGGATTTCTAACTGGCAGGATACGGTCGAGTTTTTATTGATGGGGTCGACTGGCGTACAGATTTGTACAGCCGCTATGCATCATGGTTTCCGGATCGTCGAAGACATGATTGATGGATTATCCAATTACCTTGATGAAAAAGGGATTGCTTCTGTAATGGACATTGTCGGTAAGTCCGTATCGCGCTACTCCGACTGGGGAAATCTGGATTTGAATTATAAAGTCGTGGCCCGCATCAATAATGATGTGTGCATCAACTGCAATAAATGCCATATAGCCTGTGAAGATACTTCCCACCAATGTATTGATATGTTAAAGGACACTTCAGGCAACTCATTTTTACGAGTGCGTGAAGAAGATTGTGTCGGCTGTAACCTTTGTTCAATCGTGTGTCCGGTCGATGGAGCGATTGACATGATTGAAATGGCCAGCGATCTAGCCCCTATGACTTGGAATGAGCGTCAAGGTTTGCTAGGCAACATCGGTAATGAACGTGTGGATTTCGTAAAATAATGGAGGGGTAAATTATGAAAAAAATTATTAAGAACGGCACTATAGCAACGGCTGCAGATACGTACCAAGCAGATATTTTGATTGAAAATGAAGTCATTACAATGATTGGTAAAGACCTATCAGCCGAGGGAGCTGAAATCATTGATGCCAAGGGCGCACTAATATTCCCAGGGGGTATAGACCCACATACCCATCTAGATATGCCGTTTGGTGGGACGACCACGAAGGACGATTATGAAACGGGAACGATTGCAGCCGCATATGGGGGCACGACGACGGTCATCGATTTCTGCTTAACGGAAAAGGGGGAGCCTTTAAAGAATGCCATTGAAACATGGCACAAGAAAGCGGACGGCAAAGCCGCCATCGATTATAGCTTTCATCTCATGATCAGTGAAATCAATGATGAAGTTCTGGCTGAACTGCCAAGCATCATTGATGAAGAAGGGATTTCTTCCTTTAAAGTGTTCATGGCATACAAAAATGTTTTTCAAGCAGATGATGCAACGCTTTATCGGACTTTGCTGCAGGCGAAAGAACTTGGTGCCCTTGTCATGGTCCACGCAGAAAATGGAGATGTCATCGATTATTTAACAAAGCAGGCACTCGCAAAGGGACAGACCGATCCAATTTATCATGCCTTAACCAGACCTCCTGAGCTTGAAGGAGAAGCGACCGGAAGAGCAGCGAAGTTGACGGAAATGGCGAATGGACAACTTTACGTCGTTCATGTCACTTGCGAAGATGCGGTTGAGAAGATTACTGAAGCAAGAAATAAGGGTGTCGATATCTGGGGAGAAACATGTCCTCAATATCTGGTGCTGGATCAAAGCTATCTCGAAAAGCCCAATTTTGAAGGAGCTAAATATGTATGGTCGCCACCATTGAGGAAGAAGAAGGATCAGGATGTGCTATGGAATGCTTTAAAGACAGGCCAGCTGCAAACCATAGGCTCTGATCAGTGTTCCTTTGACTTTAAAGGACAAAAGGACTTGGGACGAGACGACTTTACCAAGATTCCGAACGGTGGACCGACGATTGAAGACCGAATGAGTATCCTTTATTCAGAGGGAGTCAAAAAAGACCGAATCACCCTGAATCAGTTTGTCGATATTACTTCTACAAGAGTAGCCAAGTTGTTTGGGCTATTTCCACAAAAAGGAACGATTGCAGTTGGATCGGACGCCGACCTTGTTATCTTCGACCCGAAAGTGGAGCGGACCATTTCCGCTGAAACCCATCATATGGCTGTAGATTACAATGCTTTTGAAGGACTGGAAATTACAGGTGAACCCGTTTCTGTCTTATCTCGTGGTCAGTTCGTCATTCGTGATAAACAGTTTGTAGGGGAGGCTGGTAAAGGGCAGTTCTTGAAGCGGGCTAAGTATAATACGTCGCTTGAGTCGGTTTCAGAGAATAAGCTTCCGGTC
This sequence comes from Peribacillus sp. NPDC097197, assembly GCF_050278025.1. NCBI lineage: Bacteria > Bacillati > Bacillota > Bacilli > Caryophanales > Bacillaceae > Peribacillus > Peribacillus sp. NPDC097197. Next base: position 66,069 of record NZ_JBNNST010000014.1, on the reverse strand, counting down.
TAAAGTTATCATGGATATTTAAAGCAAATTAAAGGGGGATTTTATGGATGAGCGAAAATAAGGATTATTTAAAGTCTCCCGATTTGCTGCCTATACCGCATAGAGAGAAGAACATTAGCGCAGTAGGATTTGGCTTCATCTGGGTGGGGATGGCTGTCGTATTGGCCGCCTTTGCCATTGGAGGGAATGGGGTCCAAAGCCTATCGCTTGGTTGGGTCGTACTTGCGACAGTAATCGCCTGCGTAGTTCTTGGCTTCTTGATGACAATGACAGGGGATATAGGCGTTGAACATGGAATTTCATTTCCTGTATACATGAGGGCGCCTTTCGGAACGATTGGCACTCATATCCCTTCACTTGTCAGGGCGTTTGTTGCCTCTTGCTGGTTTGGATTGAACACTTATTTCGGTGCAACTGCGATGAACGCTATCTTTTCCACTCTTTTTAACTTTAATAATTGGTTTATCTGCTTTTTGGTTTTTGCCATTTTGCAATTAGTCAATACAGCCATGGGAATCAAGTCAATCGAACGGTTTGCCGATTTGGCAGCCCCAGTTATCATCTTGATTTCTGGCTGGATGTATTTTACGCTTTCTGACCAAGCAGTCGCACAAGGTAGGGAAGTCTGGTCATGGATTGAGAGTCCGGCAACCGGAGGGGCGGCTGTAACAGCTTTCATGGTCGTCATCATGTCGAATATGGGGTTTTGGGGAACGTTGACCGCGGATATGCCGACACTTTCCCGTTTTATAGAGGCACCAAAAAATGAGAAGAACTGGTTCAAACGCAATAAAGGGCAGATTATAGGGAACGTTATTACCTATCCTATTACCCAAACCTTCATGGTTATTATCGGAGCCGTTTCTTACATGGCCGTTTCCAATTATGATCCTGTTGTTGCTATACAGGGGTCAGCCAGTGGCATTACCCTTGGTGTTCTATTACTAATGATCGTTTTTGCTCAGTGGTCAACGAATACTTCGGCTAATGTTATTCCGGCAGCAACCATCTTCTCGAATGTAATGGGACCAAGAATGCCGTTTTGGTCGGGAGTTGTGGTTGCGGGAATCATTGGAATCGTTGTTCAGCCATGGAGCCTTTTCGGTATCATCATTGAGGTTTTGTTAATTGTCGGTGGGATTTTAGCCTCCATTGTGGGTATTTTGGTGGCTGATTATTACTTTCTTCGTAAGCGCCGTGTCAATGTACCAGAACTATATGAAAGTGAAGGGCAATATAAGTATAAAAACGGTGTAAATTGGGCGGGAATCATTGCCTGGATCATTGGTGGAAGCGGGGCAACGATTTTTTCCAATTACTCATTTATAGTCGGTTTTATACTCGGAAGTGCAACCTATTATGTACTGGCTAAATATTGGTGGTTCAAGAAGTACGAACAGGCAGAGATTATAGATCCGAGCGATGAGAAATATTTAGGAATCTCCGTCGGCAAGGATTGGGATATCGGAAAGAGAATGGTTGACGAAGAAGAGGTACTGAATATGCCTTTAGGCGGGGAAAACGTTAAATAAGGAGGAGTGGGACATGTCTGAATACCAAGAGTATCGCTTAGAAAGGGAACAAATTGATTTTTTACTTGAACGAGGGTACAGAATCACCCGGGTTTCTGAAAACTTAAGTGGCGCTTTCCTTGATTTCGAATTGATTGAAGGAACGAAGCAGGAATGGAAGCAGTTGAATATCAAGACTCCAGAAGGCAGAAAATATTTCTCAACATTGCTTTTTAAAAAACTAAATTAAAAACATGTATCCCCTAAGGATGTAAAGCTGTTAAGCTGGCCTATTTTCAGTTGAATAGGTCATTTTTTATGTTCATTTATGAATAGATAGTAAGAATATGAAGAGGGAAACTACTAGGAATGAAATGCATAGCATGATTTCTACAAAAATAACTGAAAATTTTGTAGAATTTTGACGTTAGTTATTATGTCCAGTATCTGGAGATTTACAGACAGTCCGTTTATAATAGGTTCTATAGCTATAAAAGGATGGTGGATGGATGAATACGTCGATTACAATTGAGGAAATTCTAACGCGCAGGCATTTTAACCGGACGGATGTGGTCGGAGGCGAAGGTGGGTTAAAACGCCAAGTCAAATGGGTCCACTGTTTGGAAGTCACCCAAATCAGTCACTTGTTAAATGGAAACGAACTAATTCTTACCACCGGTCTGGGGTGGAAGGATTCAGATAGTACATTCCTTTCTTTTTTAAATCAGCTCATTACATGTAATGCGGCAGGACTCTGTATAGAGATGGCTACCCATGCCATGGCCATTCCACAGAGTGCGATAGACCTTGCAGACGAGCATGGCTTTCCCCTCATTTTATTTAATCAGGAAGTTCCTTTTGTTGAAATTACTCAGGACATTCATTCCTTAATCATTAATAAACAGTATCAGATGATCTCCAACCTAGAAACCTACTCACAGCAGTTGAATAAAAAACTCCTCGAAATTGACCATTATGAACCAATTCTAAAATTTCTTCATTCGTATTTAAATGTTCAGGTGATGTTTATTCCCAATGAGAATGATATAGCCTGTATTCCAAAAATAAAGAAAAAACTCATCCAGCAATTGTTAGCCGAAGTATATGAAAAGCAAAATTTAAGTAAATTCGTTCTGAAACAAAGGATTCGTGTCCTTGGTGAAAATTATGCGGAACTGGTCATTTATAGTAGTAATCGAGAATTGACCGACTTTGATTCCCTTATCTTGGATCGAACGGCTACGGCTTTAGCTCAATATCTATTACGTGAAATCTATTTAGAGGAAAAGAAGATATCTGAAGAGAGCAAATGGCTAACGAACTGGCTCGAAGGGGAATATAGTGATGAAGTCATCCGGGAGCAACTATCTTATATTGATCCGAAGATGCAATTGGAAGGCGGCATCGTATGCATTTGCAAACAACACTCAAGGTATAATAAAGGTTCTGCTAAACTAGAAGGGACTTATTTTAAAATCCTATTTAGATCCGTTTTTGAACAATATGGATTTCAGATTTTCTCTATGGAAGTACACCAACATCTGGTCTTTATTTTAGGGGATAACCGTTCACCTGGAGATTGGAAAGAGAGAGTGACGGGGGCCCTGGATCGAATCAGAATGATGGATGCTACTGGTCGCAACCGAATGAATGTGCTTTCAATAGGGTTTGGGAAATATGTTCAAAAGTTAAGTGAAATTTACAAGAGTTATGAAACGGCACGTGAGACCTTGTTGCTTCAGGAAACATTAACTGAGGAAAGCAGAAGCTATTTTTATCAAGATTTACATATGTATCGAATGATTGCGCTCATTAACAAACATGGAAACTTGGAAGAAACCGTGTATGAATATTTAGGTCCGGTCATCGAGTATGACAGACGAAATAACGGGGAGTTAATGCCAACCTTGAAAACGTATCTTGCCTGTAATGGATCTAAACAGGAGACATCCAAACAATTATTTATCGTAAGACAAACACTTTACCACCGCCTTGAAAAGTTAGAAAGGCTATTAGGTGCCAATTTCATGAAATCTGAACAACGACTCGGCATTGAGTTCATGATTTTTGCTTTAGATTATTTGAAACTTCGCAAGACGAAGGTAAACGGAAAAACAGCGGATGGGTTTGTGGAAAACTAAAATGTAAAAAGCAGATGATAATAGGGTGTCTTATGAGGCATCCTTTTTATTATGAATAAAAATTTCGTCGCAGGTAGGGGATAAGGTTCTATAAAAAATATGCTGACATCAAAGAGTTGGCCTTTACAGCTTTTGATGTCAGCGACTTTCTTTAATATTCATCTTTTTTTGAAAGGCAGTGGTCACATTCCACGAGGTAGGATTCAGCCTGTTCCATAATTTGATCTCCGCATTCGGTGCATTGCTTGGGTGGAAGGGTCCTGAAGAATTCCATTGGATTTTTAGTTTGCATATTTGTTCCTCCTTTTAGTTGTTTAGTAGTCTTCGGTTTTAGAAAGGCAACGGTCACATTCCATCAAGTAAGATTCAGCTTGTTCCACGATTTGCTCCCCGCATTCGGTGCATTGCTTGGGTGGAAGGGTTCTGAAGAACTCCATTGGATTTTTAGTTTGCATGATAGGTGGTACCTCCTTCTTGTTTTTTAATAGTTTTCGCTTTTAGAAAGGCAACGGTCACATTCCAACAAGTAGGATTCGGCTTGTTCCACGATTTGCTCCCCGCATTCGGTGCATTGCTTGGGTGGAAGGGTTCTGAAGAATTCCATTGGATTTTTAGTTTGCATATTTGTTCCTCCTTTTAGTTGTTTAGTAGTCTTCGCTTTTAGAAAGGCAACGGTCACATTCCATCAAGTAAGATTCGGCGTGTTCGACGATATGGTCGCCACACTCTGGGCAATCTTTGGCAGGGATACTGTTGAAAAATTCAATGGATTTTTTAGTTTGCATGGTGGTTTCCTCCTTTATAAGGTCTTTTCTATTTTTAAGACTTATTCATTCTTCACGTTTAGAAAGGCAGCGATCGCATTCCATCAAGTAAGATTCTGTTCCATCAAAAAGGGTTTCACCACATTCGGTACATTGTGCTAATGATTGGTCTTTCATGTTTTCTAATTGACTCGTTTGCATGTCACACTCTCCTTTCTGTAGTACAGTTTTTAATATCTGTCTGTTGTTATAATACAGTATATACCCGATGGTTAAAAAAGTATAGGCATTTCACAGAAAATTTAAAAATATTTCCAAAATAGTATGGAGAATCCTATTGTAACAAGGGTTTTCTGTGATATATTTTATTATTTTTTTCTTTTTAACTAAACCTGATTACTACGTTTACCTAAAAAGTGGGATTGATGGGATGGAGCGTCCAAGACTAAATAGATTAATTTATACAACAGAATAGTACAGAGGATTTTTGCTAGTACGGGGGTGAGATTCGAAGGGTTTTCTAAGATTTTGGCTCATCGATGGGGTTATTTTCGCAAAAGAATGGGAAATTGGTTTTAGCATTTTAGTAAAGAGGTAACTTGTTAATAGCAATAAATAACAGGAGGTCACTTATGTCTAAAAAAGTTATGGTCATTATTAACCCATCCTCTGGAAAAGAAAAAGCAGGAGAAATTTTGCCCAATGTGGAAAAGGTGCTTGGAGATATTTATGAACAAGTAGTGGTTCGGAAAACGAAGGGCGAGGGTGATGCTTCGCGGTTTGCAAAAGAAGCATGTGAAGGGAAATATGATGCCGTAATTTCAATGGGGGGAGATGGTACGGTAAATGAGACGGTCAATGGTCTCGCGGAACAGGAGCATAGGCCCATATTAGGGATTATCCCACTCGGAACAGTGAATGACTTTGCTAGGGCACTTAATATACCGTTAGACCCTATCAAAGCAATGGAGATGTACACAAAATCTGCGGTTAAAGAAGCGGATATCGGTAAGATCAATAATCGGTATTTCATGAATGTATTGGCGGTCGGGGCTATTGCAGAGGCTACCTATAATGTGAGTGTGGAGCAGAAAACGCGTCTTGGCTCACTATCTTATTTTTTGGAAGGAGCAAAGACGTTAGTCAAGAAGACACCATTCCCTATAACTGTGGAACATGATCATGGAAGGTGGACCGGTGAGACTTATTTACTGTTTGCTACGATGACACATTCTGTCGGTGGTTTTGAACAACTTGCACCAGAGGCGGAAGTGAATGACGGGAAACTCCATACATTCATCATCAAAAGTCTTTCCATTCCACTCATCCTCAAAATCATTCCAAGTTTAATTAAGGGAGAAATCAAGAACCATGAAGAAATAGAGTACATTCCAACCTCTAAGCTTCACGTTTCTACATCAGAGGACCTCATTGTTAATATGGATGGTGAAAGAGGTAGCGAAATGCCTTTTCAAGCGGAAGTATTGCATAATCACCTGCGTTTGTTTGTTCCAGGAGCGTCATAATTGAGTGAAATTGATCGTGTATAATAGAAAAGCTGTTCGACCACAGGCCGTACAGCTTTTTTTAATACTATGAAGTGTGATTATCACAGTATATGATAATGGCGCTTCGAAAGAATATGGACAAACCGGGTTTGTATTTATCGATAGTAGCTGTAAAACGTTCATCCTGGACATATAAATCACCAAGTCCACGGAGTATTTCCAGGGTACATTCATAAAAGTTTTCTGTGATATATTTTTGCCATGCTGCGACTGCTTGTTGAACCTGTGGATCACCAGGACCATGACTCATTCCTTCTATTAATGTTTGATAAATGTCTTCTTGAGTTTTGGTTATGGACTTCCAGTCACCTTTTGAGTAGCTATTGGTTTTTTTCAAAGTTTCGTCGACTATCTTTTTCCCATATAGTTCTTGCGCTTCTTTAGCATACTTCTTTTGGTAGTGCTCTATCTCAGACATATCAAAGCCTTCAAACATCTCTTCTTTGTTCATGGTGCCGCCTCCTTCGATTATTAACAGGGTCTGATCAATCGTTTGAATCATCTCTTCTAGTCGTTCTTTCTTTTTTTTGAGGAGATCTTTATGTTGAAGCAAAGCACGTTTGCGATCAAAATCAGGACTTTCAAGAATGGATTTAATCTGTTGAAGTGAACACCCGATTTCTTTATAAAAAAGGATTTGCTGTAATGTCTCTAGATTTTGATCGGAATAAAGCCTATATCCGGAAGAAGAAATCGCTTCTGGTTTAAGTAAATCGATTTTGTCATAATGGTGTAACGTCCGTATGCTGATATTTGCTATATCGGCAATTTCTTTGATTTTATATAACACTCCAATCACCTCATCCTCATCTTAATCCCTTACGCAACGTTGGGGTCAATAGGTTTTAGTTAAAATGTATAGATAATTCCTAATAATTCAAGGGAAGGATAAGCTAATGAATGAACGGAGGGGGTATACTATGGTACGCTTATAGTTATGAAAATAGTTAAGAAAGGAAGTTGAATGTTCGTATGGAGTTTTTTCTTGTTATATTAGCGCTTCTTATCTTAATTGGAGCGTCTAATGTAATCAATCATTTTGTCCCTTTTGTACCGGTGCCGTTAATTCAAATAGCACTGGGTGTCGTAATAGCACTCTTACCTTTAGGTATACATATACAAATGGAAACAGAACTCTTTTTGCTTCTGTTTATAGCACCGCTTTTATTTAACGATGGTAAAAATGTGCCTCGTACAGCCTTATGGAAGTTGAGGACGCCGATTCTCATGCTTGCTTTAGGCCTCGTGTTCGTCACCGTTTGGGCTGGAGGATATCTTATTAACTGGATGATTCCTTCTATCCCATTGCCTGCTGCATTTGCATTAGCGGCCATCCTTTCTCCTACGGATGTTGTCGCGGTCAGTGCTTTGGCTAGTAGGCTTAAGTTACCGAAAAGTATCATGCACCTTCTTGAAGGGGAAGGGTTAATGAATGATGCTTCAGGTCTGGTAGCTTTTAAATTCGCTGTTGCGGCTACTGTCACGGGGGTCTTCTCCCTGGTCGATGCAACATTTAGTTTTATTTTGATAGCTATTGGGGGATTTGTAGGTGGGGCTGTTTTGTCCTTCATTATTATCAGGCTACGTGTCATCATTCGCCGATTGGGTATGGAAGATGTAACGATGCATACGTTGATCCAAATCCTAACACCTTTTATCATTTTCCTCGTTGTGGAGCATTTCCACCTTTCAGGTATTTTAGCGGTTGTGGCAGGGGGAATTGTTCATGCCATAGAACGAGATCGAGAGTTATCACCAACAGTTGAATTGCAGGTCGTATCCAAGAGTACGTGGTCTGTCATTCTATATGTATTAAATGGTTTGGTATTCGTTCTATTAGGTCTGCAAATTCCTAGCGTGGCCAAGATCATATTCCAAGATCCAGCATTCCATAATGGACAAGTGCTTCTCTATATTGTAGTCATTACTCTGTTCCTATTTATCCTAAGATACATCTGGATTACTGCCGCTTGGTCAATCGGTTGGATGACGTATAAATCCGGTGTCCAAAAACCGGACTTCATGGCGGCAGGAATCATTACCATTTCCGGAGTACGCGGAGCGGTTACACTAGCAGGATCTTTTTCGATTCCCTATATATTAGCGGATGGCAGTCCATTTCCGGAGCGCTCGTTAATCATCTTCATTGCAGCGGGCGTCATATTACTTTCTTTGATCGTTGCAAGTGTCTTCCTTCCTATCGTGGCCCGAACAGAGGAAGAAGAAGTGGTGGATAAGCAGGCTGATAAGCTAAAATTGGCTACCATTCATGCACATCAATCGGCGATTAAAACTGTAGAGTCTCAAATGACGGATGAAAACCGGGAAGCGGCTATGTCCATTATTTCGAGATACCATACGAAAATCAATGCGCTTTCCTATGTTGAACAGGGCAAAAGTTCAAACACAATTGGAGAAGAAGAAAAAGAACTTCGCTTTAAAGCTCTTGAGGCGGAAAGGAAATTCCTGGACCAACTCATTAAAGAGGAGAAAGTAGATAGGGAATCCGCTTATATTTGCTTGGAATATATCCAACGTATGGAAGGGGCAGTCACTAATCGGATGAAATTCCGTTTTTACAGGTCCTTGACACTTTTCCGACGATCGATGTTAAAGGTGTTTAAACTATTCTTCCCGAATAAAAAAGAAATAAGAAGAATCAATTTGGAGAGACTAGAAAAGGTGAAAGACCTTAAGATCAGGATGTATAAAGTGGCTATCCAAGAGATACAAGCAGGCATTACACCTGAAAACCATGAGACATCTTCCATGATCATCGAAGAGTATAAATTACTTATTTTGAGATACAAAAGAGAAAATAAAGGGCGTAAACCTAGTAAAATGGTCAATTATGAACGAGAACTATTTTATAAGGCGATTCAGGCAGAACGTGACGACGTTCAGGAAATGTTTGAAAAAAGAAAAATACCAAGGGATGTTGCCAATAGAATCCGGCAGCAAATCAATTTACGCGAAGCACTTAGTATCAACGAAAACAGTCATTGACCATATTCAGGATAAGCACGGTCGAATTAATCGACCGTGCTTTTCGTGCGCTTGGAGGAGTTTCAACCGTAGAGAAAAGGAAAAGATAAAACAAAGCTAGGGGGATATCGATAAGGAACATTCGCACACCATCTACTAAATGATTGGAATTTGTCTGAAATGTTACATCCGGTTCAAAAGTCCATGTTGAATTCGTGGCTGTTTTAATTTCCCTTCTGCCTTATGGTACACTTTGTTTATTGATAAGTATGCTAATAGAGGTGTGAAAATATGAAAACAGTTGTAGTCATTGGCGGAGGAATTACAGGGTTGTCGACCATGTATCATTTACAGAAGGTCGTGAAGGCCGATAACCTTCCCGCAAGATTAATCCTGATAGAAGGAAATGATACATTAGGCGGTAAAATCAATACGATTCATGATGGTGCTTTTAAGATGGAGGCGGGTGCGGATTCGATTGTTGCCAGAAAACAACATGTAAAACCATTTATCAAAGAATTGGGTCTTGAAGATGATGTGGTCTACAATGCCACAGGAACATCATTCATCCATACGGACGGGAAACTGAAGAAAATACCTGAAGACGCTCTATTCGGTATTCCGATGAGCCTGGAGTCCTTGGCAAAAACCGAACTCATTTCTCCACAGGGTAAGGTGGACGCGTTAAGAGATTTTTATACAAAAAACGAGACGTTTACGAAGAATGATTCAATCGGTTTATTTCTGGAAAGCTTTCTGGGTAAGGAACTCGTTCAGAAGCAGATTTCTCCAGTTTTATCTGGCGTTTATTCAGGTAAGTTAAATGACCTGACCATTGCCAAGACATTACCGGAAATGCTGGATTATAAAAATGAATATGGGAGCATCATCCGCGGCTTATCGGAGAATAAGGATAAATACAAGAGCAAGGGAAACAAAAAATTCCTTTCGTTTAAGAATGGTTTATCGATGTTGGTTGAACGGTTGGAAGAACTCCTCGATTGTGTGGACATTTTAAAAGGGAATCCGGTTGAAAGAATAAGGAAAAATGAAGAGCGCTATACGGTTACCTTAGTAAATGGAGAAACCATCGAGACGGATTTCATCGTTCTAAGTACGCCACATACGACTACGCAAAAACTATTGGGCGACACTGAACTGGACCAGGACTTTGCCGGATTGCTTAATAGTTCGATGATCAGCATATACCTTGGATTCGATATCCCCGACAGTACACTGCCTGATGGAACAGGATTCATTGTCGGTGAAAATAGTGATTTGATGTGCAATGCCTGTACCTGGACTAGTCGGAAATGGGAGCATACTTCAGAAAATAGCCAGTTGCTAGTCCGGCTCTTTTATAAAAGCTCCAACCCTGATTATGATCGGTTACAGTCATTATCGAAGCAAGAATTAATACAAGTGGCATTAGGGGATATTAAAAAAAGCTTGGATATTTCTGAGTATCCTGTATCAAGCGAAGTTACGAAGTGGCAGGACAACATGCCGAATTACCACATTCAACACCCTTACATTGTTCAATCCCTAGAGCAGAAAATGAAAGCGAACTATCCGAATGTACTTCTTGCAGGTTGCTCATATTATGGGGTAGGGATCCCTGATTGTATTACGGATGGAGAGAAAAGGGCCCAGGAGATTGCGGCCAGATTATGATGAAAAAGGACTGCCGAAAATGGCGGTCCTTTTATTATGCACATCTTTCGGCAGAATGGATTGGGCATCTAAACGGGTAAACTTTCATTAAACGATTGATTAAATACTGGTAAGGATACAAGAGGCAGCCTTCCTTTTTCCCAGTTGTTGGCGGACTATCTAGCCATCTCATCGTAACGGGATTTTTTCCTTGCATTACCGTTGAACTTTTACTTAATTCCTGTATAATAAAGACCGTTAAATTAAAATTAAATTAAACTTAAAGTTTACTAATACAAAACTTTATTGACTGTAAGTTTACTATTCCTAAACGGATTGAGGTAATACTATGCATATTGGCAAAAAGATTAAAAATCTCCGTTTAAAAAAAGGATTGACTCAGGAAGAGTTGGGAGAGAGAACGGATTTAAGTAAAGGGTATATCTCGCAGCTGGAAAGAGATTTAAGTTCACCTTCAATAGAGACTTTTTTTAATATCCTTGAAGTACTTGGCTGCACTCCAAAAGACTTCTTTGATGAAGAGGAGCAAGTTCAAAAGGTAGTGTATGAGGAAGAAACGCAAACCTTTTTCATTGATGAAGAGCGCGGTTATCAGATTCAGTGGCTTGTACCAGAATCCAATGAAAAAGAAATGGAACCGATTCGGCTGACACTTCAGGAAAAAGGGGAGTTCAAGCAGTTTGAACCCTCGTTGTCAGAAACCTTTGGATATGTATTGAGTGGCAGGGTGATTGTGAAGCTTGGTACACATACCTATTTTGTAAAAGCTGGGGAATCCATTTACTTTCATGCATCCGATGAACATCAAATCATCAATGATTTTGATGGAGCATCCGAATTACTGCTGGTGGTGACGGAATCATATTTATAGAATTTAGTGATTGCAAACGCTTGTCTATTTGAAAAGTAGAACATGCGGTTCAATGGAAAGAGGGAAGTCTCTATGGCAAATGAAAAGATTATACGGTTTGAAAATGTTACGAAGCAATTCGATGACGATACAGTTGTTCTGGATAATGTCAGTTTTGAAATTGAAAGAGGGAAGTTTTATACACTACTGGGTCCATCGGGTTGTGGTAAGACGACCATCCTACGATTGATAGCAGGGTTCACGGAAGCTTCAAAAGGTGATATTTATTTTGAAGGTGAAAAAATCAACAATGTTCCGGCCAATAAACGTCAGGTCAACACGGTTTTTCAAGATTATGCCCTATTTCCACATTTGAATGTGTTTGAGAATGTGGCATTTGGACTTCGGATAAAAAAAATGAAGAACGCCGACGTCGAGGTTAAGGTGAAAGAAGCCCTAAGTTTCGTGAATTTGGATGGCTATGAAAAACGCGAAATCAGGGAGATGTCAGGCGGTCAGCGTCAGAGGGTAGCGATTGCACGGGCGATTGTGAATGAACCGGAAGTCATTCTTCTAGATGAACCATTATCAGCCCTGGATTTAAAACTGCGTACCGAAATGCAGTATGAATTGCGGGAATTGCAACAAAGACTTGGCATTACTTTTATCTTCGTCACTCATGACCAAGAAGAAGCGCTAGCGATGTCAGACGAAATTTTCGTCCTTAATAAAGGGAAAATCCAACAAAGCGGAACGCCTATTGATATTTATGATGAACCTTTGAATCGCTTTGTTGCCGACTTTATTGGCGAATCCAATATCGTAAAAGGAAAAATGATTGAAGATTACCTTGTCGAGTTTGTAGGGAGACAATTCGAATGTGTGGACCAAGGATTGAATCGTAATGAAGCCGTGGAAATTGTCATCCGACCTGAAGACTTAGAGATTACTTCAGTCGATCGAGGGAAACTGCAAGTTCGGGTGGACTCTCAGTTATTCCGTGGTGTGCACTATGAAATCAGCTGTTATGACCATGATGGAAATGAATGGCTAGTCCAGTCGACGAAAAAGGTGACCGTCGGGGATGAAATCGGTCTATATTTTGACCCAGAGGCCATACACGTCATGCGTTTGGGAGAAACAGAGGAAGAGTTCGATAAGCGTTTAGAAGCGTACCATGGTGGAGAAAGCCATGAAAAATAAGTTTTCTAGAAATATTTACTTTATCCCTTATATCTTATGGATTGCATTTTTCGTCATTGCGCCGATACTACTGGTTCTGTATTATTCCTTTTTCGATATCGAAGGCAATCTGTCGTTAATTAACTATCAAAAGTTCTTCACTCCCGTTTATTTGAAGATGACACTCAGTTCGTTTTGGTATGCCTTTTTAATTACAGCGATCTCGCTATTAGTAGCGTATCCAACAGCGTATCTTCTGACCAAGACCAAACACAAGCAACTTTGGCTGCTGCTGGTCATTGTGCCATCATGGATCAATCTGTTATTAAAAGCCTATGCGTTCCTTGGCATATTCGGCACATATGGCATGACGAATGCCTTTTTGGAAGCGATAGGAATTGGAAAACAACAGATACTCTTTACTGATTTCAGTTTCATATTCGTTTCCGTTTATATTTTTATTCCATTCATGATTTTACCAATATTCAATGCGTTGGACGAAATGAATCCGACTCTTGTAGATGCGGCTAATGATTTAGGCGCATCACGTTGGATGACTTTCCGACGCGTGATATTCCCGTTAACGATCGATGGCGTTAAGACCGGCTGCCAGGTTGTTTTCATCCCAGCCCTTTCACTGTTCATGCTGACAAGGCTAATTGCTGGAAATCGGGTCACTACGCTCGGAACTGCAATTGAACAGCATTTCTTGGTGACCCAGGATTGGGGAATGGGTTCTACCATTGCCGTCTTTTTAATCATTATTATGTTCCTGATTATGTTCGTAACGGGTAACCGAAAGCAGGGTGTGTAAATTGAGAAAAAAACTATCGCCGTTATCGAGGGTTTTCCTTGTCCTGATTTTTCTGGTACTCTATGCGCCGATTTTCTTTTTAGTCTTTTATTCGTTTAACAGCGGTGGAACGATGTATGACTTCGAGAGTTTCACGCTGGATTGGTATAAGGAGCTTTTCCAGGATACAAGGCTGTTGATCATTGTTTTAAATACGCTTGTGATTGCCTTATTGTCGGCGCTAATCGCCACGATTATCGGGGTCATCGGTGCTATTGGGATCCGTTCTTTTACAAACAGCCAAATGAGGAATTCATTCTTATCCCTCAATAACGTCCTGATTGTAAGTCCAGATGTCATTATTGGTGCTTCCTTTTTGATTCTTTTCACAATGGCTGGCATCAAGCTTGGGTTCTACTCGGTACTGCTATCACATATCGCTTTTAGCATTCCAATTGTTGTGTTACTGGTGCTTCCAAAGCTTCAAGAAATGAGCCCTACCTTGATTGATGCAGCCCGAGACTTAGGGGCGAGCCGATGGAATGTAATGTCGAAAGTCATTCTGCCTTATATTTCACCGGGTATTTTTGCCGGTTTCTTTATGGCATTGACTTATTCACTGGATGATTTTGCGGTTACGTTCTTTGTAACGGGTAATGGATTCTCTACTTTATCAGTGGAAATTTATTCATTGGCCCGCCGTGGGATTTCCTTGAATATTAATGCGTTATCGACCTTGCTATTCTTTGTCACACTAATATTGGTCGTTGTCTATTACTTTGTTACGCAGCGAGTCAAGCATACAGGAATGGGGGGGAAAAGATGAAGAAGATTGTCCAAATGTTCCTAGTCATTTCAATCACCTCTGCCTTGCTGTTATATGTGACATCGAAGTTGAACTCATCGCAGGGATTTACAAGTAGCGATACACTGACCATTTATAATTGGGGAGACTATATCGATACGGATTTGATTGACCGATTCGAGGAAGAAACCGGAATCAAGGTCATTTACGAGACATTCGATTCGAATGAAGCAATGATGACAAAGATTGAACAGGGCGGTACCACCTATGACGTGGCTATTCCGTCCGAATATATGATTGATAAAATGCGTAAAGAAAATCTGTTGATTCCACTGGATCATTCCAAACTTCCAAATTTGAAAAACATCGATGAGCGATTTATCGATTTACCTTTCGACCCGGAAAACAAGTTTTCGGTCCCTTACTTCTGGGGCACCGTTGGGGTTGTTTATAATTCCAAGATGCTTGGGGGAAAAGAAATAACAAGCTGGGAAGACTTATGGGATAAAGATTTGAAAAATCAAATCCTTTTGACGGATGGTGCTCGTGAAATAATCGGCATGGGTCTAAACTCGTTGAATTATTCCCTAAATGATACGAATGAAAAACACCTTCAAGAAGCGAAAACGAAGCTTGATAGCCTTACTCCAAATGTAAAAGCGATTGTTGGAGATGAGAGCCGCATGCTCCTGGAAACGCAGGAAGCAGCTATTGGAATCGTCTGGTCAGGAGTGGCCTCCGAAATCATGGCGGAAAACGAAGCCCTTGAATATGTGGTGCCCAAAGAGGGATCGAACTTATGGTTCGATAATATGGTCATCCCAAAAACAACGAAAAACGTGAATGCGGCCCATCAGTTTATTAATTTCATGTTAGATCCCGAAGTGGCTGCACAGAATGCGGAATATGTAAGCTATTCCACTCCGAATAAAGCAGCCTTGAAGTATTTACCGGAAGAAGTAGTGAAGGATGAGAGGTTCTATCCATCTCCTGAACTGACTGATAAACTAGAAGTGTACGAAAACATCGGAAAGAAAAATCTGGCCCGTTATAACGACCTTTTTCTAGAATTCAAGATGCATCGCAAATAAATGGAAGCCTGGTTTGAGAAGGTGTTGTCCTCCTTCTCGGACCAGGCTTTTTTTTTGCATAGTAGATAAGTCGCCCACTGGATAAGCCGGTTTCCTTTGATACTCTAAAATGTCGGTGGAGAAAAAATTATGTTAGTATAATCATTAAGAGCAGAGTGAAGAGGAATCTTAAGATATTCTTAATAATTTCCTGCTATTATAAAATGAAAAATCAAGGGAGAGAGAATATGAATTTATTGAAAAGCACGAAGACATATGTATGGGCAGGCGCCATATTAATTATCGCCGCCATCCTAATATATGCAATGGTAGTCTCTACTGATAAGACAGTCGCGAGCGTAGGCGGAGAGAAAATCAAAGAGGCAGAGCTACAAGATACGCTTGTCAAAAATTATGGAGCAGAAACGGCCGATCAATTAATCACTGATAAAATCGTTGAATTAGAAGCAGATAAGGAAGGCATTAAAATTACAGAGAAAGAAATCCAAAAAGAAATCGATACCTTAGCTGAATCATACGGTGGAGAAGATGCTTTAAAAGAGCAATTGGAAGCGAGCGGTTCTTCCCTAGCGGCATTGAAACAAGACATCGTGGTTTATCTTCATACGAAAAAATTAGTTGAACCTAGGATTACTGTTACTGATGATGAAATCAGCGCGTATTTTGAAGAAAATAAAGATACGTTTGCCCAAGAAGAACAAGTGGAAGCTAGTCATATTTTAGTGGAAGACAAAAAGACAGCGGAAAAAGTAGAAAAAGAACTTGCTGCTGGCGGAGACTTTGCTGAGCTGGCAACCAAGTATTCCACTGATGCTGGAACGAAGGAAAAAGGCGGAAGCTTAGGCTACTTCGGAAAAGGTAATATGGTTAAAGAATTTGAAGACGTTGCCTTCAACATGGACGTTAATAAAGTCAGTGACCCGGTCAAAACGGAGTATGGATACCATATCATAAAAGTTACGGGTAAAAAAGAAGCTAAAAAAGCGAATTTAGAAGATAGCAAGCCAGAAATCAAAGAAGCGCTTCTAAATAATAAATTACAAGAAGAATACACGGTTTGGTTAGCAGAAGTGAAGAAAGATTACGATATAACGAATAAATTCGAAGCAACGAAATAAGATACGAGGGAAAATGGTGCAAAATCGGTAACGATTTTGCACCATTTTTTGTTTATATACGATTTTGTGAGATGAAATCTGGCGATATTTCAATTGTTTTTAGTGGTTTTAGGGTGTTAAAATTAATCGATATGAAGAAAGGTTTACATAAAATGGACATGTTGACGGGCTATTTTACAAGGTATACGGAATGGGTGATGGAAGAAAGTTTCATGTGAAAATAATGTTAAAGCCTTTAAACCAATAGGAACTGTTTTAGAAAGAAGGGGAAGGCAAGTGAAGTCGTTAAGAAAGTTATTGCCCTATCTGAAGCCATATACGCTGTTTGCGATTTTAGCACCGTTATGTATGTGTATAGAGGTAGCGATGGATTTACTACAACCCACTATGATGCAGCATATCATTGATGAGGGAATAGCCAACCAAGACAATGTGTATGTGACCAAACTAGGCTTTTTGATGCTGGGAGCTGCAGTGATTGGACTGATAGGTGGATTGGGTTGTACCGTTTACAGCACGAAAGCCGCTGTTCATTTTGCTTCAGATGTACGTAGGGATGTTTTTTGGAAAACGGAACTTTTTTCTAGTAAGAATACTGATTCATTCGGGACAGGTAAGCTGATCACGATTGTGACAAATGATATTACCTCTGTGCAGTCTTCTCTTATGATGACCTTACGGATATTTGTCCGGGGGCCGCTCATGTTTATTGGGAGTGTCATTATCGTCTGGGTGACAGCACGTGAATTGTTTCCGGTATTAGCGGTCGCTGTACCTGTTTTGATGGTCGCCATTATTTATTTTTCCTCACAGGCAGGGAAGTTATTTAAACGGGTTCAAGAAGCCATGGATCATGTGAATACAAAGCTCCAGGAGACACTGAGTGGCATCCGGGTCATTAAGGCATATGACCGCCAGGAATTTGAAAAGGAGAGTTTCAAGGAGTTTAATGATAAGCTGACGAAACGAAATGTAGCGGCAGAGCAGACCATTATGGCCTTAATGCCCATTTTGTTATTTGTTATCAATTTGGGTGTGGTGGCTGGTATGTGGATGGGTGCAATCAGGGTAGAAAACGGAACGATGCAGGTCGGTGTCATATTAGCTTTCATCAACTACTTGAATATCATCATGAACGGATTGATGTCGAGTAGTCACGTCTTGATGCAGATCACGCGCTCCTTTCCTTCGGCAGACCGGATTCAACAAGTGTTAGATACGGAAATTGATATTAATGAACCTTCCAAACCAGCATCTGTTCAGGCAAGGACGGGGGATGTGAAGTTTGAACGTGTGAATTACAGTTATAGCAAAAATGGTGAATATGTGATTAAAGATATTAGTTTTCATGCCCGAGGAGGACAAAAGATAGGTATTATCGGTTCAACAGGCAGTGGGAAGTCCACCCTCGTTAAGTTGATTCCGCGTTTATATGATCCTGATACCGGTACGATTACTATTGATGGCATCCCTTTACAGGATTATCCTCTAAAAAGCCTAAGGGGTGAGATTGGGTATATTCCTCAAAGGGCCTCGCTGTTTTCCGGAAGCATTGAAGAAAATCTACGGTTCGGAAAAGAGGAGGCGGGGACGGCAGATATGGAAGCAGCGACTCAATCCGCGGCCGCTCTTGATTTTGTTAAGGGCTTTGAGGGGGCATTCTCGTATAGGCTGACTCAGGGTGCCAACAATTTGTCAGGTGGGCAAAAGCAAAGGTTGTCTATTGCAAGGGCTTTTATCCGAAAACCTAGGATCTTGATCTTGGATGACTCGACGTCAGCGATAGATGCCCTATCGGAAGCAAAGGTCCTACAGGCGTTGAAGCGGGAATTTACCGATTCGACGGTGTTCATTGTTTCATCCAAGATATCTTCGATTATGGATGCCGATCAGATTCTTGTGATGGATGACGGAATGATTGAGGCGAAGGGTACTCATGAAGAACTACTCGCCAAAAGTCGTGTTTACCAGGATATTTATCGGACGCAAAGCGGAAGGGAGATAGCTCCCCATGAATAAGCAGATGAATCAACCTCCAGTATCAGATGTGATGGGGAAAGCCCGCGGACCAAGAGGATTTGGTGGCCCGGTCGTTCAAGCAAAGAATAAAAAACAGACGGTTAAAAGGATTTGGCAGTATGTAGAGAAGCAGAAAGCGGGTTTGATCATAGCGATTTTATTTGTGGTGCTCTCGACATTACTTGGTCTATCAGGACCTTATCTGATTGGAAGAATCATAGATCACTATATTATTCCGAAAGATATTACGGGTACGGTAAGAATGCTAGGGGTACTTGCAGCTGTCTATATCGGATCGTCTCTGTTCACCTGGATGCAGACAGCCATCATGATAAATGTATCGTTACGGACCATTCGAACGCTGCGTAAAGACTTATATAATAAATTTCACACGCTTTCCTTACGATTTTTTGATAACCGGGTTCATGGAGATTTGATGAGCCGGGTGACGAACGATATTGATCAATTGAACAATGCATTAAGTCAAAGTGTCATCCAAATTTTTAATTCGTTGCTCATGATTGCCGGTGTGACGATAGCGATGTTCTCCATGAATGCAATTTTAGCGGTGGTAACCCTACTGATTGTCCCGCTGATGATACTGACGACTAAAAAGATCATCAAATACAGCAGCAGTAACTTCATAAAAAGGCAACGTGACTTAGGGGAGTTAAATGGGTTCATCGAGGAATCCATTTCAGGAACGGAAGTCATCACTTTATTTGGAAAAGAAGAAAAGGTCTTCAGCCAGTTTTCCACCGTTAATGAGAGGCTTCGCCGTTCTTCAATGGCCGCTGATACAGTTTCCGGGTTCTTGGGGCCAATTAATAACTTCATTAACAACATCGGCTTAGCTATTGTCATCGGTGTCGGTGCTTTGATGGCCGTAAAGGGAACGGTCACGGTGGGACTCATTGCCGCTTTTGTGACCTACTCCCGGCAATTTTTCCGACCAATCAATCAACTGTCCAGTCTACTAAATACCTTTCAATCAGCCATTGCAGGAGCCGAACGTGTATTTGAAATCTTGGATGAAACGCCTGATATGAAGGATAAAAAGGGTGCAATACCCGTCGATGCCTTTAAGGGGGATGTAGAGTTTACAGATGTCCATTTTGGCTATTCCAAGGATCAACCGATTCTAAAGGGAATTAACTTTACGGCATCAGCCGGGCAGACCATTGCCCTTGTTGGTCCGACCGGATCGGGGAAAACGACGATTATTAATTTGCTATCCCGATTTTATGAAGTGGACCAGGGTCAAATCAACATGGATGGTCGAAACATACAAGACTATAAAATTAGTGATTTACGAAAGAAAATCGGCATTGTTCTCCAGGATACTTTTCTATTTTCGGGGACCATTTTAGAAAATATCCGATATGGCCGGTTAGATGCAACAGATTCTGAAGTGATTGAAGCGGCTAAGGTTGCTTCGGCACATGGCTTCATCAAACACTTGCCAGATCAGTATCAGACCCGGATCACAACAGGCGGTTTGAATTTAAGTCAAGGGCAAAAGCAGCTTTTGGCCATAGCCAGGGCCATCTTGGCGGATTCGGATGTGTTGATTTTAGATGAGGCGACATCGAGTATTGATACAAGGACGGAAATTGAAATCCAAAAAGGAGTGAACCGCTTGACGGAGGGGCGCACGAGCTTCGTCATCGCCCACCGATTGAAAACAATAGAAACCGCCGACAAGATTTTGGTTATAAAAGATGGTGAAATCATCGAAATGGGTACCCATCACGAACTTATGATGAGTCGAGGGTTTTATAAGGATTTGTACGATAGTCAATTCAATATTTAGTACGAAAAAAGAGCAGAGTTTTCTCTGCTCTTTCTTTATGTGTTAGAAGTTGGATGAGATGGATTTTTCATTTGATAGTTGGGATTTGGTGACCATTTCATCGCTATCTTTTTCGCCTTTTTTATTATCTTCCTTTTCCGTTTTCAGGGATTGTGCAGGAGTTTCCTTCAATTGCTTCCCAGCCACTACGACTTTAGAGCTAATGTCCTTCAATTCACTTGTTGCATCTTTCGCTGAACCGAGGGCGTTGGTGGAAATCTCTTTCACTTCCGATACTTTTCCTACGACTTCTTCATTAACGGTTTCATATAGGGTTTCAACGTCACTGATTGCCTCTTTGATCGTTTCGGTTGCACCCTTAACGCCGGATACCATTTGTTCCTTCACTTCACCGGGATTTTGTTTTACCTGTTCAATCATATTCATGGAATTGTCTTTTAAAAGAACTGCAGAACGTTTCATTTTATTTCTTGTGTTCGAGTCCAATAATGTTAAGGCACCGCCGACAATTCCTCCGATAATAATACCTTTTAGTAGTTTGCTATTCGATTCGTTTTGATTATTTGATTGAGTCATCTATACTTCCTCCTTTAAGAATGGTTAGTATGTTCTTACTTTCTTGTTTCCCTAATTTTCCATGATTTAAACGGATAACAATAAAACTGTCATCTAATTGACATATTAATCCAATTTATAGTAAGATGGCAAATAGTTAAGTGACTGAACTACTTTTTATGGGGTGAAGGGATGAGTGATAAACAAGTTACCGAATTGATTGATCGATACATGAAGGTTTCCTTTCATGTGAATAAGATGGGGGAGCTTCTCATTAAAGACGAGATTTGTGATGTACTGACAAATGAACAATATTATACTTTGCGTTTCATAAAACAACAGCAATTCTGTACCTCGACCGAGCTTAGTGAGGCTTTCCATGTCAATAAAAGCGCAGTCACATCGAACATTAAACGCCTTGAAGGCAAAGGCTTGATAGAGCGTGCACGTGACCTTGATGACCGAAGGGTGGTCCATTTGAGGCTTTCCGAAAAGGGAGAAACATTATTTCAGGAAATGGAGCAGAAGATTCATATAGTCGTAGAGACAATCATGGGGAATTTTAAATATGAAGAGATTGTTAGTTTCCTGGATACATATGAAAAGCTTTCATGGACTTTTGCCGAGATGAAGATGGGGATAAGGGAGGAAAGGTAAATGAGAGCAATTTTAAAAGGAAAATGGGCAATCGTCATTATCTGGATTGCCATTACAGTTGGATTATTGTTCATAGCTCCTAATATGGCGGAACTCGTCAAGGAAAAGGGACAGTTGGATGTTCCGAAAGAGTATTCTTCCGGAATGGCGAATGAACTTTTGAAGCAAGTGCAAAATGAGGATGAATCGCAGGTGGCCCTGGTTTTTCATAGTGAAAAGAAGCTGACTGCAGATGAAAGGCAAGAGATTGAAAAGGGGATACAAAGGTTAGAAGTGAATAAAGGGGAACTGGGCATCAAAGAAATACTGACCCATTTTAAAGAACCATCCCTTAAAGAACAGTTGGTTTCGAAAGATCAATCCACGATACTGACCTCCATCACCATGACCAAGGGAGACCGTGAGGCAAAGGACGTCATTGACGCGCTTTATAAGGAATTGGATCAAATAGATGTTGATCATTATTACACGAGCAGTTGGATAATCGATGAAGATCTTAATACCAATTCCCAGGAAGGATTAAAAAAAACGGAGGGAATCACCGTCATCTTCATATTGGTGGTATTATTGGTGGTCTTCCGTTCGGTAGTGACGCCTCTCATTCCGATGATTACAGTAGGCTTCACCTATTTATGCTCCCAATCCATCGTTTCCTTTTTGGTGGACCGTTGGGATTTTCCCATCTCGTCCTATACCCAGATTTTCTTGGTCGGGATTTTGTTCGGGATCGGAACGGATTATTGCATTCTCTTGTTAAGTCGTTTTAAAGAGGAATTATCAGGACAGGAGTCATTGACGGAAGCCATTGTAGAAACGTATCGTACGGCTGGTAAAACGGTCTTCTTCAGCGGATTGACCGTGATGATCGGATTTGCGGCCATTGGCTTTTCCACGTTTAAGCTATATCAATCAGCAGCTGCCGTGGCCATCGGAGTCTTTATTCTGATGGTTGCCCTGTATACAATCGTTCCATTTTTCATGGCAGTGCTTGGCAAGAAGCTATTCTGGCCTTCAAAAGGCAAGCTTGAACATAGCGATAGTAAGTTGTGGGGCAGATTAGGAAACTTCTCCTTAAATCGTCCTTTGCTGGCCTTGCTTATCGTGGCGATTGTTTGTGTTCCCTTTTTATTTATGTATGAAGGGAAGATTTCTTATAACTCTCTTGAAGAGGCTGGGAATGATGTTCCCTCAATCATGGCCTTCAATATCATTGCCGACGAATTTGGTCCGGGACAATCCATGCCAACCCAGATCGTCATCCAGAATGATGAGCGGATGGATTCAGAGGATTATGTCGGGCTTGCGGAGAAGATCAGTGTGGAAATCACGAAGGTGGATGACGTCGATGTCGTCCGTTCTGTAACCCGTCCGACCGGTGAGCCTATAGAGGATTTGTTTGTCTCCAATCAGGCCAAAACGTTGGAAAAAGGAATCGGAGAAGGGAATCAAGGGATTGAACAGATTAGTGACGGATTAAAGACGGCAGGAAGTGAACTTTCAGAATCTGGTCCGCGTTTAAAGAAGGCGACAGACGGAATCGGAGGCCTGATCTCTGGAACCAATGAATTGAAAAACGGGGTAGGCCAGGTAGAGACCGCTTTAACGAGTATTGAAGCAGGTATCCGTGATGGCTCCTTAGGTACAGGGGACGTGAAAAAAGGACTGGAAGAGGTCAAGTCTAACCTTGAAAAGCTGGCTACAGGCAGTGGAAAGCTTTTGGAAGGCTACCAGCAGTCCACATCTGGATTGAATGAACTTAAAGGCGGGTACAAAGATATTCAGACAAATCTTAATGAGGTGTCGAAAAGTCTTACGGGGCTGAACGCATCCTTTGAAAAAATGGAAGCTAGTAATCCGGAGCTTCAGCAAGATGTGAACTACCAAACAATCAAACAAACGGTCCAGGGCGCACAGAGTGGGGTAGGAACGATGGCAGCTGGACTAACGGAACTCAATAAGAATCTCGGCCTTGTATCTGGTGGCTTGAATACCGCGAATAAAAGCATGGCGGAAATCGTGAACGGACAAAAAGCCCTGGGGAAAGGTCTAACCCAGTTGATCACAGGGGTGGATACCTTGCAAAAAGGATTAACGACCATGGCCAATGGACAAAGCGAAGTCATTAAAAATCTATCCCAGTTTGAAGGGGGCCTAACAAGCTTAAGCAGTGGTCAGCAAGAGCTATTGAATGGCTTTTCCAGCATGGGTGGTCAGCTAAACCAATTGGAAGATGGTTTAAATAAAAGTGCCGATGGCCTGAATGAAGTCCATGATGGATTATCATCTGCACAGGGCTATTTATCCGGTCTTGCGAAGACGGATAAAACGGTCACAGGCATGTACATTCCAAAAGAGGTGTTGGAAAGCAAGGAATTTGGAGAATCACTGAATACCTATCTATCTGACGACGGCAAAGTGATGACACTTGATGTAATCTTCAAGACGAATCCATATTCCAACGAATCCATTGAACAAATTGATAGGATTGAGGATGCGGTCAAAAATGTAACGAAAGGAACAAAACTAGAAAATGCCAACATTGCTATCGGCGGAATTACAAGCACCCATCATGATTTGAGCATGATGTCAGAGGCTGATTTCTCTAAGACAGTGGTGTTGATGCTTTCAGGTATTGCAATCGTTCTATTCTTTATGTTTAGATCGTTGGTTATGCCAATCTATTTAATCGTGTCTCTTGTTTTGACATACTTCACGGCAGCGGCGATTACAGAATTGATATTCGTTAACATTCTGGGGTATGCGGGCATAGGCTGGGCCGTTCCATTCTTCGCTTTCGTTATCTTAATAGCACTCGGAATCGATTATAGTATTTTCTTGATGGATCGCTTTAATGAGTGGAAAGGTAAACCGGTAAAAGAAGCGATGTATTTATCGATGCGGAAAATGGGGACGGTCATTATCTCCGCGGCCGTGATCCTTGGTGGGACTTTCGCTGCCATGATGCCTGCAGGCGTTCTGTCACTCCTAGAGATTGCGACTTTAATATTGGTAGGCCTAGCTCTATACGCGTTCATCATATTGCCACTGTTTATCCCAGTGATGGTTGCAACGTTCGGAAAAGCTAACTGGTGGCCGTTTATGAACCAACAGCAATCTGAGAAATGATACAAAACGAAAGGCACCCCACCTGGGTGCCTTTCGTTTGTTTTCTTAGCATTCACTCGTTACATAAACATCTTTTGCTGCTTCTTCTTGTTGGCCGATATTATCATATCCATAACATACGGGAGCCCCATTGGAGGGGTCTATCATGATCCGTGCATCGATTTGAAAGACCTCTTTCAAGACTTCCGGTGTAATCGTCTCGGAAGGGGTTCCAACCTTCATGATTTTTCCATTCTTCATGGTGATGATTTCATCAGAAAAGCGGGCCGCATGATTGATGTCATGTAAAACCATGACGATGGTTCTATTTTGTTCTATGTTTAACCTTTCAACGATCCGTAGAACTTCCAATTGATGAGCCATATCAAGGTATGTCGTAGGTTCATCCAATAATAATATGCCCGTTTCCTGTGCTAATGCCATGGCAAGCCAAACCTTTTGACGCTGCCCACCGGATAGGTTGGCTATTTCCCTATCACGAAAAGGGAGGGTCTTGGTAATGTCCATGGCCCATTCAATCTTTTCTTTATCGTCTCTGGTTAATTTATTGACATTATTGCGGTGTGGATATCTACCATATGAAATAAGTTCCTCCACTTTCAATTGAGAAGGTGCGACAGGGTTTTGGGGAAGCAAGGCCATTAACTGGGCAATCCGCTTTGTATGAATGGACTGTAAATCCTGCCCCTGCAGATAAATGGTCCCGTTTTTTTGCTTAAGGATGCGCCCTATTGTTTTTAGTAAAGTGGATTTACCGCATCCATTCGGTCCAATGATGGTTGTGATCATTCCTTCTTTTATTTCCAAATTTAAATCTTTGAACACTGTGAATTTTTCATAATTGGTTTCCAGATTTTCCATCTGCAGAATGCTCACGGGCCATCTCTCCTTTTATCTTTTTTCTTTTATTAATAAATAGAGAAAATAGGGAACACCGATAATGGAAATGACGATTCCTACTGGCAATTCAGCCGGTGCAAACACCGTCTTTGCGATATAGTCGGAAGCGATTACCAGGAAGGACCCAATCACCCCACACACAGGAAGCACATGTTTGTGGTGGATTCCTACAAGGTGTTTTGCAATGTGTGGGGACATCAACCCGATAAATCCGATGTTACCTGATACGGAAACACATGCACTCACTAAGCCGATACTGCTGAGCAAGAGAATCGAAGTTTCCTTTTCTACTGATATTCCTAGGCTTTTTATACTGGTCTGTTCCAATTGAAACAAATCCAATAAATAGGCCTTCCTCATAATGATGGGTATTAAGATTATTAGCCAAGGTAACATGGCGACGATGTATTTCCAATTGGCCGAGTAGATACTGCCTGAGATCCATACAGTGGCCATTTCAAAATCCGAAGATTTCATCTTCAAAGATATGTAGAGGGAAAGGGCCCCAAATGCCGAGCCAATCGCAATCCCGGTCAGTAAGAAACGACTCGTATCAAGGGATCCGTTTTTCCACGAAATAAGGAATATGATGAGGGCGGCTAAAATACCACCAACCAATCCAAACAACGGAACGCTCATGATGGACAGCCAATCAGAACCTGCTCCAATATATTTACCTTGAAAGAAAAACATGAAGATGACGATGGCAGTTCCGGCCCCTGCATTTATTCCCAAGATGCCTGAATCCGCCAAACCGTTTCTCGTTACACCTTGAATGACAGCTCCTGCAATACCTAGTGCAAGTCCCACTAGACCGGCAATGACAATGCGGGGGAGCCTAAAATCAAAAATGACCAAATCGTAGTCTACGACCGGGTTTATACGGAATAACGTCCGAACGACATCCATGACGGTCATATCAAAGGTACCGCTTACCAAGCTTAAATAGCTTGTCGCTATGATTAGGCAGATACCGACTGTCATTGTGATAACCAAGCGTTTCGATGATTGACTATACACTTTTTTCTCCTCCTTTCGTTCTTATTAAATATAGGAAGAAAGGGATGCCGATTAAGGAGGTGACCACTCCGATCGGCGTTTCGAATGGATAATTAACGAACCTACTGATTACATCGCATAATGCTAGGAAAATTCCACCGATTACACCAGCACAGGGAACGATCCATTTATAATCGATTCCTATTAAAAAGCGTGTGATGTGTGGGATGATCAATCCTATAAATCCAATCTTGCCGACGAGTGCTACTGCAATACCCGTTAGGCATACGACAGAGAGTAGGGAAACAAGCTTAACTAGTTTCGTACGTTGACCTAAGTTGATGGAGACTTCATCCCCCAGAGATAGAATGGTGATGGATTTGGAAATGAATAGAGCAAGGATGATGCCAATTGCCCCAATGGGGATCGAAAGTTTCAGGATGTCCGGATTGATCTGATGCAATCTTGCATTATACCAAAAACTAACACTCTGGGAGATTTGGAAGTAGGAGGCTATCGCAGCCGATATACTACTCAAAAATGTTCCGATTACCGTACCGATTATGGCTAGGCGTACCGGGGATAAACCATTATGTAGTAATGAACCAAAACCAAAAACTATGCCAGCCCCTAAGGCAGAACCCAGCATCGAAAAAAGAATCATATGGAAAGAAGACATGCCAGGAGCGAAAACCATGCAAAGAGTGATGACAAATGCAGAGCCATCGGTCACTCCCATAATTGAAGGGGATGCAAGATAGTTCCTTGTCATCCCCTGCATGAGTGCTCCTGATATGGCTAAAAATGCCCCAACAAGAAGGGCACCCAGAACCCTTGGCAATCGTGAAGTGATTATAATAGCATGATCGACGTTCTCTGGGTCATAATGCAAAAATGCATTCCATACTGTTATAAAGTCTATATTTTTTGCACCATAAAGAATGGACAAAATGGTTGTCAGAATAATTAAGACGGGTGCCATACATAGAATTATGATCGGTAATGAATTTATTTTTGCCATATCAATCAACGCACCTTACTGCTTATTTAGCTAAATTTTCCGATGCAGCTTTTAAGAAGGATGTTTTACTCCACGCTGTTCCACCTTGTGCAAGCGGATCAACAGAGTTCACAAACACCTTATCGTTTTTAACAGCCTCGATGCTCTTCCAAATGGAGCTGCTTTCCAATTCTTCTAAAGCTTTTGGTTTTTCAGCATTTTCGCTTTCTGAGAACTGTAGGAAGATATAGTCCGGGTTAATTTCAGCAAATTTCTCTAATGCAATCATTTCTTGCGCTTTGACTGGTTTAATTTCTTCAGGAACCGTTAATCCTAAATCAGCATATAACACTGGGTTGAAGTATACATCTTGAGGATATAGGAATAGACTACCGTTTCTTACCCTCACAACCATTACCTTTTTATCCTTCAGGTTTTCGCCGACTTCCACTTTTGCTTTTTCAGCATCCTCTTTGTATTGAGAGATGATGGATTCGGCCTTGTCTTCCGTGCCGGACAGCTTGGCCATTAACCGTAAGTTGTCCTCCCAATCAGTAGAAATATGTGAGTAAGGGAATGTTGTAGCCACTTTATCTAATTTTTCCGTTACCGTACCGTCGGATTTGGATGTCCACATGATAGCATCTGGTTTAAGGCCAAGAATGGTTTCGTAGTTTGGCTGCATTTTCTCACCAATTGACTCTGCACCCTCAAGGTCTTTCGCCAAATATTCTGGAAGTTTTCCACCTACCGTTATAGCACCCACTGGTTTAACTCCTAATGCAGCGGCATCTTCCATTGACTCCAAACTTGCTGTCACTATTCTTTTAACTTCAGAAGGAATCGTATATTCCTTGCCAAGATAGGTTATCTTTTGTGTCTCTTGCTTCTTCGTTTCGGTCGCACTGCTTTTTTCAGAAGTATCCCCTGAACTGTTTTCAGCATTACCGCAAGCTCCAAGTCCAATACTAAAGACTGCCGCCATGCCAAGTACCATTAACTTTTTCTTCATGTTCTGACTCCCCTTATTCTAAAATATTTTTTTAAAAATGTGATACAAACAATATGTAGATGCTCTCTAGCGCAGTTAAAAATTTATTTCGATACCTATCCAACTAGGAATCTAGTGAGTTAAACGAAGGTAACCAGTGATAACGATTATCATTATCATGCAATATACAATATATAGGTAATCCACAAAATTATCAATAGCATTTTTGTAAAAAAATAAAATATCATCATTAATTTTCTATGAAAAAGATATTCAGGAAAGGTGTGGTTGCAAATTTCACCAATGTTGATAAACTAAATGAGAAACATTATCATTTAGTGAGAAGTAAGTACTATCAATAAATGGGTTATGAAATACATGATAACTAGAAGTGAAGATTAATAGTCGAAAATTAGGTAATGGGAGGAATGAAAGAATATGGAGAAAGAAAAGGATAAGGCAGCAATGGTGGGTCACTTTAGGGAAGATAGAGAAGTAGTCTTGAAAGGGACGAGTCAATTCCTCATGAAATCTAGTAGGGAAGGACGGATGTACCAAATTTTGATCTATCGACCAAAAGAGGCACAGCCAGCAGGAGGATTTCCAGTCATATATGTGCTCGACGCCAATTCGGTGTTTGGAACCATTGTCGAGGCCATGCGTTTGCAGTCGAAGCGACCTGAAAAGACAGGGATCGTACCTGCCGTTATCGTCGGTATTGGATATCCGATAGACGGAGCATTTTCCACCGACCGTTATTATGACTTCACATTGCCCGTCGATTATTCAGAATTGCCAAAGAAACCTGATGGGGGGGATTGGCCTCCACATGGAGGGGCGGCGAACTTCTTGAATTTCATTGAAGAAGACCTCAAGCCCGAGATTATGAGTTCCATTAACATCAACCGGGGTAGACAAGCGCTTCTCGGTCATTCATTAGGTGGCTTGTTTACCCTGTATACCTTATTCAGTAATCCTCAAGCTTTTCAAACATATATCGCGGGTAGTCCCTCGATTCATTGGAATAAAAAGTGGTTTTCGGAAGAAGAGAATCATTTCCTGAGTCGATTGGGAAGGGATGATAGGGATATCTCCTTATTTGTAGGTGTGGGGGAATTCGAAAAAAATCACAAAAGTGGCATGAATGAAAATGCATTAGAACTCTCTAACCGTTTAAGAACTTCAACGAAAGGCAGGCTACATGTAAAGTTCACGGAGTTCGAGGAGGAAAATCACGTGTCTGTTTTACCTCCATTAATTAACAAGGGACTACGTTTTGCTTTAAGGGCAAATGGACCTGTGTAGGAATAGGTCTTTCTTAGCAAATCGATGAATACCCATTGACCGTGAAGATAGAAATGTATAACATTACCTGTAGAATTTAAATGATAATGATTATCATTATTGATAAAAGATAGAGGAGAGCTGGTTAAAGGGTTCTCTACCAAACGATTTTTGTAATGAAACTGAGAATCTGTTGCATGGTTGCACTAGATTCTCT
Organism: Peribacillus sp. NPDC097197; assembly: GCF_050278025.1. Lineage (NCBI taxonomy): Bacteria > Bacillati > Bacillota > Bacilli > Caryophanales > Bacillaceae > Peribacillus > Peribacillus sp. NPDC097197. Next base: position 36,026 of record NZ_JBNNST010000014.1, on the reverse strand, counting down.
TATCAAGAAAGGGAGAGTTAAGTATGTACTTTCAGGAATGTAAGGGGAAAGTGGCACTCGTAACGGGAGGAGCACAAGGGATTGGAGGTGCAGTCGTTCAGTCGTTAGCCAAACTTGGTATCGTAGTAGCGGCGGTTGACTTCCAAACAGATAAATTACAGAAACACGTAGATGCCTTGAAGTCTGAAGGTTTAGAGGTATATGGGTTTTCAGCAGATGTAAGTGATAGTCCAGCCATCGACCGCATTGTTGATACGGTCGAGCGAGAGATTGGTCCAATAGAAATATTGGTGAATGTAGCCGGGGTTCTTAGCCCGGGGCTAATCGAGTCCTATAGTGATCAAGACTGGCAAAGGACTTTTGCCGTCAATTCCACTGGTGTCTTCAATGTCTCCCGTTCCGTGAGTAAACATATGATAAACAGGAAAAAAGGTTCGATTGTTACAGTGGGTTCCAATGCAGCGAGTGTCCCACGAATCAATTTAGCGGCCTATGCGGCATCCAAGGCAGCGGCCACCATGTTTACTAAGTGCCTAGGCTTGGAATTAGCTCAGCATAATATTCGTTGTAACATCGTTGCTCCTGGTTCGACCGCTACGGAAATGCAGTGGTCTTTATGGGAAGGTGATAATGGGGTAAAATCGGTCATCGATGGCATGCCTGAATTATATAAAGTAGGAATTCCACTGAAAAAAATTGCGGAACCTTCTAACATTGTCGATGCCATTCTTTTCTTCATATCCGACCAATCAAATCATATTACCATGAGTAATCTTTGTGTAGATGGTGGAGCTACATTAGGAGTCTAATAAGCTCGGAAGACCACTATAATATCTGACTATTCAATAACGAAGGGGTTATAGCACATGACTAAACATCCATATAATTCGACTGTATTGGAAAAACCGATGTTGGAAGATTACCAAGATGGCGACTTCTTTCTATCAAGCCCGAACCAAACCTTATTGGGAAAAGGTTCCTTGCTAACGGTTCCGGGAAATGAAGAAAAAGAGAATCAGATGGAGGATCTTGCTAACAGGGTTGCAGCAACGTTGGAGCGAGCAAAAAGGCTTGGACAGGATAATCCAATCGTCACCGGCGCCATACCGTTCGATTATAAGAAGCCCGCTAATCTGCATGTGCCAGAGACGATACATTCAACTGTACGTGTTCAAGAATATGGTCCTAGTAGAACAGTGGAGACGGATTCAGTCCCTACATACCAAATTAAATCGGTTCCAGAGCCTGCCCAATATAAAGAAGGTGTCGAAGAAGGACTAGTACAGATAGCCAGTGGTCATCTGGACAAAATCGTCTTGGCTCGGTCCTTGCAACTTACATCTTCGATAAGTGTAAATATCAATGAGTTGCTTCATAACTTGGCAAGACAAAATACAAAGGGTTATACATTTGCCGTTGATTTGGGAGAGCAAGAAGATTCAAGCGTTTGCACCAAAACATTAATCGGCGCAAGCCCGGAACTACTAGTTTCAAGAACTGGCTTACACGTGGTGGCTAATCCGTTGGCAGGCTCCCGACCGCGAAGTGACGATCCAGTGGAAGATCAAAGACGTTCGAAGGAATTGCTTTCTTCTTCAAAAGATTTACATGAACATGCTGTCGTAGTAGAGGCAGTGGCGGAAGCACTTCGTCCATTTTTCAAGAAGATGGAAGTCCCCAAAAGCCCATCGGTAATAAGTACAGAGACAATGTGGCATCTATCGACAGAAGTGAAGGGGGAACTTGCGGATCCTGAAACTTCTTCTTTGGAGCTTGCCATTGCGCTTCACCCGACTCCTGCCGTATGCGGTTCGCCGTTTGAGCGGGCAAGGGAATCCATCTTGGAGATTGAACCTTTCGATCGGGGATATTTCACGGGAATGGTTGGATGGTGTGATGCAAATGGTGACGGTGAATGGATCGTCACGATTCGATGCGCAGAAGTGGAAGAAAAGGCGCTTCGTTTGTTTGCCGGAGCCGGCGTGGTCGGAGAATCTAAACCGGAAGAAGAACTTGCCGAAACTTCGGCTAAGTTTCAAACCATGCTTCGCGCAATGGGGATTGATACGGAATTATCAAAGTAATTGGCATGGAGGGGAAAGATGATGTTAGAAGGTTTTACTTCGTGGCCTAAGGATTTGGCTGATTTATATAGAAAAGAAGGTTGTTGGAAAGGGGAGACCTTTGGCGGCATACTACGTGACCGTGCCAAGGAGCATGGAGATTGGATTGCCATTACCGGGGGGGAAAGAAACCTGACTTATGCAGAGTTGGACGACCGTGCCGATCGGTTAGCGGTCGGCCTTCAAAAGTTAGGGATAAAGAAGAATGACAGGGTCGTCATCCAGCTTCCTAATGTCGTTGAGTTTTTTGAAGTCATTTTCGCCTTATTCAGGATCGGGGCTCTTCCTGTATATGCCCTTCCTTCCCATCGCAGCAATGAAATCGGGTATTTTTGCGAGTTCACTGAAGCCGTTGCTTACATCATTCCAGATAAACATGGTGGATTTGACTACAGAACACTTGCCCGAGGCGTTCAAAGTAAGAATGATAGCTTGTTGAATGTGATTGTGACAGGGGACGCAGAGGAGTTCACAAGTTTGGAAGGTTTATACGGAGAACCTGACGAATTGGTGGAAACAATCGTCCAGTCTAGTGATGTCGCTTTCCTACAGTTATCCGGCGGAAGTACGGGTTTATCAAAGTTAATTCCAAGAACACATGATGATTACATATACAGTTTAAGGTTAAGTGCTGAAATTTGCGGAATCAATCAAGATAGCATCTATCTAGCGGTGCTTCCTATCGCCCATAACTTTACGATGAGTTCTCCTGGCATCCTAGGCACATTATATGGTGGGGGACAGGTTGTCCTTTCACCTGGTCCTAGCCCTGATGAAGCATTTCCTCTCATTGAAAAACATGGTGCGACGATTACCGCACTCGTACCGCCCCTTGCATTGAGATGGCTTGAAGCCGTTTCATCCCGTAATGATGATTTATCAAGCCTTCAAGTGATGCAAGTTGGAGGAGCGAAGTTTAGCGCTGAGGCCGCCCGTCGAGTAGGCCCGGCCTTTCAGTGTAAATTACAGCAAGTATTCGGCATGGCGGAAGGACTAGTGAATTATACGAGGCTTGATGATTCAAATGAGCTCATCGTGAACACTCAAGGAAGTCCAATGTCAGAATTTGATGAAATTCGTGTGGTTGATGAAGAAGATAAGGAAGTTGCGCCCGGTGAAGTAGGGACATTATTGACAAGGGGGCCTTATACGATTTGCGGTTATTACAAGGCACCGGAACATAATGAGAAGGCCTTTACTAAAGATGGATTTTACCGTACGGGTGACTTGGTAAGCATAAATTCTTCAGGCTATTTAGTCGTTGAGGGCCGAGATAAGGATCAAATCAATCGAGGTGGCGAAAAAATTGCGGCAGAAGAAGTGGAAAACCATCTGCTGGCCCATGAAGCCGTTCATGATGCAGCCATTGTCTCGATGCCTGATGAATACCTTGGGGAGCGGTCATGCGCATTCGTGATACCAAGGGGGGAAACCCCTAAAGCCAGAGAGCTCAAACAGTTCTTGAAGGATAGGGGTCTGGCTACATTTAAAATTCCCGACCGAGTGGAATTCATCGAGACCTTTCCTAAAACGCCATTAGGAAAAGTAAGCAAAAAGGCACTTCGACAAATCATTTCTGACAAGCTAAATGAACGTAAAATAGCAACATTATTAAAATAAATTAGAAAAAGGAGTGATTTGATGGCTATTCCCGCTATCACACCATATGCAATGCCAGTTGAATCTGATTTACCAAAAAATAAGGTGGCATGGAAGGCGGAACCGAAGCGTTCGGTTCTTCTCATTCATGATATGCAACAATATTTTATCGATTTTTTCGAAAAAAATGATTCACCCATACCGGAACTATTGAAGAACATAACAACCATCAAGGATCGTTGTGTGGAATTAGGCATACCGGTAGTTTATACGGCGCAACCGGGAGATCAAAATCCTAAGGACCGTGCGCTCCTAACAGATTTTTGGGGAACGGGGCTCGATGATGACCCGAACCAGACAAGAATCGTGGGCGACGTTGCTCCGTCTGGTGACGACATCATGCTGACTAAGTGGAGATACAGTGCATTCAAACGAACCAATCTTCTTGAATTAATGGAAGAACAGGGACGTGATCAACTTATTATTTGTGGAGTATATGCCCATATTGGATGCCTTTTAACGGCAAGCGAAGCGTTTATGCAAGATATACAACCATTCCTGGTGGCCGATGCGGTCGCTGATTTTTCGTTGGAAGAACATAAAATGGCCCTGAAATATGCCGCAGAGCGATGTGCGTTTACAACTTCAACGCTTCAGTTGCTTGATCAATTACAAGTTAGTGAACAATCATCACCTGCTAGTCAGGAAGGAGCCGATTGGACAATAGAGGAATTAAGGATGATGATTTTCGACCTTCTTGGCGAAGACCCTTCAGAAGGTCTTGAAGATCATGAGGATTTAATCGATAGAGGAATGGACTCCATTCGCATGATGAGCCTTGTGGAAATGTTGAGAGGAAAAGGGGCGGAAATCAATTTCATGCAAATGGCTGAGAAACCGACAATTGCTGATTGGTGGAACCTGCTATCTTCCCAGAAAGTTTTAGCTTGATCCGATGTGAAAAGGAGGTAAATGAGGTGAGTAATATGGAGAACCAAAAAACTCGCATGGCATTGTCCGGCGCACAGTCAGGCATATGGTTTGCGCAGCAACTAGAGCCGGATAACCCGATTTACAATACGGGTGAATACATAGAGATTAAAGGGAAAATGGAAGTAAGTAAGTTTGAAGCAGCGCTCATGCAGGCAGTAAGGGAGGCAGAAAGTTTACATATTCAATTTGGGGAGGACCAAAGCGGACCTTATCAAGTCCTGGTGGACTCCACTGAACTACCCTTTCAGTTCTTGGATGTAAGCGATCAAGATAATCCTGAAGAGAAGGCCTTGCAATGGATGAGAGAAGACCTGCTTCACCCCATTAACTTAAAAACGGACAGCCTTTACTCTCAAGCATTGTTTAAGGTTGGACCAGAACGGTATTTCTGGTATCAGCGGATTCATCATATAGTAATGGACGCCTTTGGATTTTCACTAATATCGCAGCGGGTCGCGAAGCTGTATACGGCACTTGTCCAAGGTCGACCATGTGAAGAGGCAGCCTTTAGTCCTTTCGTTAAGCTATTGGAGGAAGATGCTAGATACAGGGCGTCCGAGAAATTCGAAGCCGATCGTCAGTTTTGGCTGGAGCGCTTTGCTGATCAACCGGAAGTCATGAGCCTTGCTGAACGGGCTCCTAGGACATCTAACGGTTTTCTTAGCCAAACGGGTTATTTATCGACTGTTGCCACACAATCCTTTAAAAAAAATGCTCATAAATATTCGGGGACGTGGCATGAAGTGGCCATGGCTGTCACTGCTGTATATATTCATCGTCTGACGGGAACGGAAGACGTCATCCTCTCCCTGCCGATGATGGGGCGTTTAGGCTCTGCTTCAATCAATATTCCGAGTATGGTGATGAACTTACTTCCACTGCGTATAACCGTTCGACCGGATATGGCGTTGAAGGAAGTAGTGAAGCAAGTATCAAGCGAAGTGCGTCATATCCGCCGCCATCAAAACTATAGACATGAAGAACTTCGCCGTGACCTTAAGCTTCTTGGAGATAATCAAAGATTATTCGGTCCGCAAATCAATGTCATGCCTTTTGATTATGGATTGGACTTTGCGGGTAATCAAGCCATTACACATAAGCTGGCTACAGGCCCGGTCGATGACATATCGATAAACATATATGACAAGTCTGATGGAAATGGATTAAGAATCGATTTGGATGCTAACCCGGAAGTGTACGATTTGGAAGAGCTAGGCATTCACCATACCCGATTCTTAAGGTTGCTCGAGAAGGTGGCCACTGCAGAAGAGGTCCAGATGATCGGGGAACTTGAAGTGCTTTTACCAGAAGAACGTGAGAGGGTCATGCATCAGTGGAATCAAACCGCCGAGGAGATTCCTTCTGCCAACTTGCCAAGCCTGTTTGAAAAACAAGTAGCTAAAAGCCCATACCTAACAGCCCTGGTAGATGAAAAGACGGTCCTTAGTTATGAGGAATTGAATAAGCGTGCCAATCAATTTGCCCATCTTTTATTGGAAAAAGATCTAGGTCCGGAAAAATTCGTGGCGATTGCTTTACCGCGCTCTGCGAACATGGTCGTGGTCATGTTGGGCGTATTAAAGACAGGGGCTGCATATTTACCAATCGATCCCGATTATCCCATTGACCGCATTGAATACATATTGAACGACGCGAAGCCTATTTGTCTAATAACAAACCGTGAAATTGCTTCAAAACTACCAAGTGGTGGTGAAACGGAACTCATCTTATTGGATGAGGCAGAGCATGCCCTTTCATCAGGAAAATATCCCGATGGAAATGTGGATGAGTCAAAGAGGAATGGAGCCCTATCACCTCTTAACCCAGCTTATATGATCTATACATCCGGTTCCACAGGGAATCCGAAAGGTGTCGTCATTCAATCAGGAGGCTTGATTAATTTCCTTTCTTCCATGCAAAGCCAGTTTTCCTTAAATCAAGAAGATAGGCTTCTGGCGGTCACTACCATCGCATTTGATATATCCGTTTTAGAAATGTACCTGCCACTTCTTAATGGAGCCAGCTGCGTCGTTGCAGCCAAGGAGAAGATTCAAGAACCCAAGGCGTTGGCAGACATCATTACCGAACATGATATTACCATCATGCAGGCGACACCGACGCTTTGGCATGCCATGGTATCCAATTATCCAGATGTAATCAAGGGGCTTAAGGTCCTTGTTGGTGGGGAGGCTCTTTCCATTAGTTTAGCCACTGCATTAAAGGATTTAGGGTGTGAAGTAACCAACTTATATGGTCCAACTGAAACGACGATATGGTCGACATCTAAAAAGCTGGATTCCAGACAGACAGGCATGCCCGTCATAGGATCACCCCTTTGGAATACACAGGTGTTTGTACTCGATGCAGGTTTACAACCAGTCCCTCCCGGAATCGTTGGGGAATTGTATATTGCAGGGAAAGGGCTAGCCCGGGGGTATTTAGGTCGCCCGGATTTAACAGCAGAGCGTTTTGTTGCCAACCCGAATGGTCCTAAGGGCAGCCGGATGTACCGTACAGGTGATTTGGTTCGTTGGAGGGTGGATGGTTCACTGGATTATATTAGTCGCGCTGATCATCAAATTAAAATACGTGGCTTCCGGATCGAGCTTGGAGAAATCGAGGCAAAGCTTGTCCAACATCCTGAGGTTTTACAAGCGGCCGTGATTGTTCGCGAGGAGATTCCGGGTGATAAACGAATTGTGGCTTATATTGTTCCTTCGCTGGATTCGAAAGTGGATCCAGGGGAACTTCGTGCATTTGTGGGCAGTAGTCTTCCGGATTATATGATTCCATCGGCAATCGTTGAGATGCAAGAGTTGCCGCTAACTCCAAATGGGAAGCTTAATCGTAAAGAATTGCCCGTGCCCGATCTCTACTCGCTGATTTCAGACCGAGCACCAAGAACACCGCAAGAGGAAATTTTGAGCGAGTTGTTTGCTGAAGTTCTGGGTCTATCTAGAGTAGGAATTGATGATAGCTTCTTTAATTTAGGTGGGCATTCACTCCTAGCATCAACTCTGATGGCACGAATACGCAATACATTCGGAGTGGAACTCGGCATAGGCAAGATTTTTGAGTCACCGACCGTGGCGGGTCTTGCAAAACAGCTCTCCAATGGAAAAAGTGCCCGATTGCCCGTGAAAAAAACGAGTAAGCCCAAAAAGATACCCCTTTCCTTTGCACAGAGGAGATTGTGGTTCCTACACAGTCTTGAAGGCCCTAGTCCAACCTATAATATTCCGTTGGTCATAGAATTATCAGGAAACCTTGATACGAATGCTCTCGAGGCAGCAATCAATGACCTGGTTGCTCATCATGATACGTTACGGACGATTTTTCCAGTAACGGAGGGGAATGCCCATCAAAGCATCATTGACCCTTCTGAGGCCCGGGTTGAATTGTTAATAACTAGAGTAAAAGCGGCGGACCTGGATGCGGAGATTGCAGTCGCTACGCGTTATAGCTTTAATCTCGCTGTGGAGCCATCCATTTATGCTCAGCTTTTCTCAGTGGAACCGGATCAGCATGTGTTAGTTTTACTTTTACATCACATTGTAGCCGATGGATGGTCCCTTACCCCTCTTACGCGAGATTTGTCTGCGGCTTATAAAGCCAGGATTCTTGGAGAGATACCTAACTTGACTCCTCTTCCTGTCCAATATGCGGATTATGCGCTTTGGCAGGAAGAATTGTTGGGAAAAGAGAACGATGAAGCTAGCTTAGTGAAAGAACAGCTTGATTATTGGAAGGAGACACTGGCGAATCTTCCCGATCAGTTGGAGTTGCCTATGGATTTCCCTCGGCCTATCGAACCAAGCTATAAGGGGGATACATTGAAGTTTATGATTTCTCCTGTCCTGCATCGTAGATTAGTGGATGTGGCTCGTGAAAACGGAGTCAGCTTATTCATGGTATTGCAGGCGGGACTTGCGACCTTGCTTACTCGCCTTGGAGCGGGTACGGACATTCCGATTGGAAGTCCGATTGCAGGGCGAAGCGACGATGCTTTGAGCGAAATAGTCGGATTATTTATTAATACCCTGGTGCTCCGTACGGATACTTCTGGAGACCCAACTTTCCGTGAACTTCTTGAAAGGGTAAGGAACGTTGATTTACAGGCGTATGAACATCAAGACTTGCCTTTTGAACGCTTGGTAGAAGAACTGAATCCACCACGTTCACGATCTAGGCATCCATTATTCCAAATCATGCTTGCCCTGCAGAATACGCCTGAGCCAAAGCTAGAGCTTCCGAGCATTCATTCCAACCTAGAGCTATATAGTGTGGGGACTTCCAAATTCGATATGACGATTGAGATTCGGGAAATGCATGATGATACAGGAAAACCGGATGGAATGAGCGGGTTTCTTGAATATAGTGCAGATCTATATAAACCTGAAACCATCGAAAGGATGCTTAACCGATTCGTACGAGTATTAGAGGGGGCTGTAATGGACCCGGACCAGACAATCGGACGATTGGAAATATTGGAGCCAAAAGAACGTCAAGAAATTCTTGTTGATTGGAATCAGCATGGTGAAGAAATCCCTGATTCCTGTTTACCAGCTTTGTTTGAAGAACAAGTGAACAGGTATCCAGATAAAATCGCTGCTGTATATGAAGATGAATCCCTAACATATGAAGAGCTAAATCATAGGGCAAACCAGCTTGCCCGTCTGCTAATGGCTAAAGGGGTTGCATCGGAGCAATTTGTAGCATTGGCCACACCAAGATCATTGGATATGGTGGTTGGCATACTCGCTGTACTGAAGGCGGGGGCGGCTTATTTGCCTCTAGATCCTGAATATCCTATCGACAGATTGTCTTTCATGCTTCAGGATGCGAAGCCTAGCTACGTCCTTACAAGTTCCAGTGTGGTAACTAGCCTTCCAAATCTGCGTGATATCCAACAAATTGTATTGGACGATCCTAGAACGTTAGTGGAAATGTCACGATATTCAACAGATAACCCACTAGATCGTGAACGGAAACAGCCTTTATCACCATTAAACGCAGCTTATATTATTTATACTTCAGGTTCAACGGGTGTACCGAAAGGGGTAGTCGTCCCCCATCAAAATGTAGTCCGGCTCTTTGGGTCGACAGAAGACTGGTACCAGTTCAATTCGGATGATGTTTGGACGATGTTCCACTCTTATGCTTTCGATTTTTCGGTATGGGAAATATGGGGGGCGCTTCTTCATGGCGGGAAGCTTATAGTTGTATCTCATTCAATCAGCCGGTCACCAGAAGAGTTTTTACAGCTCCTTGTGGATGAAGGAGTCACGGTTCTTAACCAGACCCCATCTGCCTTTTATCAATTAATGCAGGCGGATCGTAACAAGCCGGAACTTGGACAGAATCTAACGTTACGGTATGTGATTTATGGTGGGGAGGCACTTGAACTAAGCCGCTTGGAGGATTGGTATAGCCGTCATCCGGAAACTGCGCCACGATTGATTAATATGTATGGAATTACGGAAACGACCGTTCATGTAAGTTATCTGGAGCTTAACAGGGAAGTCACCGCCGTGAAGGCGAACAGTCTCATAGGCTGTGCCATACCGGATCTTGGGGTGTATATTTTGGATGCGAGCCTACAACCGGTACCTGCAGGAGTAACTGGGGAGATGTATGTCTCTGGTTCAGGTTTGGCCCGCGGGTATCTTGGGCGCCATGGTTTGACGGCAGAGCGTTTTGTTGCTAATCCATTCGGTCCATCAGGAACCAGGATGTATCGGACCGGAGATTTAGCCAGATGGCGTGCTGATGGCTCATTGGACTATATGGGACGGGCCGATCACCAAATCAAGATTCGCGGTTTCCGTATCGAGCTGGGAGAAATTGAATCATTACTTGTCCAGTGTCCTTATCTGGAGCAAGTTGCCGTCATCGTTCGTGAAGATCACCCAGGTGATAAGAGATTGGTGGCTTATGCTGTGCCAGCGGCAAATGCTGTTTTCAATCCAGCCGAGTTACGTCGGTTTGTGGCAGCAAGCCTTCCAGATTACATGATTCCATCTGCATTTGTCCAAATGGCCGATTTGCCTTTGACGGCAAATGGAAAGTTGGATCGAAAGGCGTTGCCAGTACCCGATTTCGGTGCAGCCGTTTCAGGGCGTGGACCAAGGACCCCACAGGAAGAAATCTTATGTAAACTGTTCATGGAAATTCTTGATGTTCCACACGTTGGAATCGATGATGGATTCTTTGATCTGGGAGGGCATTCCCTGCTTGCCGTCCAGCTGATGAGTAAGATACGTGAAGCGCTTGGCGTTGAATTGAGCATCGGAAACTTATTTGAAGAGCCGACAGTAGCTGGCCTAGCAGAAAGGCTTGAAATGGGTTCGAGTCAGAGTGCTTTGGATGTCTTGTTGCCACTACGCAAAAGTGGCGAGGAACTTCCACTGTTCTGTATACACCCAGCGGGAGGATTGAGCTGGTGCTACGCCGGGCTAATGACGGCTCTTGGTCCAGATTACCCAATATATGGACTGCAAGCTCGGGGGATTTCTGAGCGTGAGCGCTATCCGGAAACACTGGTAGAGATGGCAGCAGATTATATCGAACATCTCCGCAAAATCCAGCCAAAAGGCCCTTATCGTTTATTGGGTTGGTCACTGGGTGGAAATGTCGTGCATGCCATGGCTACCCAACTGCAAAACGAGGGGGAAGAAGTCCAACTTGTGGCCATTCTGGATGCATTTCCAAGTCAATTTTTGCCGACTACTCATGCTCCTGGTGATGAGGAAGCATTGATCGCCCTGCTTGCCTTGGGTGGGTATGATCCTGATAGTTTAGGAGACAAGCCATTAAATGATGATGGTGCCATAGAAATTCTGCGCCAAGATGGAAGTGCATTAGCTAGTTTGGAAGAAAAGACAATCCTTAACCTGAAGGAAACCTATGTGAATTCTGTTCGAATCATGGGTGAATATGAACCAGGAGTGTTCAATGGTAATGTTTTGTTCTTTAAATCAACACTCATACCAGAATGGTTCCCTAGCCTTTCAACGGATACATGGAAACCATATATAAATGGATGGATTGAACAACATGATATTGAGTGCCGTCATAAGGATATGTGTCAACCTGAGCCACTTGCGGAAATCGGACAGGTGATTGCAAACAAGCTTTCAAATATGAAAAAAAATTACGCACTAATTAATGAAGGTGGAGATAAAGAATGACTAACCCTTTTGAGAACGAGAATGGTACGTATAAAGTATTGATAAATGAAGAAGGTCAGCATTCCCTTTGGCCTGCCTTTTTGGACATACCAGAAGGTTGGTCCACCATTTATGGAGAAGAAAGCAAAAAGAATTGCTTGGACTATATTAATGCCAACTGGACGGATCTTCAGCCTAAGAGCCTAAAGCTCGTATCGAGCCTTGATGGCGTAAAGTGAACGTGCGCATACACGAGAATCCTAAATTAGTCGTTTGCATGGTTTATGTGATTGCCATGTTCATGGTTTCGATGGACGGCACGATCGTCAATGTCATTCTTCCCGTCATCGGCCAGGAATTCAATGTCATCCCCTCAGCCACAAGCGGTATTAATATAGGCTACTTAGTAAGCCTCGCGGTCTTTCTCCCTATATCGGGGTGGCTTGGGGATCGATATGGTACCAAGAAAATTTTCCTATTGGCACTTGGGGTTTTCACACTCGCTTCCCTTCTATGCGGATTTGCGACAAACCTAGAGACCTTGACCTTATTTCGGGCCTTGCAGGGTGCAGGCGGTGGACTCCTTACTCCAGTAGGAATGGCAATCTTATTTAGGACATTTTCTCAGAAAGAACGAATGAAAGTGTCAAGGACCCTTGTCTTGCCCATTGCCTTTGCACCAGCCATTGGTCCGGTTGTCGGTGGTTTCTTTGCAGAACAACTATCTTGGAGCTGGGCTTTTTATATCAACATTCCTTTTGGAATCATCGCTTTCCTCATCGGGTTGCTGTTCTTGAAGGAACATAAAGAGCCATCGGCCGGCAGGCTTGACCTGACAGGATTTCTGTTATCAGCTGCCGGTTTGTCGATGGTCATGTATGCACTGAGTACCGGTCCTTCAAAGGGATGGAGTTCTCCAGTCATTATGTATACGGGACTGATTGGCTTCATACTTGTCTGTTTGTTTGTATGGCGAGAATTACGGGTCAAGGAACCCATGCTGGATTTAAGCCTATTATCGGACAAATTGTTCCGTTCCCTTGGCCTTATTTCTCTATTATCGCAAGCAGCATTAATGGGCATGCTCTTTATATTCCCGTTAATGTATCAGAATGCCATGAATGCCTCTGCCCTGGATAGTGGAATGGCCACTTTTCCTGAAGCATTGGGGCTTATGGTAGCATCCAGGATGATTCCTTGGACTTTCAAGAAATTGAATGGCCAGCAGGTGATCTGCCTTGGGCTACTTGGGACGGCCTTAATCTTTGTCCTCATCAGTATTGTTGGTCCGACAGCGAATCCTTGGTCTTTACGACTCTTATTATTTAGTGTCGGCATCTGCTTGGGACATGCAGTGATTGCTGTACAGTCTTCCATTTTCACGAATATTACTTCAGCATCGATGGGAAGGGCAACTACATTATTCAATGTCCAGAATCGATTCGGCTCAGCTGTTGGGGTAGCCGTACTAGCGAGTGTGTTGGGAGCCTTGGGGACAAGCGAGGTGGCAAGGAACGGAATAGAACAGAGTAACTTGGCATCCTATCAATATGCTCTCCTTGGCTCATCAGTCTTTCTTGTTATAGGTATTACTATCTCATTACGTCTGAAGAAAGAAGACTTTAAGAGCATCTTGCCAAGTCAGCAATCGACTGAAATTCCTAAGACAGAACCAGTCAGAATGAGTAAGTGACAAAATTCCAGATGGAGATGCTTGAAATAGAGGGTTGCTGTGATTCTAATCAGCGGCCCCTATTTATTTGTTTGAAGAGTATAAAAGGGGGGCTAGATGTGATTGAACTATATAGTTGTAAATTGCCTGCGAGCAGGGAAAATGCGGATATAGACAATTTGCTTGTTCATGTTTCAAAAGAAAGGCAGAGCCGATTGAAAAGGTTTGTGAAGACTGATGATGCATATCGTTCCCTGATTGGGGATTTGTTGGTGCGTTTCGCATTAAAAGAACGATATGGCTCGATGGATAGGGAACTGAGAATTCAAACGAATGAATATGGCAAGCCGTTTTTATGTGACTTTCCTTCCTTCCACTATAATATCTCCCACTCTGGTGAATATGTAGTGTGTGTGGTTCATGATGACGCAGTGGGTGTGGATATAGAATACATAGGACCATTTGATTTACCCCTCGCCAAAGTGCTTTTTACTAAAGAAGAGTATCAATACGTTTTGAATGATAGAGAAGGCGGCCTTGGTGCCTTTTATGACATCTGGACCTTGAAAGAGAGTTATGTGAAAGCGGTTGGTGAAGGCTTATCCATGCCATTACAGGGGTTTTCTATGAAAAAGTGTAGCAATGGATCCATCCAAATCACAGATATGGAAACAGAAGGACAGATTAGGGATTACATATGCAGACAGTACACAATAGACAATCACTACTGTTTATCTGTTTGCGCCCATCATGCCAATGCAAATCAATTTAGAAATGAACCGACATGTGTCACGTTTCAGGATGTATGCGAGAGTTTGAATGTTCATTCCTGAATATGTACAGGGCGTTGGAAAACGGTGCTTAGATAGGGACGAGATAAAAACAATGGCCTTTGGCCTAAGTCTGGTATAGATCCTATTACTGATGGAGGAATGAAATGTGAAACAAATTAATGTTGCCCAGGTTATAGAAGGGAGTAAGGTTAACTCTTTTCATTTAACTGTTTTACTATGGTGTACTTTTCTCATCCTTTTCGATGGATATGATCTAGTCGTTTATGGAGCCGTCATTCCAACCTTAAGTCAAGAATGGGGGACCGCACCGGGCATCTTGGGATTGATAGGGAGTTTGACGTTGGTAGGTGGTTTAATAGGCTCACTTATTTGCGGGATCGTAGCGGATAAAGTAGGGAGAAAGAAAGTAATCATAGCTTGTGTTGCTATTTTTGGTTCGTTTACTCTATTGACAGGTTTAGCGAAGGGACCGGTAGATTTTGCGATATACCGTTTTCTTGCAGGGCTTGGTTTGGGCGGCATTCCGCCGTTATTGGTGGTGCTCACCTCTGAATATTCTCCCAAGCCGATTAAGAATATGATGGTGGGTATCATGTTCAGCGGATATTCGATTGGAGGTATATTAGTCTCTCTTTTCGGAATGAAGGTCATTCCGGAGTTGGGATGGGAATGGATGTTTTTCATAGGGGCCATTCCATTATTGGCCATTCCCTTTTTAATTAAATCTTTACCTGAATCCCTTTATTATTATGTGGAAAAGGGAGACTATGAAAAAGCGAAGGGAATAGTGGCTCGTTTAAATCCCTCCTATGTTCCCCATGATGCAGATCGATTTATCATGAATTTATCAACTTCCGGTGTTCCAGTGGTAAAGCTCTTCGAGAATCGCCGTGGAAGATCCACCATCATGTTTTGGATCGCATGCTTTATGGGATTGCTAATGGTATATGGATTGGGTACGTGGTTGCCTCAACTGATGATTAAAGCGGGCTATCCGTTGAATTCCAGCCTGCTGTTTCTTTGTTGCTTGAACATTGGAGCAATCGTCGGTTCGGTATGCGGGGGTTGGCTAGCAGATCGAATTGGCTCAAAACGAGTGTTGATCAGTTACTTCAGTATAGGCGCGGTCTGCTTGCTCCTCCTTGGTTTTAAACCAGGGTCATTCTTTCTATATGTTTTGGTGGCAATAGCAGGGGCTGCGACAATTGGATCGCAAAATTTAAACAATGCTTATATCTCCATGTTCTATCCGACACAGATAAAGTCGACAGCACTGGGGTGGGCATTAGGTATAGGTAGGTTTGGGGCTATAGTGGGACCAACAATCGGTGGGCTGTTAATCGAGTGGGAGTTGCCTATTTATATAAACTTCCTCAGCTTTGCGATTCCCGCTTTTATTGCGGCGATCTCCATTAGTCTTGTCCAAAATAAATATAATAACACCATGAATCTTGAACTCTCTTCTCCCAAACGATATCAAAAGATTATTTGAATACTTTATTGATCGCGTCAAAGGAGGGATGGGATTTTGGCTGAGTATACTTGCCAAGTATGTGACAAGAGATTCAAAAGCTATAATGCAGATGCTAAGTATTGCTCTCAATCGTGTAAGGGAAAGGCTTATATAAAATATCCAATAAGACATTGTGAATCATGTAATCGACCCTTTAAACCAAGAACTGCATCAAATAAATATTGTTCAATGGGATGCAGTCATAAAAGTAGGGAAAATCCGGTCATTATTCATAGCTAGACCAAGGACCATCAAAAAAAAGAACCCAATTTGAACATTCAGATTGGGTTCTTTGCCTATATATTAAGACCTTATGAAAACGAAAGAACCTTTGGCTCTTGTACATCCACTATATTTTGGACCTCTGTGCCGTCAATCGTCTCTTTTTTCAACAGGACCTCTACAAGCTTTTCGTATTGTGGACGGTTTGATTCGATCAGTTTTTCCGTTTCTTGAATGGCCTGGGTGAAAAGGGCTTGCATTTTTTGTTCTTTCTCACCTTTATTGAATGTTAAGGTGAAGCCGTCTTGCAACATGCCCGTATCGACCATTTGTTCAAGTAAATGCTTTGCCTGTTGAACGTCGCCACCAACTCCGACACTATGTTCACCAAGAAACATTCTTTCTGCGACACCGCCTGCTAAAATCATTTTCACTTGATCTAGCAACTCACTTGCCGTAGCTAAATGAAGTTCTTTAGGAATCGGCGCCACATACCCAAGGGCCTCGCCACGAGGGATGATGGTCGCTTTTCGAACAGAACCCGGTTTAGTGAGGGCAGCAATCAGGGCATGTCCACTTTCATGAATGGCCACCCGCCGCTTTGTATCCATATCGCTCAACGTTCGGGAAGTAGCCCCTAGAATGGTCCGGTCAATCGCGTAATCAAGATCTTGTTTGCGAATCATTTCCTGATCATGACGTAGCGCATGACGAGAAGCTGTTTCAAACAAGGAACGTAAATCCGCCCCGGAGAACCCGGATGTACTCTCAGCTAATTCATCCAAGGAAGAAAGGACATCGGCCGCCAGTTTCTTCCCTTTTGTATGAATGGCAATGATTTCTTTTCTTCCGTTTGTATCAGGAATCGGCACCTGGAACGAGAAATCGATTCTGCCTGGACGAAGAAATGCCTCATCAAGCATGTCCTTTCTGTTTGTGGCTGCCACGAATAGAATGCCTTCGTTTGAATGGCCTCCGTCTAACTGGACAAGAAGTTCCGTCAAGGTTTTTTCAGCTTCTTCCCCACCATGGGCTTTCCGTTTACCGGCCAATGCGTCCACTTCGTCGATGAAAATTACAGCAGGTGATTGTTTCCGGGCATTTTGGAAAAGGCTACGTACACGAGCTGCCCCCACTCCAACGAACATTTCATTGAAGGCCGAACCGCTAGTCGAAAAGAAGTTGGCGCCCAATTCTTTTGCAATGGCCTGTGCCAATAATGTTTTCCCGGTTCCTGGAGGACCGTATAGTAAGATGCCTTGTGGAGGCTTGATCCCAATTTTAGCTGAACGTTCCGGTTCTTTTAGAGTGGTGAGGGTTTGCAGAATCTCTTGTTTGATTTCGGGTTGCAAACCACCTATATCGGCTAAAGTTATATCGGGAAGTGCTCTAGGTGTAGAGATATTTTGTTTCTTGCTTTTTACGCGTAAACCGCCTTTTGATTTCTTCTGTATAATAATTGCGGTTGTGACTAGTGCCGCCAGCAATCCGCCTAAAATCCATAATGCAGACTTATTTGTCGATGAAAATGAATAGCGAACGTTATAAGTTTCGACTAGTTTGTTGACCATTTGACTGTTCGGAGGGATGTTAGAAACATATTTACCTTCTGGTGTAGTGATATGAAGTGTTCCATTTCGCTTTTCTTCAATAGAGACGAGGGCACCATTTTGGGCCTGAATGGTCTTTTCAACGGACGAGAAAGGAACGACCATTTCTTTTGACTGAGTCACAACGTACCAAGATATAACACCAATTATCACAATGAACACCGTTATGAACGGCAGCAACTTCGAAACTAATTTTGAGTTCGAGTTCAATATTTCATCTCCTTTAAGAATATATATTCAGTATAAAATTTTTAAACGCGTTAGCCATAGGTCATAAGTCCTAAAAATAAAGGTAAATACTTCCATGTTTTGGTTTGTGTGAGGGGTATCGCATTTCCCTAAGGACTGAGTCGGATAGTGGACATCCAGTTGTTAACCTGCATGATAGACTTTTTAAAAATGAAATGCTAAAGTGAAATGGTCTTAGTGATGAAAAAATATAAAGGTAGATGAGTTGAACATTTATGAATAAATTTATGAGGGATTATATGATTACGATGAAGGATATTGTTCGGGAAGGCGATCCAATTCTGCGTCAGGTGACTGATGAAGTTAGCCTGCCAATTTCTGACGAAGACCGAGAAACATTAGAATGCATGATGCAGTATTTAAAAAACAGCCAAGATCCTAAACTTCAAAAGAAGTACCACTTACGAGAAGGGGTAGGCTTGTCAGCCAACCAAATTGGCCTGAATAAACGAATGTTCGTTATGTATTTTCCAGATGAAAAAGGAAAGGTTTACGAATATGCTTTAGTGAATCCGAAAATTGTCAGCCATTCGGCATCCATGATTTACTTACCTCAAAGTGAAGGCTGCCTTTCTGTGGATCGTGATATCAAAGGATATGTGCCACGTTATGAGCGGGTGAAAATTAAAGCATTGGACAGCAATGGAGAGAAAATCGAGATGCGATTGAAAGGATTTGCAGCGATTGTTTTTCAACATGAGCTGGACCATTTAAATGGAATGATGTTTTATGACCGAATCAATTCCGAAAATCCTTTCAAGCTTCCAGAAAATGTGGAAGTGAAGAGCTTATAATGGAAAAAAGGCAAAGCCCCCATGCTTTGCCTTTTTGCTTGTTTAAGGTTGTGACAGTGTTTCCGTTGTCAAATGCTTTTGTAAATCACTGAATATGGCCTTGCTCATATGCTGGTATCCTTCTGACGTAAGGTGAATGCCATCGTCACTGATTAAATGGTCCAGATCACCGGCAGACTTTATATAAGAACGCACATCGATCAATGGCACCTTCAAATCCTCGGCCAGTTTTTTTAACTGGCGGTTATACATGCCATGCCAATGTTCAATCCCACCGACTTGAGAGACAAAATGTCCGATGGATGGTCCGAACCGATTGGCAATCGACCGATAATATCTGGCGGGATCCAGTGGGGGAAGAGTTAAAAGAAAGGGTGTAACATGCTTGTCCTGAACTTGCTTGACGAGTTGAGTGATATTTTCAAGGTACCGTTCAATCGGAACGATAGGCTCATGGTCTCCTTCAGGATTCTTCGCGACTTCCTCCCAATGGAAATTACAATCGTTACCACCGACTTCTATCAATACGATATCGGGATTTTCTGACATGACATCTTTCTGGACACGGCTAACTAGCAAGTCAGAATTGTCATTAAAGACCCCTTTATTCAAAACTTCAACGAATGGCAAGGACTCTGTCAACTTCGCTAAAGAGCTTGGGTAATTCTCTTTAATGATGCGAAGCCGGCCTTTAACGTAGGAGATACCTCTTGTTAAACTATCTCCGAAACAGACAATTCTCAAAATCTTCACCTCGATCGGTTAATGTGTTACTTATCATTTTAGTGGCATAATTGTATTTCGGCAAACTAAAATTTTTCATTCTTGAAAGAATGTTGTTTTATTAAAAGGATACCCGATTTTCTTAAATGAAAACTTTAAAAAGCTCTGGAAATCCAGCGCTTAAACATTTAGTGTGACGTTTTTTCCTTTGGTGACGTTTCTACTCTTGCTTTTCCCATGAAGAAAACAACGATTGCTGCCAAACCAATAGGAATCAGGGCTAAAGTGAAGATTAATGATATCGAATCAGACATGGCATACACGATTTTATCCAGGATCATATCTGGGATTTGGGCACGCGCATCTGACTGGAATAGCTGACGTGGATCCTGCGTAAGAACAGATGTTTCCGGCCCGCCTTGCATTCCTTTAAAGGCATCCGCCATCTTACTTGTGAAGGCGTTGTTCTGTATCGCTCCATAAATGGTAACGCCTAATGTCATCCCAAACGAACGGAGGAATGAATTGGTTGAGTTGGCAGACCCACGATACCTCGGTTCCAAGTTGTGGATGGAAGCGATCGGTAGAAGGGAGAATGAGAAGCCCATACCGAATCCAGTAAGAATCATATAACACGTTAGTAGTGTCCTGCTGGTTTCCGGGGTTAACGTTCCTAATAATAGCATTCCTGCAAAATAACAAACGACGGAAATCGTCATTAAGTTGCGGAAGCTGGTCTTGGAATTGAATATTCCCCCGATAGCACTACCGACAACGGACCCCAGCATCATTGGGGTTAGGATTAACCCTGCATTGGTAGCCGAACCTCCATAAACAGCCTGTACGAAAATCGGAATATACACAGTTAAAATGATGAACGTTCCGCCGTATAGGATTGCCAAGATCTGAGACGTTGCAAATAACCGCCTTTTAAATAACCATAATGAGATAATGGGATCTTTGGCCCTTTTTTCGAAAAAGAAAAATGAAACAAAAAACACGACAAAACTTGCAAACAAAGCAAGGATAGGAGATGAAGTCCATCCATACTCGCCACCAAGCTCGAGGGCGAACATTAAACTGACGACAGCGATAACGAGAGTCGCGGCCCCGCTATAATCGATTTTCTGTTCATGCGTATTGGCCTTTTCCTTGTAATAACGAAGAATGAAGAATAACGAGATGAAGCCGATTGGAACGTTGACGTAGAAAATCCAATGCCAGCTGGCATACTCCGTAATATAAGCTCCTAATAGAGGGCCTAATACACTAGATGCCCCAAATACAGCCCCGAAAAGACCGGTAAGTTTCCCACGTTTTTCAGGTGGGAAAATATCAAAGACGATGGTAAAGGCAATTGGCATCAAGGCACCGCCACCAATACCCTGAATGGCCCTGAAAATACTTAACTGGACAATGCTTTGAGCCATGCCGCATAGGGCAGACCCAATTAAAAAGACGACAAGCCCAAAAATGAAAAATCGCTTCCGACCGTACATATCGGAGAGTTTGCCGAATATCGGCATACTTGCCATCGTGGCGACCATATAGGCCGATGTCACCCAGACAAACTTATCGAACCCGCCTAAATCGGAAACAATCGTCCCCATGGCGGTTGCAACAATCGTATTATCCATTGCTGACATCAAAATTCCCAATAACAGTCCGGCAACTATAAACTTTTGATGTTTTGGTTGTTTCTCCAAAATGTTTTTTCCTCCCTTTTTATGAAACAATTCGTTTATTCATTTGCATGAATGAATGATAATCACTATTATGGAAACTAAATATTTATCTTGATTATCAAGATAAATTCAAGTGTAAAAGGGGTGGCATTTTATGTCAAGCGATAATGGGTTGAATTCAGACCTTTTAGAGAGTTTAACCCGGAGCCTGCAAAGGTACGGAATGAGGTCTGTATTGTTCCAACAGAATATGGCCCACAAAATAGGCGTGGCTCATACGGATTTAAAGACTGCTGAAATATTGAATGAAACGGGCCCTATTACAGCTGGAGAGCTGGCGAAGATTACAGGGTTGAGCACAGGCTCGGTCACGACGCTCATCGACCGTCTTGAAAAATCGGGCTATGTAAAAAGGGAAAGAGATCATATAGATGGTAGACGGGTAAAGATTGTCCCCATAGCATCAAGGCAAGAACAGATTAAATCACATTATCATTCACTATCTGCAGCCACAAAAGATCTTTGCACGTCCTATGAAGATAAAGAACTCACGATCATTCTTCGATTTATTGAAGATATTACGAAAATCATGGAAAAAGAAAATGAAGTATTAATGAAAGAACGAAAAGAGTTCTTGAAATAAGTAATTATTTGTCCCCATAAGCTATTCACCAAATAAGGTTATAACAGTATAGTCTACCTTGATAACTGAAATGTAAATTGGAACAAAATATATATTGATAATGATTCTCACTACTGCTAATATAAATCTAGAATTAATATATATTTTCAGGGGAGAGTTTAGAGTATGAAAACGAAAGCAACCTTAGCCGTTTTATTATCAACCAGCCTGTTATTTGGGTGTTCGCAGAAAAATGAAGAAACCAAGCCTGCAGAGGTGGATGCTAAGGAGACAAGTGCGAGTGCGCTGGATGGTGTATCCAACGACTATCGGGAATTTGCGATAGGTGAAATAGAAGAGTTTGTAAAAGGGACGGAAGAATTCACGACGGCAGTAACGTCTGGAGACATTGAAAAAGCGAAGCAGTTATATGCACCGGCTCGCATGCATTATGAGCGCGCTGAACCTATCGCTGAAATTTTTGGAGATCTTGATCCTAAAATCGATGCGCGTGAGGGTGATGTTGAGGAAAAAGAGTGGGGCGGATACCACCGAATTGAGATGGGGTTATGGGAAGAAAACACAACAAAGGGTTATGAAGAGTATGCTGAACAATTAATGAAGGACGTTAATTTGTTGCGTGCTAAAGTGGAAACAGTAGAAGTAACACCTGATGTGTTAATCACTGGGGCCGTTGACTTACTTAATGAAGTGTCAACATCCAAGGTGACTGGAGAAGAAGACCGCTATTCTCATACGGATTTGTATGATTTCGTTGCAAATGTAGAGGGCGCTGAAAAAATATATGAATTATTGACACCTGCCCTTAAGGAAAAAGACGAGGCGCTTACAACTGAAATCAAAGAGCGTTTTGCCGGAGTTTACAGCTTGCTTGAAAAACATAAAGATGGTGATGGATACGTTTCTTATACGGATTTAACAAAATCCGAGGTTAAATCATTAAGCCAGGCTATCGACGCTTTAGCTGAGCCACTTTCGCAAATAGGGATTGTAATGGAGGAGTCTTAATTGAAAGAACAAATATCAAATGACGAAACTTCACTTTTTTCCAAAAAGGTAAGCCGTCGTGATATGTTGAAAACAGCTGGCATCGGTGGGGTTGGAGTTGTAATAGGCGCATCGGGCCTAGGCGGGATGCTAGCTCTATCTGACTCAAAGGCAAAGGGACAAACGAATGATACTGTCCCTTTCTATGGGCCTCATCAAGCGGGAATCACTACAGAAGCTCAGGATAATCTTTATTTTGCTTCGTTAGAAGTGACATCCGAAAAAAGGTCAGACTTAATTCAATTATTTAAAGATTGGACAGAAGCGGCGGCCCAGATGACATCTGGCAAATCGGTAGGCGAAGCTTCCTCGAACAGGAGCATGCCACCAAAAGATACAGGGGAAGTAGAAGAATTATCCCCCTCTAACTTGACGATCACCTTTGGAGTAGGTCCTAGTCTATTTACGAAGAATGGGAAAGACCGCTTTGGCTTGAAGTCTAAACAACCTGCCGAATTGAAAGATCTTCCTTCATTTTCTTTAGATGCCTTAGAAGAATCATGGAGTGGAGGGGACATTTGCATTCAAGCCTGCGCAGACGATCTCCAGGTTGCGTTTCATGCCGTCCGGAATCTGGTGAGGATCGGTAGAGGAAAGACGATTATCCATTGGGCTCAAACAGGTTTTCAACGTACGAAAAAGGCTGATTCTCAAAAAACGACGCCTCGTAATTTGTTTGGTTTTAAAGATGGAACCGTGAATCCGGATACGAAGAAAAGCAGTGAGATGAACCAACATGTCTGGGTAAAGCCGGGGGATGGCCCTTCTTGGCTTGCAGGCGGTAGCTATATGGTCGTCCGCCGAATTCAAATGTACATTGAAGTGTGGGATCGGACCACGTTGAAAGAGCAGGAAAATACATTTGGTCGTCATCGTGACAGCGGTGCCCCATTAGGGATGAAGAATGAATTTGATACGGTTGATGAACATGTTAAGGATGAAAATGGAAATCGGATCATTCCTGAAAACTCCCATATGATCCTATCCCGTGGTGATGGAACAGTTAAGATTCTGCGACGTCCCTATTCATATGCTGATGGAATGGATCCTAAGACTGGAAGCTTCAATGCGGGGCTTCTGTTTATTTGTTTCCAACGAAGCCCAAGTAAACAATTTATCCCGATGCAAGAACGTCTTTCAAAGAATGATAAGTTAAATGAATATATCATCCACCGGGGGAGCGCTATATTTGCTTGCTTGCCGGGTGTAAAAAAAGGTGGCTATATCGGGGAGTCCCTTTTCGGATGAATTTAGTAAAATGAGAGACCATAAAATCGCCAGCATGGATGGGAATCCGGGTTGGCGGTTTTTATCATAAAAGGGGAGTTTGTCATGTCTGTTTTTAAATGGAGAACGGGGTTGTTCGTTTTATTAACTAGTTTCATATTTTTAATGTCTGCTATACCAGGTGTTTCAGCCGGGGAAAATCACGATCAGCTTTTCGTATATATTGGAGACAGCCTAATGAAAGTGAAGTCTGGAGATCTTGAATCGGTTTCCAGTAATCTCTCTCTTTTTGAAAAGGACTGGAATGTGATAAAAACGGACAGTGAGGATGCCAAAAAAGTTGACGATTCATTAATGTCTTTGAAAAACGCTGTGAATAATCAAGAAGACGCAGGAGAAATGAAAAAGAAGTTATCCGCTTTATCAAGTGCCCTTGTTCAGTATGATACGGCAGAAAATCCGGTTGATAAAACCGATTATAAAGATCGCCTAGAAGCGTTACTTCCATTAATCGATGATTTAGATGCGACGATTAGCGAAGAGGACTTCAGCAAAGCTAAAAGTCAGTATCAAAACCTCCTCAATCAATGGAATAATGCGGAACTTGTAGTACGGGAGGAAAGTGTTGCTTCGTACGGTAAGATGGAAACCTATATGGCCTTTGTTCGGATAGCCATCACGCAGGATCCTCCAGATCCAGAAAAGGCACGAACTAATCTTGACGAACTGAAAGGGCTAATTCAAGGCTTTCTGGAAGGCAAGGTAGAAAAAGAAGACCAGCAGACTTATACGTTGAGCGATGTAACAGACCTTCTACAAAGTAGTGTTAAGGATATGGAAGGAAACGATATCAATTCGGCAATTGACCAGTTGAATGAAGTATTAATGATTTGGCCAAATGTCGAAGGAGAAGTTTCTACGAGGGACAGTAAGCTGTACAGTGACATGGAGACTAAGGTACCAACCGCCATTAGCTTACTGCAATCGAAGAAGATACAAGTAAAGGAAGCGAAAGAAATCGTTTCCGATTTACATGCACGACTCCTTCCTTTAATTGATGATACGAGCTATACGACATGGGATGCGGCCTTGATTCTTTTACGTGAGGGACTGGAAGCTCTCCTTATCGTGGCAACACTGTTGTCCTTCCTAAAGAAAATTGGACAGGCAGACAAACAAAAGTGGATTTGGTCTGGCGTCGGGGCTGGCTTGGCAGCAAGTGCAATCCTTGCCGTTATTATCAATATTGTATTTTCACAGATTACGGCTGCCTCAAGCCGGGAGTATATTGAAGGAATCACGGGCATAATCGCAGTGCTAATGATGCTGACCATCGGAATGTGGCTTCATAGTAAATCGAACATCCATGCATGGAACCGTTATATCGGCAAGCAAATGGACCATGCTATTGCAACAGGCAGTATCTTGTCTTTTGCGTTAATTAGTTTCCTATCGATTTTCCGAGAAGGAGCGGAGACGATCATCTTTTATGCCGGAATGGCTCCGTATATGGAACTGAAACAGCTATTGACCGGGATATTGATTGCCTGCTTGATATTGATGGTCATTGGTTTCGTCATGCTCCGTTACAGCGTTAAGCTACCGATGACGGTCTTTTTCAAAGTGGCGACGATCTTCATCTATGCATTGGCATTTAAGATTCTTGGTGTCTCCATCCATGCACTTCAAGTTTCTCAAGTGATTAAGACGCATACACTTCACACGTTCCCGTTCATTGAATGGATCGGCCTTTATCCGACAGTGGAAACGATAGTACCTCAAATGGTATTGTTACTCCTGATTATAGTGGCTGCGATTTGGGTTAAAAAGAATAATTCTGCAGTTGCATAAAAAAGCAGGCCTGACATTAATCATGTCAGGCCTCCCTTTTTAATGAAGAGAACGGCGATAAGTATATTGTTTCCATTGATAAAGGATGAAGCAACCAATGCAGAATCCAAGGATGGCAATAAATGAGGCCATCCCGACCATTACGGTTAGCACATAGCCGATAACGTTGAAGCCCAGTAAGAAGGAGAGTAAGCCGAAACCTAGGCAAACCACTGCAATAACCTGGTTAAACTGTTGCTGTGCAGGATCTTCAGGAATGTATTTAGAGGGGGCCTTCTTCAGAAAGAGCTTTGCAAGGCGCATAACCGGATTAAAATGTAAAAGAAGACCAGATAGCCCCGCTAATAAAGGTATGGCCAGTATCCATTCTTGACCGGTTGCTAAAGCGAGGACTACGCTTAAAAATATGACCCACTGATTTGTTCGGACTAGAGGACGCGGAATGGGATGAATTTTATCTGACAAATTAAAAACCAACCTTTCTGATGAGTTTTATATTATTTTATCTGTTTATACATGATTTGGGAAGGGGGATTTTTTAGTTTATAATTATTTTAATTTAGTATTGATTATTATAAGAGAGGTAGTATAATACTAATATGAAATAAAAAGGAGGACGGTATGATGGTAGCAAAAGTTTGTGAAACATGCGGTACACCAATAAAAAGATTAAAACACTCTTCTTTATGCCAATGCGGTCCCAAAATACTGAGTAATCCATTCTCAACAAAAACAAAAAAATAATCGATTATCATAAAAATATAGTAAACCGACTATTGGCATGATAGTCGGTTTTTTGTCTATATAGAAGGGTATAGGTAAATACCTTTCTATATTTATTAGGTAATCCATAATAAATATTTTTCAAAAGAATAGAAATGTTGTAGGATTAGAGAATAGGTGAAAATGTCACGGTAGGATATGGAGTAGTCCTCCAGAAGGCCAAAACCATCACGTGACGGTTGGGAGGGGTTATATTGGGAACGAGACATTGAAAATCGGTGAGCTGGCAAGCATGGCAAATGTGACGAAGCGAACGGTGGACTATTACACGAATAAGGGTCTGCTAAAAGCAGAACGTTCCGCCTCTAACTACCGCTATTACTCAGTTGAGGAACTTGAGCGATTGCGCCTTATTGAGAAATATAAAAGAAAAAACTTTTCTTTGGAAGAGATAAAAGAACTTGTAAAACCAAATGCGAAGCCCCTTACTGAAATCGAGGAAACGGGACTTCAACTAAAAAGTAAAATGGATGGCTTGAATGAGGAATTGCGGGAAGTGATTAGCCTGATTGAAAAGGATGGAAAAAATGAACTTCTTCTTAAAAAACAGGTTTCTCATGAAAGCATTGCGTTGATTCAATCATTATTAGTGTTGTTAATTTAAAGAAAATTATCCCGATAGTTTATTGCACGAAGGTGCATATTACTCTTAAGGGCATTTCACTAAATGGTTTAGGATACGACATTCATAATTCGTTTGACATAATAGAAATCACCATTTATACAGGAGGTGCTTGGGACTGAACTATTGATTCCTTTCATGTAACTAGGATAAGGAATCGGTGGTAAACCCGAACATATTGGAGATATTTATAAAATTATTAGCAGTAGCTGTATTAATAGCATTAACCGCATTTTTTGTTGCCTCGGAATTTGCAATCGTTAAAGTCAGAAGTTCCCGCATCAATCAATTGATTGAAGAGGGAAATAAAAGTGCACTGGCAGCAAAAAAAGTGATTTCACATATCGATGAGTATTTATCTGCATGTCAACTGGGGATAACAGTCACTGCATTAGGATTGGGTTGGTTGGGTGAACCCACAGTGGAGGCTATTCTTGAACCCCTATTCCATAGATGGGGTGTCGAGGAATCGTTAAGTCACATTCTTTCTTTCGTGATTGCTTTTGCGTCCGTTACATTCTTACACGTTGTTATTGGTGAACTTGCGCCAAAAACGGTTGCAATTCAAAAGGCTGAGGAAATAACGTTACTGTTCTCTAAGCCATTGATTCTTTTTTACCGCATATTATACCCATTCATCTGGGTATTGAATGGTTCGGCACGTGTCCTTACAGGCATGTTTGGATTAAAGCCGGCTTCCGAGACTGAAATGGCTCACTCGGAAGAAGAACTGCGGATTATCTTATCGGAAAGCTACAAAAGTGGTGAGATCAATCAATCGGAATATAAATATGTAAATCAAATTTTTGAATTTGATGAGCGTAATGCCAATGAAATCATGGTTCCGAGAACGGAAATGACCGTTATTGAAATAGGAATGCCACTATTGGAAGTTGTGGAGCTCATTCAAGAAGAACAGTATACACGTTACCCTGTCATAGATGGTGATAAGGATAATGTAGTGGGAATGGTCAATATTAAACGTCTTTATACAGCGACCATCACCGAGAAGAATGTTTCGGAATTGACGGTGGATAGTTTCGTTACACCCGTGATACGGGTTCTGGAAACTATCCCTATCCATGACTTGCTTCTGAAAATGCAGAAGGAACGGATTCATATGGCTGTTTTGACTGATGAGTATGGTGGTACAGCTGGTCTAGTTACGGTGGAAGATATACTTGAAGAAATCGTCGGGGAAATCCGTGATGAATTTGACCAGGATGAACGACCACTTATCCAAAAAGTAGATGAGGGACATTATGTTTTTGATGCAAAGACGTTAATTGAAGATGTTAATGATACCCTTGCCATCCAATTACCTGAAGATGATATAGATACTTTGGGAGGATGGTTCCTGACAGGTAGATTTGAAATTGCCGTTGGTGACCAAATTGAATTTGAAGGATATAATTTTACCGTCACAGAGATGGATGGCCATCATGTTTTATATGTTGAAGTAAAAAAAATCAAATAATCATAGGTGGAAAATCGGGCGTGTGTAGCGTCCGGTTTTTTTGTTTGGGTTAGAAGATGGTATCCCAGTAAAAATGCCGGATTTTAGGATAGTTCAAAGGTAGGATTCTGGTTGAAATGGCCATTCAAATGTTGGAAAAGTGACGCTCAAGGTATCTATTTACTGTATAAGAATGATAAAATAGGGAGTGGACATTAAATCTTGCTGCATAACCAAATGCAAGTTAAATAGGATGGAATGTAAGGGATAGGCTCATATATTTGGAGTGGTAAATAATATTCGCTTACTATAAATAATGAAAAAAGGCGGGTGGGTAAAATGGGTTTTAAGAGAAAACAAATGCTGGGATTCGGTTTAATCCTGCTTTTTTTAGCTATACTCCTTTCTTTTATGGTGTTTACACTCAATAATCTAAAAGGCAGTATGACTGAAATCGTGGAGGACCGTTATTATAAAGTTTCTGCCGCGATGGAAATACGCCAGTTGTTTACACAGTCAGACCGTGAAATTTTATTTGCGGCAAATGAGGCCAACAAGGCAGAAAGAGCGGAAAGCCTTAAAGTCATCAATGAAAACCACAGCCTGATTGAGTCGCAAATCGCTGAATTGTCGGGTACGTTAAATAAAGCGAAGGCAAGGCAATTATTGAAAGAGTTTGAAACACAATATGCCACATACTCTATAACCGAGGCACAAATCATCCAAAACATACAATCGAAAAACCCAACGACGGACATTAGCGAGCTAATGGATGATCAAAGGGATAAGCGGACAAAGGTTATCAGTACGATGGGTGCTTTTAAAAATTATCAAGAAAGTGTTATGAATGATACGTTAAGTAATTCGAAGCAAACCTATGAAGATATGATTAATTTCACTATTTTCGCAGTCATCCTTAGTATTCTAGTCATTTCCTTGACTGTCGCATGGATGATACGCAGCACATCAAAAGATTTGCAATCCATTACGAAGGTCATCAACAATATTGATTTTAAAAATTTATCGGTTGTACCGAGAATTCCTATTCGCACAAATGATGAAATAGGCGATATCGCTCGTTCCTTCAATGAAATGGCCGTATCACTTGAAACGTATAATCGTAAGGAAAAAGAGTTCACTGAGAAAATTAGCGAGCGCAACTGGATACAAACCCGAGTTGCTGATATTGCGACCATGTACCAACGCATTGTTGATGTAGAAGTGCTTGCTGACAGGTTCATCACCAGACTTGCACCGATGATGGGGGCGTCTCTTGGGGCGTTTTATATCAGACGCGGTGAAGGGGAAAATATGCGTTTTGTAAAAATCTCCAGTTTCGCAGGCGATGGAGAAGGTGCGGGAAGACGTGAATTCCGTATGGGGGAAGGCTTGATTGGCCAATGCGCCCTTGAAAGAAAAATAGAATTCATTGAGAAGATTCCCGAAGACTTCCACTTGGTTACAACAGGGTTAGGTGAAGTAAACCCTAAAAGTATCGTTATTGCTCCCGTCATTTTTGAGGATGAAGTGGTAGCTATGGTCGAATTGGCAAGCTTGGAGAATTACTCTAAATTGCAGAAACATTTCTTGACTCAAGTCTTGGACACTTTGGGGATTACAATCAACAATGTCGAAGGCCGAATGGAAATTGAACGCCTATTGAAAGAGTCACAAGCACAGACTGAAGAGCTACAAGCTCAATCAGAAGAATTGCAATCCCAGTCAGAAGAAATGCAGGCCCAATCAGAGGAACTGCAGACACAGGCTGAGGAATTACGGATGATTAACGAGCAATTAGAAGAGAGAAACCGTGAAACGGAAGACAAATCAAAAGAGCTTCAAATTGCCAAACTAAATCTTGAAAAACAAGCAGAAGAATTAAAACTAAGTTCAAAATACAAATCCGAATTCATGGCCAATATGTCCCATGAATTACGGACACCGCTTAATAGCATCTTGATTCTGTCGGAAATGCTATCTGACACGAATGACAGTAAATTGAATGAGGAACAGAAGGAATTCGCCCGTGTCATTAATTCGTCCGGTCAGGATTTATTAACGCTCATCAATGACATACTGGACTTATCAAAAGTCGAGGTTGGGAAGCTTGAAGTTGTCTTTGAGGAAATGAATATGAGTGAGTTACCGGAATTGTTACATCGAAACTTCGATCACGTAGCGAAGAAGAAGAATATCGATTTCATCGTTAGAAAAGATAAGGATGTACCTGATATTTTCTTCACTGATGAACAGCGGTTCCAACAAATTCTTAAAAACCTGTTGTCCAATGCTTTTAAATTCACCGAAAAAGGTTCAGTCTCTGTTCAGATTAAAAAGGCTGACGAAGAAAAAGTCGCACAATGGATTCAAACGAAAGGTGCGAGCAATTGGGTTGAAATCAATGTGAAGGACACGGGCATTGGAATTTCGAAAGAAAAGCAAAAATTAATATTCGAAGCGTTCCAACAAGGCGATGGAGCGACGATGAGGAAATATGGCGGTACCGGACTTGGACTTTCCATATGCCGCGAGTTTGCTAAATTACTAGGCGGATGGGTTATAGTGGATAGCCAAGAGGGTGAAGGCAGTACGTTCACCTTCTTCATTCCAAGCATGCCAGAAGGCTTTAAAAACATGGGAGAAGCGATTGCTGCTTCCCCGGAAGTGGCAGCGGCCAGCCATGAAGGAACTCCCGCTAGCGTAGTGGACGAGAAACCGGATGTGGTGATACTTGATGATGATTCACAAGAGAACGCTAATCCTTTCCGCGGCAAGTCGGTCTTGGTAGTGGACGATGATCGCCGTAATATCTTTGCTTTGACAAACGCTCTAAAAAATGAGGGCATGGAAATCCTTACAGCGGAAAATGGCTATGAATGTTTGGAAATCCTTGATAAAGGAAAGAGTATAGATGCCATATTAATGGATATCATGATGCCAGGCATGGATGGTTATGAAACAATGACTAGAATCCGTGAACAAAATGAGTTTGATAATCTCCCAATCATTGCCTTAACCGCTAAGGCGATGAAAGGTGACAGGGAAAAATGTATAAGAGCCGGTGCATCTGACTATGTAAGTAAACCATTGAAATTGGAACAGTTACTGTCTGTTCTTCGCGTATGGCTAACGAATTAATAGTACGGGTAAGGAAGGTTTTAATGGAATGAAGGATACACTATCGATTGAAGAACGAGAAAATATAGAGATTGAGTTGCTCTTGCAAGCCGTTTATTCAGTCTCTGGCTTTGATTTCAGAAAGTACATGCGATCTTCCATACAACGGAGAGTCGAAAATCGGATGAGATTAGAGCATATAAGAAGAGCGAGTGGAATGATTGAAAAGGTTTTATATGAAAAAGGATTTGTTGAAAAACTTCTGAATGACTTTTCAATAAATGTTACGGAAATGTTTCGTGATCCTGACTTCTTTAAAGCTTTTCGAACGAACCTTGTTCCCCTGCTTAAGGAACTTCCTGAAATCCGTATCTGGCATGCTGGTTGTTCAACTGGTGAAGAAGCCTTTTCGATGGCCATCATGCTAAAAGAAGAAGGGCTCTACGATAAAGCGAAAATCTATGCAACCGACATGAATGAAACGGTAATAGAACATGCTCAAAAGGGAATTTTACCCCTCAATCGCATGCAGTCTTATACAAAGAATTATCTACAAGCAGGCGGTAAACGGGAATTTTCGGAGTATTATACGACGGACTATCAAAATGCTTATCTTGATCCAAACCTGCTTAAAAATGTTGTGTTTTTCCAGCATAATCTCGTGACGGATGGTTCATTCAATGAATTTCATATCATCATGTGCCGGAATGTAATGATTTACTTTACCGGAGAATTACAGACTTATGTAAATCAATTATTTTATGACAGTCTTTGTAAGGACGGCTTTCTTGCGGTCGGCAGTAAGGAATCCATTCGTACTTCTTCTTTTTCAGAAGTGTATAAGGACTTTGATGCAAGAGAGAAGATTTATAGAAAATTATAAAAAAAGGAGTTCGCTAAACCTGGCGAGCTCCTTTTTTCGTTATCAAAGTTTAATTTTTTGAATGTAACTATATTTTAAGTTTAGGTGTCTGAAAAAACGGGTACATTTAATTAGTTAGGTCTGTGCTTTTTTGCCACAGATATTCTTATTTTTAAAAAGTAGCATAAGTAAGATATAATATAGTTCGGAATTCTTTTTTCAGGAAAGCCTTGCATTATATAGTACATGATAAAGATAAAAGTGCCGCTCGATATAAGCCAAAAGGGGAATAAAGCAATGACGATTTTAATCGTAGATGATAACCAGGTTAATCTCTTCGTTATAGAGAAAATTCTTAAGCGAGCTGGCTATACGGATTTTCTATCATTGAAGTCAGCGCATGAAATGTTTGACTACCTACAAGTGGACAATCCTCAGCCAATCAAGACTTCTGTTGATATTATACTACTTGATATTATGATGCCTGAAATTGATGGAATAGAGGCTTGTAGAAGACTCCAAAACATACCACACCTAAAAGACATACCGGTGATTTTTGTAACGGCACTTGAAGATTCAAACAAAGTGGCCGAGGCTCTGGATGTTGGTGGAATCGATTATATTATGAAGCCTATTAACAAAATTGATTTATTAGCCAGAATCCGTGTAGGTTTAAGGCTTAAATATGAAAAAGACTGGCATAAAATGCAGGAAGAAAAAATACGGAATGAATTAGACCTTTCGATGCAAGTGCAAAGCAGTCTATTGAGTGAGCCGGTGGTAGATAATCACTTAACAATAAAAGCATCTTACCTCCCTGCAAATAAATTAGCCGGAGATATGTACTATTGGCACCGGATTGATGAAAAACGGTACGGAATCATTATACTTGATATGATGGGCCATGGAATATCGGCTTCACTTGTTTGTATGTTTATTTCCTCTGTTCTAAGGGATGCCATCCGAAAACACACGGATCCCGTTGCGGTGATAAACGAAATGAATCATTGGATGAGTGTCCTTAATAAAAAGGAAAACCCGATTCATTATTATTTCACTGCCATTTATATGGTGATTGATACAGAACATAAAACTCTGGAATATGTAAATGCAGGTCATCCACCGGGTTTTGCCTTGATGGATGATGGGGAAGTGTTGTCCCTTTCAAAGGGGACATGTCCTGTTGGTTTCTTCACGGAGATGAAAGTGGAGAAAACGATTGTTCATTATGAAGATAGAATTCAAATTCTTGTATTTACCGATGGAGTCATGGAGGCAATCGATAGGGAAGGAACGGATGGACTGGATGAAATAAAAGAAGTCGTTTCACGGGATTGGTTGGATTGCGAGGGAAATGCTCCGATTGATCTGGTCATGCCTGCTGAACTCCATCTCGACCAACCTGATGATATGTGTGTGGTCGTAATCCAAGCTACTTGATAAAGAAAGAGGCTGCAGAATAATCTGCAGCCTCTTCTGTTTATAGGTGGGGGTTTACTTGTCGTGATCGTAAGGCATGTAATTGTGGTTTCTAAAACCTTATCTATGGGAATCTTTTACCTTGCCGATTCCTTCTTGGACATTACCTTTTAATTTATCAAGTTTTCCTTCAGCTTGTAAGTGAGGATCATTCTTAGCGTTTCCGACTTGGTCTTTTGTTTCACCTTTTGCTTTATTGACAGTACCTTTTATCTTGTCTGATAATCCGCTCATTATGAGTTACCTCCTTGTTTTTGTCTACTTTACTTATACCCGTGGGATATTTGAGTAAACCATAATGAGAGAAAAATCTTAAGAAGCGATCGTTATATCTTTGCTGTGTTTCTTAATGAAATGATAAGCACGCTCCACGATTAATTCTTTATCATAATCAAGCGAAGCAACATGATAGGAGTTAGTAAGGGAGATCAACTCCTTGCTATGAGAACTGACGGAATTATATATTCGGTCCGAACATTGAGATGGGACAACATGATCTTCGGGAGAATGGAAGATGAGGGCAGGGCAGCTGATGTCCTCGAGTTGTTCATTCGTATGTTCCATAATAGTAAGCAACTGATTAATAGCTGTGATAGGTACGCAATCATAAGTGATTTCTGTAGTATCTTTGTCTTTAATGTCAGGAGCCCCTTCTGTAATGAAACGCGGAGCAGTTTGGTTGCGATAGGTTTCATATTCAGGGACTTGAAGGGCAGCATTGATTGTCATTATTCCATCACAAGCTACTTTTGTTGCCAAATCCAAAACAAGGGCACCACCCATAGATTGCCCCATTGCGAACACATGCGTACAGGTTTGCTTTAGCTTTTTATAGGCAGTCTCGATATCCTTGATCCACTCTTGGTAATGGATCGTTTCCATTTCAAACTCATGTGTTCCGTGACCCTGTAAGCGAGGTGCGTAGATGGTGTAACCTTTGGCGGCCAAACTTTTACCTAAATACCCTACGCTTTGTGGGGTTCCGTTGAAGCCATGGCAAATGAGGATTCCAATAGAGTTCCCGGGATAGAAGAATGATTCTGCCCCTGGTATAACCTTTGCAACTGTCATGTGACCATCTCCTTTACTATTCTTATCGTTCGTTTACTTGATATAAAAAAATGACTATTCCGATTATATTACTTGGTTAAATGATAACATAAGAAAATTCACCAAGTCAATATTAGTTTGTACCTTTCATAGGGTGATGTCAGGAGATGCCAAGAATCGGCTGAATCTGATTGTTAAAGGAGTTTAGGGTTCATAGAGAGTTGCCTTCCTTCTATATATAGTACTAATCAAAATCTCTTGTAGATCTCTTTGGAATCAGCAGAGGAAAAAGGTATGCGCAAGATTCTAAGGAATTTATAAAATACCCGTTGACTTTTATGAAAAAAAGGATTAATATGAATAAGCACTAAGAAAACAAACGCAAAACTTCATCGCTTATAGCTGAATGGCTAGAAGAAATGACACAATAAAAACTATTGACTTCTTATAAAGAAAATGATAAGATGAAATGGTCGCTGAAAAACACAGCGATTAAAAATAAGTTAAAAACTTCGTAGAAGTTGACAACTAATCGGTAGTGTGTTATGATGAATAAACAAGTTGTTCTAACGAACAGCGAGATAAATTGCTCTTTGAAAACTGAACAAAACAAAGCGCCAACGTAAATTTTGAGTGAGCATACACTATAAAAAAGCAAAATGAGCAAGTCAAACATTTCTTCGGAGAGTTTGATCCTGGCTCAGGACGAACGCTGGCGGCGTGCCTAATACATGCAAGTCGAG
>NZ_JBNNST010000013.1:0-99031 GCF_050278025.1 Peribacillus sp. NPDC097197 | reverse complement strand
AATATTTTAGCACCATGGGAGAGTTTTTTTAATACCATGCTGAAAGCTTTTTAGAACCCTAGGCCTAGCCTAGGGTTTTCTTTTCTACAAAAAAAGGAGCCTGGTTTCAGGCTCCCCTCATACTGGTACTTACAACGGAATATTCCCGTGTTTTTTCCATGGACGGGTTTCTTTTTTATTACGTAGCATTTCAAGCGATTGGATGATTTTAATTCTTGTTTCACGAGGGTCAATAACATCATCGACCATTCCAAGACTTGCCGCTACATATGGATTTGCAAACTTTTCACGATATTCCTCAATTTTCTCTGCACGTGTGGCTTCAGGATTCTCACTATTTTTAATTTCACGGGCAAATATGATGTTTGCAGCTCCAGCTGATCCCATCACCGCAATTTCAGCATTTGGCCAAGCAAACGTAAGGTCTGCCCCGATGGATTTACTATTGAGGGCCACATAAGCACCACCATAGGCTTTACGGAGAATGATCGTTAATTTTGGCACAGTTGCTTCTGAATAGGCATATAAAAGTTTCGCACCATGGCGGATGATCCCACCATGTTCTTGTTTAACACCAGGGAAAAATCCAGAAACATCTTCAAAAGTGATCAATGGTATATTGAATGAATCACAGAATCGTATGAACCTGGCAGCTTTATCAGATGAATCAATATCGAGTCCACCAGCCAACACTTTAGGCTGGTTACAAATAAGCCCCACTGATTTCCCTTTAATGCGTGCTAGACCAACCACGATATTCTTCGCAAACCCTGCTTGCACTTCCATAAATGAATCCTCGTCGACAATTTGATTGACCACTTTTCGGACATCGTATGGACGAATGCCTTCATATGGGACAACGTCCGTTAGATCTGGACGATAGTCGTCTTCATCTGTCGCTTCCAGAGCCGGTGGCTTTTCTTGGTTGTTTTGCGGGAGATAGCTTAAAAGACGTTTAACATCAGCTAAAACCTCTTCCTCCGAAGCACCCATGAAATGAGCATTACCACTGACCGTGTTATGTACCTTCGCTCCACCTAATCCTTCAGATGAAATTTTTTCCCCTGTCACCGTTTCGATAACTTTCGGTCCTGTAATGAACATCTGGCTTGTTTTCTCAACCATGAAAACAAAATCCGTAATGGCTGGTGAATAAACCGCGCCACCTGCACATGGACCCAATATGACAGAAATCTGAGGGATCACACCAGAATATATCGAATTACGATAGAAAATTTGACCGTATCCATCAAGGGAGACAACCCCTTCCTGAATCCGAGCTCCGCCAGAATCGTTCAACCCGATGAAGGGAGCACCATTTTCCGCAGCCAAATCCATAACATTGGCAATTTTCAGAGCATGCATTTCTCCGAGCGCCCCACCAAACACGGTAAAGTCTTGAGAGAACAGGTAAATGTCACGACCATTGACTTTCCCATAACCAGTTACTACTCCTTCTCCCGGTCCTTCTGCTTTTTCCATGCCAAAATTGGTGTTCCGGTGTTTGATAAAGGGATTCAGCTCAACGAAGGTACCCTCATCCACTAGAAGTTCGATTCTTTCCCTCGCCGTTAGTTTTCCTTTTTCGTGTTGCTTTTCAATTCTATCTTCCCCTCCGCCCATTTCTACCTTTCGGCGTCGATCGTACAAGTCATTGATAGTTTCATAGATATCAGTCATTTTTGCTCCTCCTTTAATTCAGTTCTTTCACATAGCTCATATAGGACACCCGACGTCGATTTAGGATGGATAAAAGCGACATCTGCCTGATGTGCCCCTTTTCTTGAAGTCTCATCAATCATACGAAGACCGGATTCTTTTATTTCCTGGATTCGATCCTCTATTCGCTCTACACCCAAAGCCACATGGTGAATCCCTTCACCCCGTTTTTCAATGAATT
Organism: Peribacillus sp. NPDC097197; assembly: GCF_050278025.1. Lineage (NCBI taxonomy): Bacteria > Bacillati > Bacillota > Bacilli > Caryophanales > Bacillaceae > Peribacillus > Peribacillus sp. NPDC097197. Next base: position 97,131 of record NZ_JBNNST010000013.1, on the reverse strand, counting down.
TAGCGACGGCACTATCAGGAGATAACGCTTCCAATAACTCTAAACGAGTATTCCCTGCTAGGATAAATGCCACTTTAACGCCTTGGCTCTCAACCGTTTCTATTCCTTCAAGCTCCAATTTCAATGTTTCAGTGTAAAGCGGCAAGGCTTCCTCTATTGATTTAACCGCAATCCCGATATGATCAATATTCTTAATCATTTTACTATTCCCCCATACTATGTACTATTTTCACTCTATTGAATTTTCTATCAATTCATTATGTAACTATACCATTCTTTCGAATAATGAGAATATTGCACTTTTGCTTGTTTCTCCTATATGTTCAAGTTAAAATGAAAATAATCATACTGTTTGAGGAGAGAACATAATGAAAAATAAAAAAGTAAGAAAAGTTGTTGTCTATCTCATGCTTATCTCGATGTTATTGACGACCTTACTATCAGGCATCGCATTTTTATTGTAATAGACTGCAGGAGGGGAGCTAAAAGCTTCCCTCTTTCTTATTTGATAGCCCCTATATTTCTGGCTAACGTGTTGAAACTTTCATTTGATAGAGTTATTAGAACCTTTGTCCCAATCGGAACCTTGTCATATAACCGCTCTACATCCGGTTTATGCATCCTAACACAACCATTGGAAATATATTTCCCGATTGAGGATGGTTGATTGGTTCCATGTATCCCATAAATCCTGCCATCTGTATTCCTGGCATCAAAACCAATCCATCTTGACCCAAGCGGATTTCTGGGATCTCCACCAGGGATATTCTTTTTTCGATAGTAAGGATTAACCGCTTTTACTTTGACGGTAAATAACCCTTCAGGCGTCAATTCCTGACTCTTGCCTGTTCCGACTGGAAGTATCTCTTGTACCACGTTGTCGTCAATGAAAGCCAGTTTATTATTCGCTTTATTGATAATAATGAATGGCTCTCCGTGATTTACGGTTTGAGCAAGGGCCTGAGATGGTACAGCTGACAAGACAAGCAATAACAATAAAGAAAGGATTCGTTTCATTTCTATCAGTTCCTTTACTTTTTTGCTTAGTTTAAGCCAACGGCCTCTTTTTCATTCTATTATGACTCTCCTTAGGGAATCCCTTGAAAGAATGCTTAAGCAATAAATAGCGTTCCATTTCCTTCATAAGCTGCAATAAAGCTGCACGTGATTCAAACTCTTCCCGGGTTTGAGGAAGTTCCATCCCCTTAAAAAACTCTTCCATTTCCTCAAGTTTCCTCAAGTAAAGGATCGCCGTATTTTGAGGATGAACATTTTCAGCCAAATCCTCTATAAAGTCTGCCAATATACCGCTTTGCTTCACTCTTAAAGGAATATTAGTGACCAAAGGGAGAATCCTTTCAATAATTTCGAATTGCTTTTCCCTCATTTTGAAATAATGATAATGGAGATCTTCTTCCCGAAGAAAATGATTCTCCACATCCCTGAAGGCTAGACTTTTGGCTTCATTAAGAAGATTTGCTGTTTTTGTAATTTCCTTCCCATCCCATGTATGGTCATTATCCCGTAAATAGCGGACAACTGCCATTAAGATAGCACTAAAATTCATCTCAATTCTATCCTGGTAAGCAATTAATTTTTTTTCCACACTAGGCATGTATAGATTCATGATAAGTGCCACACCCACTCCAACGACAATCAAAATCGTTTCATTGACGAGCAGTGCAATAGTAATCTTACCAGAGCCATAGAGATGTAGGATGATGACACTGCTTGTAACTATTCCCTGGCTAACATTCAAGGCAACTGTAGTCGGGATGAAGATGAGAAGGATTAGCCCGATTACAAGGGGATGGAAAGCTATACCCTGAAACAGTAAAGTAGAATAAAGCATTGCGATCATACAAGCCAAAAATCGATGCCAGGAGGCAAATACCGATTTCCTTTTTGTAACCTGTATACATAAAATCGTTATGATGCCAGCAGAAGAGAAATTATTCAAACCCAGCAATTGTGCAATAATAATTGCGATGGATGCCCCCATAGCAGTTTTAATCGTTCTATACCCGATTTTGAACATTGTTATGTATCACCCTGCTTCTTTCACTTCTATTATAATACTATCAGCTATTCAGATAATTTTACAGTCCTTTATGAAGGAAAATTCTAAATTATTAATAATTCGTTATACCTATGATACATTATTTGGATAAAATAAAAAAGGTAACTAAAGTTACCTTTTTTCACTACATGTTCATTTTTTCAGTCTAAAGCACTTTTTGAAGAAAATCTTTGGCACGCTGGCTTTTCGGGTTGGAAAAGAACTCTTCCGGAGCACTTTCCTCAACAAGCAAGCCGCCATCCAAGAATAGAACCCGATCGGCCACTTCTTTAGCAAATCCCATTTCATGCGTAACAATTAACATTGTCATCCCGGTATGGGCCAGTGACTTCATAACGTCCAATACTTCTTTTACCATTTCCGGGTCTAATGCGGAAGTCGGCTCGTCAAATAGCATGACTTCCGGATTCATGGCCAATGCACGTGCTATGGCAACCCTTTGTTTTTGCCCGCCGGAAAGACGATTTGGATACGTTGTTTCCTTATCAGCCAATCCGACTTTATTCAAAAGCTCTCTTGCCTGTTTCACAGCGTCTGCTTTCGATAACTTTTTCACCTTCATAGGCGCATATGTCAGGTTCTCAAGCACCGTCTTGTGTGGAAATAAATGAAAATGCTGAAATACCATCCCGACATTCTCACGGACTTTCATAATATTAGTCTTTTTATCCGTAATATTTTGATCTTTGAACCAGATCTGTCCATCAGTAGGTGTTTCAAGCATATTGATACACCGCAGGAAAGTCGACTTTCCTGATCCGGAGGGACCGATTATCGCTAGGACTTCACCCTGTCCAATTTCTGTACTGATTCCTTTTAGAACGTTAAGTTTGCCATAACTCTTTTGAAGCTGATCTATTTTAATCACTGCGTCTCATTCTCCTTTCGATCACTTTACCTAAGATAGTGAGAATCATGACCATCACATAATAAATGAGACCGGCAAATAATATCGGCTCGAAGAATTTATAGGTCTCACCACCGACAATATAAGAACGGCGCATAATATCGCCTAAACCGATGATGGTTACCACGGCGGATTCCTTCGTTAAGGAAATGATTTCATTCACTAAAGAAGGGAGAATGTTCTTGATGGCCTGTGGCAAGATGATATTCAACATCATACTTGAATAAGGAACCCCAAGGGCAAGCGCGGCTTCCCGTTGCCCTTTATCGACCGCTAATATACCACCCCTGATGATTTCCGAGATATACGCGGCAGAGTTTAAGCCGAAAGCCAAGAAAGCAGCCTGAAACGCTTCGATTTGAATCCCTAAAATTTGTGGGGAACCAAAATAAATGAGCATTAATTGTAAAACTAATGGTGTACCGCGGAAAATCGATGTATAAAAGTCAGCAATCCAATTTAACGGCTTAATTCTGCTGATTTTCAGTATGGATAAGATGATCCCCAAAACAAAACCGATTACAGCCGCAACCGCCACAACTTTTAGTGTAGTCGGTATTCCCTCCATGATATATGGAAGGGAAGGCATAATCCTTTCAAAATCCAGATTCACTCCAATCATCCTCTCTTATAAAGACCTATAAAGGCCTTCCTTATTCACTTTATACTCAATAAAGCGTGGAAAAACGCTCAGAAGGCGTATTTTATCACTTCTGAACGTTTTCCCTTTTCTCTGTATTATTTAGTTTCACTGCCACCGAACCATTTTAGAATTAATTTTTCCATTTCACCATTTTCCAACATTTCGTTCAGTTCAGCATTGAAATCTTCCGTTAAATCACTGCCCTTTTGGAATGCAATAGCGGAACCAGCGTCTTCTTCCCCAGTTTCCATCTCATATCCTACTAAATCCGGATTGTCTTTCAAATATCCTTTAGCAACTGTATCTTCAATAATCACGGCATCAAAACGTTTCGCAACCATTTCCTGGATGATTTCAGGAATACGATTCCGTTTTTCAATCTTCATCCCGATATTTTCATTTTTATTCAAGTCATTTGCCAATGTCTCTTGAATGGAAGCAAGCTGTACGCCTACCGTTTTCCCTTTTAAATCATCTACCGTTTTTATCTTGCTGCCATCTGTCGTAATGATCATGTTTTTCGCTGTATAATAAATATCACTAAAATCAACGGATTTCTCACGTTTCGGTGTTGGTGTCATTCCAGAGATAACAAAATCCACCGATTTATTTTCAAGTGATGGAACAAGACTGTTGAAATCAATATCCTTCACCTGGATTTCATATCCTAATTTCTTACCGATTGCTTTAGCGATATCTACGTCAAATCCTTTGATTTCATCGCTTTTGGATGTTTCAACATATTCAAACGGTGGATAATCCGCAGATGTTCCCATTACTAGCACTTTTTTATCTTCATTACCTGATGTATTCTCTTCTTTTTTCTCTGAGGTTCCACATGCTGCTAAAATACCTACTAATAAAACAGAAGTAAGCAACAATGCTACCCGCTTTTTCAATTTCATCATTATTCCTCCAAGTAGTTATTGATTCTTGTATGAGCCAATGGCCAAATTACGATAAACTTAAACTCGTATGCGAACTAATATTCATGCACTCTTGTGTATTTTAACACATTCTTATAATTATTCAATAAGCTTAATGAAAATTTATTTTTTAGAATATTATTTTAACCAAATTCTAATATAATACTCTACCTACTATTAAATATACCTGGTTAACCAACCAATTTCTTCCGCGTCCAACTGATTCCAAGCAAAAAAAACCGCCGAACTCGGCGGTTTTCTTTAAAAATACTAATAAGCTTAATGCATAAGCAAAGTCTTACACTTCTTCACAATATTCATCAAAGTAAGCTTGCAGTTTTTCCACTACAGACATTGGATGATGACCCTCGATTTCATGACGCTCAATCATCGTGATGATTTTTCCATCTTTCAGTAGGGCGAATGATGGTGATGATGGTGGATATCCTTCGAAATAATCACGGGCCTTCTCAGTCGCTTCCTTATCTTGACCTGCAAAAACAGTTACAAGCTGATTAGGACGTTTATCGTTATGAATCGCATGGGCTGCAGCTGGTCTTGCAATTCCCCCAGCACAACCACAAACGGAATTAACCATAACTAGCGTCGTACCCTTTTGGGCCAATACATCTTCTACTTCCTCAGCAGTCGTCAGTTCTGTATATCCAGCAGTCTTAATCTCATCGCGAGCTTGTTTGACCACGTCATTCATTAAAAAATTGAAATCCATATTCATAGTATAGAGCTCCTTCCAGCTTTTTCTCTTCACCACTATCATAACAATTGACGAAGCCCGATTCAATCAATTTAACTGGCCATGATTAAAAACATCAAGATTCCAATTGGTAACAAGAAAAGGAGAGCTATATCCGTTCGTTATCCGTGGGACCGCATTCATTCGAACTTAAGGATTCAGAGAACGATTGAAATGCTTGTTGTACGGCTTTAGTGACCGTTTTATTACCGGACATCACTTCATTTTCGAGCTTGGGCAGTAAGCCTTTGACAGTATCATTTTTATAGAACATGGTTTTAAGCTGATGGTCCATTAAAGAATACAACCACTCTTTGGATTGCATTCTTCTCCGTTCCTGAAAGACACCCGATAACTTTGTTGTCTGCGAAAATTCCTGTAATACATCCCAAATTTCCGGAATCCCTTTTCCTGTAACAGAAGAACATGTATATGCTTTTCCAGCCCACCCCTTAGTGGCCGGCTGAAGGAAATGGAGGATACGACTGTATTCCGACCTTGTCCTGTTCGCAAGCGGAATATTTTCACCGTCTGCTTTATTGACCACTATACCATCAACAAGTTCCATGATTCCTTTTTTCATGCCCTGCAATTCATCTCCGGCTCCTGTTAGGACAAGCAACATGAAAAAGTCGACCATACTTCGGACAATCGCTTCACTCTGCCCTACACCCACCGTTTCAATCAAAATCACATCAAATCCGGCCGCCTCACAAAGTAACATCGTTTCCCTTGTTTTCCTATGCACCCCACCCAAAGTTCCTTCTGATGGGGAAGGTCGGATAAAAGCTTGAGGATTGCGTGCCAGTTCCTCCATCCTCGTCTTATCCCCAAGGATGCTCCCTCCATTAATCGAGGAACTTGGATCGACAGCGAGTACCGCAACCTTATATCCTTTATTACATAAAAACGTTCCAAAGGTTTCGATGAACGTACTTTTACCAGCCCCAGGGACACCTGATATACCGATGCGGAGCGAAGAACCTGTGTGTGGGAGAATGGAATGCAATAGTTCCTGCGCCAACTCGAAATGATGTTCGGCATTGCTTTCCACTAATGTGATCCCTTTAGCAAGTTTTGCTCTCTCCCCTGTCAAGATTCCATCTTTCAATTCCGGTATCGAGATTCTCTCATTTTTCTTTTTGATGAATCTACTTTTGGATGCTTTATTATGACCAGCATCCAATTCCACACCTGGCTTTAACGAAGAAGCAAAACCATCCTGATTGTTAGGATCGACCCATTCCGGCTTCTTATCTTGATTCATTACTGTGCCACTTCCTCATATCCTAGGCGATGGTATATTTCTTGTAGCACTTTTTTAGCTGCCTGCGGGATGACCGTTCCAGGTCCAAAAATCGCTGATGCGCCGTTTTGCATTAAATAATCATAATCTTGTGCTGGGATGACTCCACCGACAATGACGATAATGTCTTCCCGGCCCAATTTCTTCAACTCGGCCATCAATTGTGGCAATAGTGTTTTGTGTCCGGCAGCGAGCGAGCTCATCCCAACAACATGCACATCATTTTCCACAGCCTGAAGAGCGGTTTCCTCCGGTGTTTGGAATAGTGGTCCGATATCGACATCATAGCCTAAATCGGCAAACCCCGTACCAACCACTTTCGATCCCCGATCATGGCCGTCCTGCCCCATCTTAGCCATCAATAAACGAGGGCGTCTGCCTTCATTTTCAAGAAACTCGTCAGTCATGGCAATTACTTCTTCAATTTCCGCCTCTTTCGAATAAGCTGAGCTATAAACACCACTAATAGAACGGATGGTGGCCTTATGGCGACCAGCCACTTCTTCAATTGCATCGGAAATTTCCCCAAGTGAAGCGCGGACTCGAGTTGCCTGTACTGCCAATTCAAGCAAGTTACCTTCACCAGTTCGTGCCGCTTGCGTCAATGCCTGAAGAGCTTCATCGACTTTCGCCTGATCTCTTTTTTCTTTAAGGATGCTTAAACGCTTAAGTTGACTTTCACGGACAGCGGTATTGTCTATCTCCAAGATTTCAATCGCATCTTCTTTTTTCAGGCGATATTTGTTGACACCCACGATTGTTTCATCTTGAGAATCGATTTTAGCTTGGCGTTTTGCTGCCGCTTCTTCAATCCTCATTTTTGGAAGACCGGTTTCAATCGCCTTTGCCATGCCCCCAAGACCTTCAATTTCTTCGATATGAGCCCAAGCCCTTTCAATCAGTTCATTTGTTAGCGATTCTACATAATAGGAACCTGCCCATGGATCGATGACCTTTGTAATGCCAGTCTCCTCTTGAAGATAAAGCTGTGTATTCCGGGCAATACGTGCTGAGAAATCGGTTGGAAGGGCAATGGCCTCATCCAATGCGTTCGTATGCAAAGATTGGGTATGGCCCAAGGCAGCTGCATGCGCCTCGATCAGTGTTCGTGCCACATTATTGAAAGGATCTTGCTCTGAAAGGCTCCACCCCGATGTTTGGGAGTGTGTTCGTAAAGCCATCGCTTTCTTATTCTTCGGTTCAAACTGTTTCATTAGTTTTGACCATATGAACCGTCCCGCTCTCATTTTTGCCACTTCCATGAAATAGTTCATTCCAACAGCCCAGAAGAACGACAAACGAGGAGCAAATTTATCAATATCGATACCGGCTTTCATTCCTGTCCTTGCATATTCCAGGCCATCCGCCAACGTATAAGCAAGCTCGATATCCGCAGGTGCTCCAGCTTCTTGTAGGTGATAACCGGAAATGGATATAGAATTGAACTTTGGCATATATTTTGAAGTATATTCAAATATATCAGCAATGATTTTCATCGACATCTCGGGTGGATAGATATACGTATTCCTAACCATGTATTCCTTTAAGATATCATTTTGAATGGTACCAGAAAGCTTATCCTGGGTGACTCCCTGCTCCTCGGCTGTAACGATATAAAAAGCAAGAATAGGTAAAACCGCTCCATTCATTGTCATGGATACCGACATTTGATCGAGTGGTATTCCATCAAATAGGATCTTCATATCCAAAATCGAGTCTATCGCCACACCCGCTTTTCCTACATCCCCAACAACACGAGGATGATCCGAATCATAGCCGCGATGTGTTGCCAAATCGAAGGCAACCGAGAGACCCTTTTGACCCATCGCTAAATTCCTGCGGTAAAATGCGTTGGATTCTTCTGCAGTTGAGAACCCTGCATATTGTCGTACTGTCCATGGCCGGTTCACATACATGGATGGATAGGGCCCCCTTGTATATGGAGCAATTCCCGGTACACTTTCCATGTGCTCCAAATTCTTACTATCTTCTTTCATATATAATGGTTTAACCTTGATTTGTTCATTCGTTTCGAATAAAAGTTCCTCGATGTTTTGTTCAACTGCTGCTTCTGCCTCTTGTTTCCATAATTCAACTGTTCCTTTACGCTCAGACTTAGCAGGATTTATGGTAGAGAAATTTGGTTTTTTCATTGTTCATTCACCCCTAGCTCTTGTAGTAGTTCTGTCAAGACCGCCACAACATTCGTTTTAACATGAATAAAGTCGTCCGCTCCAGACTCCAATAAAACGGTCTCCAATTCTGCCGATTGCTTTCCAGCGACATATAGCTTGATGTGTGGGTATTGCTGTTTAATCTCTTTTATGATGGATTCCGCCTTATCCGAGTAATCAAGATCACTCCCACATACACAGTATATGGAAAGCTTGGTTTCAGCTATATAATCCACCGCTTCCTTACTATCATGGCATCCTTCACTTTCCATCGTTTCAATTCCACCGGCTGCAACAAAGCCTTTTATAAAATCAGCACGAGGCTTATAAGATTTAAGTTCATTCAAGTTAATAAGGCCGATTGTCGGTGCTTTCCCGCCATTTTGTTTACACTCTTCACTTCGTAATCTTAACTGTTCAAATTGGGATGATATACGATCTAACTTGATTGGTGTAATGTCTACTGGCCCCTGAACCACCATATATGATCTCTGTATTTCAGTTGTAGGAACTTTGATTTTATCGGTAGGGTTCGGATAAACGTTGGTACCAATAATACTTTCTTTCCGTAGTGCCGCATTCTGGACCCTTTCCTCGTAGACTTTTGCTATGTCTGCTTGTAAAGTCCCTTGCATAATGGCATCAAGTACCCCGCCTGCCTCGTCAATCTCAAGGAACTTCACCCATGCTTTATCAGCCAATTCATCCGTCAATTGCTCGACATACCAAGATCCGCCGGCAGGATCGACCACCGTTGTGATATTCGTTTCCTCTTTAAGGATTAAATGCGTGTTGCGTGCTATTCTTTCCGAAAATTCATTAAACTCACCTGAAGCATGATTAAATGGATGGATTTGCAAGTACTGAATCCCTCCAATTGCTGCAGCAAATGCTTGATTCGTGGTCCGCAGAATATTCACGTGTTGATCATAGAGCGTTTCTGTCAACTCGGATGTAACTGCATGTATAACCATTTTAAAATACTCGGCATCCTCTTCAAAAGCATCCGCTAGACCAGCCCAAAGTCTTCTAGCCGCCCGTATCTTCGCAATCGACATAAAGTAATTGGAATCCACTGCAAAGGAAAACACGATCTTCCCGACAATATCCCGTACGGAAATCCCTTGTTTTTGCCCTTCCCATATATATTGGACAGCAACTGCCAATCCATAGGCAAGCTCTTGAATTGCATTGGCTCCTCCATTATGAAAACTAGCCGTGTTAACAAGAATTGACTTTAAGTCCGGACCAATCTGTTGATAATCTTGGATTGTTTTTGCCCATTCTGCAAAATATGTTTCTGTATCTTCAGGAACTTGACCACCGACTAACCATTCTGCAATCGGATCTTCTGCAAGCACACCCTTAATTTGCGCATTTTGTTGATTTGCAACAGCTTTGAATTGAGTGAATAGTTCCTTTTGCTTTCCCTTCAGGTCAATGAAAACGGGAAGTTCATTTAATGATAGGCCATTAAAAAGTTTTGAAACTCTCGCACCCTCCGCAAGAAGCTGAGCTGGATAGACGACAATATTCTGACCGCGCTCTAGTGCGGCGTGCATCTTTTCATTTGCCTCGTCAGCCGTGATACCGCTTACAGGCTGTACGACAAACCATGGCTGCTCGTAATAACCGGTCGGAGCAATTCCACGTGTAAAGGGAGCAAATCCGGGAAGCTCTGTTTGTTCTCCATCTGAAACAGATTCCTCAGTATAGAGGGGATTTAAAGTAATGCCTTCATATGTATTCGTTTTTAATTTTTCGACACTTCTGCCTTTTAAACTAGTTTCTGCCGCTTCCTTCCACTCTTCTAATGAAGGTTTTGGAAAGGATATGTTTTTTACATCTTTCAATTCCATTTTAATCGCTCCCTTATATTTTGCTTTCCTACTGGTTCAATCGCCAATACGTAGACCGAACGCTCAGTCAATTACATAAGAAAAACACTCTCCCATCAATTTATATATATTCTATCATAATATTCTTATAATTTTAGCTAATATCAAAACCTGTTAAAAAAACCATATGATAGAAGATGGAGAATAATTATGAGAAGAGCCTCTATAAAATAATAGCAAAAATAAAAATATTGTCGACTATTTTCTAAATACTCTTATATTTCTATTCATAAACAGTTACAGAGGCACAGAGAAAAGGAAGCACCTTTATGGTTACCTCCTTCTTTTTCCCTATTAATAAACAGATGTATTATCCGATGTTATTTTTTCAATGATTTCTTTTACTCGCGCTAAGAATCTGCCGCATACAAGACCGTCCAATACCCGATGATCTAGTGATAAACATAGGTTGACCATATCACGGACCGCTATCATGTCATTGATGACGACAGGTCTTTTTACAATGGTCTCCACTTGTAGAATCGCTGCCTGCGGATGATTTATAATTCCCATGGACTGGACCGATCCAAATGAACCAGTATTATTGACAGTGAAAGTGCCGCCTTGCATATCCTCGACTCTTAACTTTCCTGCTTTCACCTTTGATGCCAGGTCATTGATTTCCCTAGCAATCCCTTTAATCGACTTTTCATCTGCATTTTTTATGACCGGAACAAATAAAGCATCTTCCGTTGCGACCGCGATTGAAATATTAATTTCTTTTCTTTGAATGATTTTATCGCCTGCCCACATTGAATTGATCTGAGGAAATTCGGTTAGAGCCTGCGCAATCGCTTTAACAAAGAATGCAAAGTAGGTTAAGTTATACCCTTCTTTTTGTTTGAAATCCGATTTAAGTGAATCCCTAAGTTTAACCATATTCGTCGCATCAACTTCAACCATTGTCCATCCATGTGGAATCTCATGCTTACTTTTCGACATATTCGAAGCAATCGCTTTCCTTACCCCAGTTACGGGTATTTCTCTATCTCCAGTCATGCTAGGAATGACAGTTTCTTTCTCATTTGATGGCAATGATTGGGGCAGATGTTCTTTTGGCTCGGACGCAGTTCTTACACCAGCTGCCGATTGAGGGAGGTTTCCGGACTCAATGAGTTTCAATAAGTCTTTACGCGTTATCCTTCCTTCATTCCCCGTCCCATTCACTTGAGAGAGATCGATATCATGTTCCTGGGAGAGCTTTAGTACAGCGGGAGAAAACCGGACTTTATTCGGAGTCGGAGTTTCCACGTTAGGCTCCATGCTATTAACTGCATCATCATTTTTCTCTGCTGGGTCTTCTTTTTCCTCTTCCTTGGGCTTGGTTGATTCGACCTCAATGGAACATATAACTTCCCCCACAGCCAGCGTTTGATTCTCATCCGCCTTTAACTCCTTAACAATCCCCGTAAAAGAAGAAGGAACTTCAGCGTTTACTTTATCCGTCATCACTTCAGCTAGTGGATCATACTTCGTCACGTGATCTCCTGGCTGAACAAGCCATTTACTTATGGTCCCTTCTGTCACGCTTTCACCAAGCTGGGGCATTTTCATTTGTTCTATCGCCATCATTTAATCCTCCTTCTTTTCTATTAAAATTCAGCCAGTTCTCTCATCGTCTTCTCCACTTTATCAGGGGTAACCATAAAATATTTTTCCATTGTAGGTGCATAAGGCATTGCAGGGATGTCCGGACCAGCCAGTCGCTTGATTGGGGCATCCAAATCGAATAGGCAATGCTCGGCAATGATGGCTGCAACCTCACTCATGATGCTACCCTCTTTATTATCTTCTGTAACCAATAAGACCTTACCCGTTTTGGAAGCCGCTTCTATGATGGCTTCCTTATCCAACGGATATACGGTGCGCAAATCTAAAATATGCGCTGAAATACCATCCATTGCTAGTTTTTCTGCCGCTTGGAGAGCAAAGTGAACACAAAGCCCATAGGTTATGACCGTAATGTCCTCTCCCTCTCTTTTCACATCAGCTTTACCGATTGGCAGTACATAATCATCATTCGGAACTTCGCCTTTAATCAAACGGTACGCACGCTTATGTTCAAAGAAAAGTACCGGATCCTCGTCGCGAATGGCAGCTTTAAGCAAGCCTTTTACATCATATGGGGTGGAAGGCATCACAATTTTCAATCCTGGTTGGTTCGCGAACATAGCTTCCACTGATTGGGAATGATATAACGCTCCGTGAACTCCGCCACCATACGGAGCACGGATGACCATTGGGCAGTTCCAATCATTATTGGAACGATAACGGATCTTTGCCGCTTCGGAAACAATTTGATTTACAGCGGGCATGATAAAATCCGCAAATTGGATTTCGGCAATAGGTCGTAGTCCATACATGGCTGCCCCAATTCCTACACCAGCAATCGCTGACTCTGCAAGGGGCGTATCGATGACCCTTGATTCACCGAATTGCTCATATAGACCATTTGTCGCCTTAAAGACTCCGCCCTTTTTCCCGACATCCTCCCCCAAAACGAATACTCGCGAATCTCTTTCCATCTCTTCGCGCATTGCCATTGTCACCGCATCTATATAAGAAATTACCGACATCCTTTTCCCCCCTTACTTTTGTTCGTAAACATGATCCATAGCGCTTTCAGCTTTCGGATATGGAGCATGTTCGGCGTAATCTGTAGCTTCGTTCACTATTTTCATCACTTCATCATTAAGTTGGTTTTCAAGGGTTTCATCCATGATACCCGCTTCCTTTAAATACGCTCCAAAAGTCATGATGGAATCTTTTGTTTTCGCTTCAGCCACTTCTTCAGCTTCACGATAACTGCGGTCATCGTCATCACTTGAATGGGGAGTCAGCCTATATGAAACGGTTTCAACTAAAGTGGGGCCTTCTCCTCTACGAGCGCGATCAGCCGCTTCTTTAACCGCTTTATATACCTCCAACGGATCATTGCCATCCACCGTGATTCCAGGCATGCCGTATCCAATTGCCCGGTCCGATACCTTTTCACAGGAAAGCTGTTTGGATATAGGAACGGATATGGCGTATTGGTTGTTTTCACACATAAAGATGACTGGAAGCTTATGGACGCCTGCAAAGTTGGCCCCTTCATGAAAATCACCTTGATTGGATGAACCTTCCCCAAACGTGACGAATGTCACCAGGTCCTTTCCTTCCATTTTCCCTGCAAGGGCAATTCCCACTGCATGTGGTACCTGTGTAGTTACCGGAGAAGAACCCGTAACGATCCGGTTTTTCTTTTGTCCAAAGTGACCTGGCATTTGCCTTCCCCCGGAATTGGGATCCTCGGCTTTGGCAAATCCTGATAGCATCAATTCTTTCGCCGTCATTCCAAATGACAAGACGACTCCGACGTCCCGATAATAAGGCAATACGTAATCCTTTTGCCGATTCAAGGCAAATGCCGCTCCAACCTGTGCAGCTTCTTGCCCTTGGCAGGAAATCACAAAAGGAATTTTCCCTGAACGGTTCAACAGCCACATCCGCTCATCCATCCTACGTGACAGCAGCATGGTCCGATACATATCTAATACGGTTTCATCATTCAAACCCAATTGTTCATGACGTGTTTCCACCATTATCAAAAAACCTCCTCCTTTTTTATGAGTGAATGGCAAGGCCATCCACTGCGAGAGCTGCCTCTCCGATTGCTTCCGAAAGACTTGGATGGGGGTGAATCGTCTTTGCCACTTCCCAAGGGGTGGCATCCAGTACCTTTGCCAGGCCAGCTTCGGAAATCATATCCGTAACATGCGGTCCAATCATGTGGACACCCAGAATATCATTCGTTCTTTTATCCGAGATGATTTTGACAAATCCATCCGATTCCCCATAAACAAGGGCTTTACCGACAGCCCGGAATGGAAACTTTCCAATTTTCAATTCATATCCATCTTTTTTGGCCTGTTCCTCTGTCATGCCGACGCTTGCCGCTTCTGGACTTGAGTAGATGCATTTCGATATAAGCGAATAGTCGATCTTTTCCGGTTTTTTTCCTGCCATGTGTTCAACTGCCGTCAATCCCTCATGTGAAGCAACATGGGCCAACTGCAAACCGCCGATGCAATCTCCAATCGCGTACATATGCGTCTCTTTCGTTTGGAAAAATTCATTGGTGACAATATATCCATTTTCAATGACGATATCCGTATTATCCAAACCAATCGATTCAAGATTAGCCATTCTTCCAACGGAAACCAATAGTTTATCTGCCTCGAACTCCTCGAGTTTTCCGTTGATTTCTGCAGTGATGGACACTGATTTATCTTTTTTCAGCGTCTCTGGCAACACCTTAGCGCCTGTATGAAAAGTAATGCCTTTTTTCTTCAATAAGCGAAGCATTTCATCCGAAATTTCATGATCTTCTGTGGGAATGATTTTATCTGCATATTCTAGTACCGTTACTTCCACGCCAAAGTCATTTAACATCGAGGCCCATTCAATACCTATCACGCCTCCACCAACTATAATGATTGATTTTGGCAAGCTGTCTAGCTGAAGTGCTTCATCGGAAGAAAGGACAAGATCCCCATCAATCGATAAACCTGGTAATGATTTTGGGCGTGAACCGGTAGCAACGATGATATTTTGTGGAATCAGCATTTCATTTTCACTACCATTATTCATTTCCACGGAAATTGTTCCTGGCATTGGTGAAAAGATGGAAGGTCCAAGTATTCGGCCTATTCCTTCGTAAACGTGGATCTTCCCTTGCTTCATCAAGTGCTGGACCCCTCTATAAAGCTGGTCGACCACCTTGTTTTTCCGTTCCTGGACTTTGCTGAAATCCACATTCACGTTTTCTGTGAAAATACCGAATTCCTCACTTTTGATAGCCGTTTGGTAAACCTCTGCACTTCTTAACAAAGCTTTGGAAGGAATACAGCCTTTATGTAAACATGTCCCGCCTACCTTTTCTTTTTCAACGACTGCCGTTTTTAAACCAAGCTGTGCCGCCCTGATTGCTGCAACATACCCTCCGGTTCCTCCGCCAAGAATGACAAGATCATATTCTTCAGCCATGTTCATTCCTCCTTGTTGGAAATTCCTATGTCCATCCTGATAACACAGGAATCCAAGTTGTTTTTTAACTCATCTACGTCGGTTCAAGATATGTTTCTCGTCTCGTAAAAATTGACTTCTGGAATTTCTCATTCTTTCAATCCGCTCTTCTGCCATTCTATCAGCTGCTTTATAGGTCGGGATTTTATCCCGTTTTGCTATTTCAATGACTCTTTCAATGCTATCATAAACACCTTCAACTTTTTTCAAGGCTCTTTCCCGATTGTACCCTTTCAGTTCATCCGCAACATTTATGACACCGCCCGCATTAATGACATAATCAGGTGCATAAATGATTCCTTTTTCATGTATTTGGTCCCCATGAATCGGTTCCTTCAATTGGTTATTGGCCGCACCAGCAATCACCTTTGCCTTGATTTTACCGATCGTTCCATCATTTATGACAGCGCCCAATGCACAAGGTGCATAAATATCACAGTCCACTCCATAAATCTCATCCGGGTTTACAGCTTTGGCACCAAATGTTTCAACAGCACGATTTACACTCTCTTTATTAATATCAGTGACAATCAGTCTCGCTCCTTCTTCATTCAGGTGACGGCATAGATTATAAGCTACATTCCCTACCCCCTGAACGGCAATCACCTTTCCTTCCAAAGAATCACTTCCGAATGCTTCCTTTGCCGCTGCTTTCATGCCCCGGTACACACCATAAGCGGTGACCGGCGAAGGGTTCCCTGATGAACCGAACTCAGGTGAAATGCCTGTGACATAATCTGTTTCTTCATGGATAAGGTCCATATCTTCCACTGTGGTTCCGACATCTTCGGCAGTAATATAGCGGCCATTCAATCCCTGGATATACCTACCGAATGCCCTAAACATTTCTTCATTTTTGTCTGTACGTGGATCTCCGATAATCACGGTTTTTCCACCACCTAGATTCAAGCCTGCTGCCGCATTTTTATAAGTCATTCCTTTTGAAAGTCTTAGCGCATCTTCTATGGCTTCTTCTTCTGAAGCATATGTCCACATGCGAGTACCACCAAGGGCTGGGCCAAGTGTCGTATCATGTATCGCGATGATCGCTTTTAAACCTGATTGTTTATCTTGACAAAATAATAGCTGCTCATAGTCATATCGTTCTAAATAGTTGAAAATTTCCATAATGGAATCCCCCTCAGATGTTTTCAAAGTTGCCAAAAAAGAGAGGCTCATCCTGTATCCTCATTCTTTTCTGACATATAAAGGTTAAAGTCATATTGTTAGTTAGTGTTCTCTTGCCTATATGATAGTGCGCATTTCGCGATTTGTTACCCAAAAAATCCATATTCCATTCAATAACATGCAAATTACATGCCAACAAAATAAATATGGTGGATATATTCCTGTGAAAAGGGAGTGGGAATTGATGTAAAACGTGGAAGCAGAAGAGATATCCAATCCTATAAGTTTTTTAATTAAATACATTCCATCTGCTTATCGAAGAATAATAAACGCCAAGAACGTGCATTTTTTTGCACACTGTGCAATTATTTGCATGCATTTTTTTTCACACTCCCATTTTCTCCATTTTGTAATATAAACTTCTGACTGAAATGCCAAGCGCCTTTGCTGTAAGGGTTTTGTTCCCCTTATACGTATATATCGCCTCTTGAATAACCTTCGCTTCATACCTGTCCATTATTTCCATGAGCGTTTCTCCCGATACGTACGCTTCATTTCTTAATGATTTCTCTTGTATTAAAGGAATGTTATCTTCAATAAAGTCCGGAATGTGTTGGACATCCATGATGGTCTCGGTTAACTTCATGAAGATAATTGCTCTACCCAGGATATTTTCCAGTTCCCGAACATTACCTGGCCAATTATACATTTGCATTTTATGAATTGCTTCATCTGTAATTCCTTCGATGCTTCGCCCGTATTCCTGGTTGATCTTGTGAATCAAATGTTCTGCCAGTTCTTTTATATCTCCCTTTCGCTTCCGCAATGGGGCGATGAAAATGGGCATCCGGTTCAAACGGAAATAAAGATCTTCACGGAATGTCCCTTTTACTATGGCTTGTTCAAGGTTAATGTTGGTTGCAGCGATCACCCTGACATTAATAGGTATGGGATTGGTACCACCCACCCTTATCAGTTCTTGTTCCTGGAGAACCCGAAGTAATTTAGCCTGGATACTCGCCGGCAACTCACCGATTTCATCCAAAAATATACTTCCATGGTTGGCCTCCTCAAACAGTCCGGTTTTTCCGCCTCTTCTTGCTCCCGTAAAAGCACCCTCTTCATACCCGAATAGCTCACTTTCCAACAAAGATTCCGAAATTGCTGCGCAATTAACACGGACGAATTTATTGAACTTTCGATCACTTTCATTATGGATAGCATGGGCAAACAGTTCCTTGCCTGTTCCTGATTCACCTCTTAATAGAACGGTAGCAGGGGTTCTCGCAGACAATTTAGCCTGATCGATAGGTAACTTCATCTCTTCCGAAGTGCCAATGATATCATCAAAAGAATATTTTGCCTGAAGAGTACGGATGATTTGCCTTGCACGGTTCAATTCATGAGTTAACGATTGAATTTCAGAAACGTCATGAATGACTCCAACGCTTCCTTTCAATACTCCTTCAACAATGATTGGTGCAACATTCACAATTACTTCCTTATGTTTAGGACCAACACGCATGTTAACTCCGCGAACAGGCTTTCTAGTCTTAAGGACCTTCATATGCATGCTTTCCCCTTCATAAATATCAATGGCAGCCGGTTTGCCAATTACTTGATTTTTCGTCAATCCTGTTATCCTAGAGTAGGCTGGATTGATCAATAAACCATATCCCCGTTCGTCCACCACCGATATTGCTTCATCACTAGACTGAATGATGGCCTCAAGCATGGTCTGAATCTCTTTTAAATCCGTTATTTGTTCAGCTAGTTTTACCGCTTCCGCTTCCGTTCTTTTCTTAAACAGCGAGAATGCGCCTATCATTTCATTTTCGTGACTTACCAAGGGAATCCTGGACGTAATGAACTCCATACCCGATTTACTGATGGAAATATGTTGGTTTTCTTCTCGTTCCCTCGTCTCCATCACCCTTAATAACCCACTGGAAGGAACAAGATCGAGGATATGTCGGCCAATTACCGTTTCCCGTTTTGTATTGGTTATTCGTTCAGCATTGTGATTGAATAAGGTGACATAGCCGTCTTTATTGATCACTAACATGCCCTCACTCGCTGCATTCAATATCAAGTCCATTATGGAGGATGAATTTTCCAACTTATTAATCAGATGATTCTTCTCTTCGATGAGATTAACAAGAATATGGGCTACACTACCAGGAACCAGGATTGTTTGCTGTCCTGTCTTCTTTTTTATCTCCTTAAAAACAGCAGGGTCACCGGTTGTATCAATAATGATATCCAATTCCCTATCCATCGCACTTTCCCAATTTGATACTGTACAAATTTTTCGTGCCTTTGCAGCCAGGATCCCTTCAGCAGCCTCATTCGTATCAGCCATACAATCAATGAAAAGGGTTTTGCTTTCCAGTAGGAGCTCCAATACAGCACTGCCCCCTTTTCCTCCACCAACGATCATCACCTTTTGCATGACTTCCTCCTTCTGCGATAGTAAGTTCCCGCCTATGATATCTTTGATTTTACCATATTGATTCCAAAATGACCGTTCACACATTCCAATGATTTTCTCAATTACCCATACTTGACAAAAATATATTATCCTTTATCATTTTTTATATGGAATTTCTGGAAGGGACTTGACACATGAAACGTTTAATCGCTTTTTCCATCCTTTTTATCCCGGGAGCATTTGCCGCGTACGGAATTAAGATAATGCGGGATATGGTATTCGGCATTCTCCAACCTCCCTATCCCATGCTTTGGATCCAATTTTTAATTGGACTGCTGATAACGATAGGAGGGATAGCCTTTATCGCAGGGTTTATTCTTCACCGGGATCGTAAAAAAGACAAAGTTCAAAGTAGATTTAACAAATTTTAAACACGTCGAACAAGGGGGCATGAATCACATGGCCCCCTGTTTTTTTTACTTTTCATAATTTGCCCTTACTATTTTTGCTTTTTCCGGAAAATCAGTGATGATGGCACTGCAACCCAATTTGAATAACCGCTTCATATCTTCTTCTTTATTAACGGTATAGGGCCGAACCAGGATCCCATCGTCCATGGAAGATTGAATGATCGAGTCTGGGGCTGATCGGATACTAGGATGTATCGCACTTCCACCAATCGCACGTGCATATACCCAAGGCATATACATAAATTCCCGGTACAATGGTGCGGTTTCTATTTCTGGTGCCAACTGATGGCAAAAAACCAGACTATAATGATTAAAGGAAGAAATAATGATTCGTTCTTCCATCTCATACGCCCGGATGAGCCTAATGACCTTTGCTTCTAGTCCCGGATACATAAAAAAGGTGTTCTTCAACTCAATAATGCAAAAGAGATGGGTATGGTACAACCACTTCAACAGTCCATCAAGCGTAGGAATTCGCTCTTCACACCCTTTACCCGCATAGGATGAAGCCGCATTCAAGGTTTGCAACTCTTTTAATGTCCTGTCTTTCACAAAGCCAGAGACACCTGTGGTTCGATCAAGCTTTTCGTCGTGAATAACGACTACTTCGCCATCCTTTGAAAGCTGCACATCCATTTCAATTCCCTCCGCTCCAACACGAGCAGCCTCTCGGAAAGCCACCATCGTATTTTCAGGATGGGTTCCTGCCGATCCTCGGTGTGCGAAAATTAACGTCATAAAAACTGCCCCCCACAAAAATTTCAGTAGATCTTCAATTTTATGAAAAGGCGCAGTCGGATATTAATTTAAGATTAATCAAAATGCAAATAATTATTTTCCGCATAGAACGTTCCTTTTGTTAAGTCGTTCAATTTTTTCTCCATGCTTTTAATTTGCAGTCGAGTATCAGGAAATGCCATTTGCCCGATGGTAATTTCCCCATCCCCCTTGGATTCAAGTGTATCCATCAATGATTTACGTTTTTCATCGATTTGAAAAATCTCACCATTCAAGCGTTCAAGCTGTTCTTTGGTATGTTCATATTGATAATTTTGCGAAACATTCAATTGTCCGACGAACATTTCATAGACCTCCAGCTTTTCCTTCATTAATTCCAGCTCTTGAACCTTTGCCTTATAACGGAGTAAAGTTTCATTCAATTCCTCTTTTAAATTCATACGATTAAAGCCCTGTACATTTACGATAGTCTTCCGTTCCATTCTATTCCCGATGACGGCAGCCCTGACTTTTCCATGAGCTTCAATAACGCCCCCAATCAATTTTCCTTTCTTTTCATCTGTATAGATATTTTTTGCTTTCAGAAAACTTCCAAGCGAATAATATCCGATATGTATGCTTTCCCCTGCATGTAAATGGCTTTCATTAGCATGCTTTACGTAAATATTTCTACCTGCAGAGATTTCGGAAACCCCTTTTCCAAAAATACCACCTTTAATGAATACATCCCCCTTTTTCGAATAAATTCCTTTTACATTACTTATCCCCAGCTCACTTAAAATGGATATATCCTTGGTTGCGGTTACCGAAAAATTGTCAAGAACCGATCCTTTTATGGTAACGCTTCCTTCGAATTCGATATTACCTGTTTCGATTCCGACATCCCCCTCAATAACAAGGTGATTTCCTACACTGATTTTCCCGCCTTTGAACTCCACCACTCCATCTGTCATGGCCCTGAGAACGATTTTACCCTCACTTTCAATTGCCTCCACAGTTTTTTGGTCATATTGAAGCTTTTTATTTTTCCCCTTCTGTGCGAGAACAAAGTCCCCTGTAATGGACCTTCCCATCGTCCCTTCTGTAGGAGGGGTCTTTTCACCAAGCCACTCTCCCTTTTTTACTTCATCAAGGAAATTCATATCGTAATAATCGGCCTTTCCATCCTCCCGTATCGCAGGCTTTCTATCCGACCTTTTGTAATAGGTGACCACAGCATCCGTTCCATGAACCGGCTCAATGCCTTTAGCCACAACAATTGATTCTTTCACTTGTAACTGATTTTGCATGACATGCATTAAGATTCCTTCTGAAATATTCTCACGTTGTAGATCCTGTAAAATCATCCCCACTATTTCTGATTGGTGATTCATCAAATAATCCGCAGAACAATTAATCTTTACACTTGCTGTCAGCTTGTCTTCCGCTATCTTCCACTCCAAGAGTGGTTTTTGTTTACCCACTTTGATTTTTTCCCCGCTAGCCTGTATAAGTGCATCCTTTAAATCTTTAAAATTATCCAGTGAGATTTGTGGATATTTATTCAGGATTGGATTCATTTGCAGAATGGAAAAACCTTTTTGATAAACGGTCATATATACTATTTCTTCTTCCATTTCCAAGATGAAATATTGATTTTCTTCATAAATCACAAACTTTCCTCCTCGTGCCTACGAATATATACCTATAATTATAAGCCATAATCTCATAAAAAAATCTAAAAACATACATATTTTACTAAGTAATTTGATATTTGCAAAAATTCATCCTATATAAATCCCTATATCCAAACAAAAACGCCTTTTATTTATTGGATTCTTCAGGAATAATCCAATAAATAAAAGGCGTTTAATATAAAAAACTCATGGACTTACTCATACTTGCCTAAAAAAAGACAACTACACCTTATCAACTTAAAAGCGCCACGAGTTCTACTATATTTTATTTAGCGGCTCTAGCCTCTTTATGGTCAGTTGTTCATTAAAAACAATCCGTATCCCCTAACCCTGTCAAGAAGCTTTGTGTTCAAGACGTAGCTTATCTGCGACCATCGCAATGAATTCGGAATTCGTAGGTTTCGCCTTTGTCATGCTGACGGTATAACCAAATAAAGACGAAATCGATTCGATATTCCCACGACTCCATGCCACTTCTATGGCATGACGGATGGCACGTTCAACCCGGCTAGCCGTTGTATTATATTTTTTCGCGATATCCGGATACAGCACTTTTGTTATGGATCCCAATAACTCAATATCATTATAAACCATTGAAATGGCTTCCCTTAAATATAGATATCCCTTAATGTGTGCCGGCACTCCAATTTCGTGGATAATGCTTGTGATACTTGCATCAAGGTTTTTCGGTTTTGACTCATTTTGAGGACGGTAACTAAACTGACTATGGTTCTTTAGAACTGACTGTCCTTTGTTGCTCACTTGACGTATATGGTTGGACAAGTTCTCCATATCGAAAGGTTTCAGGATGAAATATGAAGCGCCTAAGTCCACAGCCTTCTTCGTAACATCTTCTTGACCGAATGCAGTAAGCATAATTACATTAGGCATGTTTCCCCGTTTAACTTCACGAAGTTTTTCCAATACCCCTAATCCGTCTAAATGAGGCATAATAATGTCAAGAATCAAAATATCCGGATCAACGCTTTCTAGCATCCCCATGCAATCTTGACCATTATGTGCAACACCGATTACTTCCATGTCATCTTGTGCAGAAATGTATTCTTCCAGAAGACCAACCAGCTCTCTATTATCATCTACCACGCATACCTTGATTTTTTTCACTCTTGATTTCCTCCTCAACTACAATGGTCTTTTTTCTATATGACTAAATTCTATTGTAATTGAACTTTTCGACAATGGAAACTAAATTCCTTTTATTTTCGAAAAAATAAAAGGAATTCAATATTATTCTCCGGATATCTCTTGTTTTCGACTTCGTTTGCTACCTGAAGAACTGCTTTGTCGAAAAATCTTCATTTATTTTCATTTTATCACATTTCTTTCAAAAAACCTCTTTTCCAAGATAAATCATTTTAGTTGCCATTGATATTGAACCAAGTAAAAAAAGGTATCCAGTTGGATACCTTCGATGGTTAGCTTGCTTTCTCATAATCCTCTTTGTCATATATATTGATACCGGCTTCGTTTAACATCCATTCAATATGGACTCCATATCCGCTTGTAGGATCATTGACAAATACATGGGTAACGGCACCGATTAATTTACCATTTTGTATGATTGGGCTGCCACTCATTCCTTGAACGATCCCGCCCGTTTTTTTGAGTAATTCTTTATCAGTCACTTTTAGAACCATTCCTTTAATTGCAGGAAACTTTTGTGGAATGGAGCTGACTATTTCCACATCAAAGGCTTCTACTTCTGAACCATCCACCACCGTAAGAATTTTGGCTGGCCCTTCCTTCACCTGGTGAGAAAGGGTGATGGGTAATGCCTTATCCATAACACCATTTTTGAAATCTTGATTTAGTTTCCCAAAAATCCCAAAAGGACTATTACGATTAATGTTACCTATTTTTTCTCTGTTAGCCGAAAAACGCGCCAATTTTTCTCCTGGGTCCCCATTACTCCCCTTTTCGATGGAAGTGACCATTGATTGTACAATCTGCCCATCTTTCACGACGATTGGTTTTTTTGTATCCATATCCGATATGACATGTCCCAATGCACCATACTTTTTCGTATCCGGGTGATAAAATGTCATCGTCCCGATACCCGCTGCTGAATCCCGGATATACAGACCTAATTTGAAGATTCCTTCATTTTTATCTTTTAGAGGCATGAGCGAACTGTGAAGCACTTCATTATCACGATTGATCACGATCTTCAACGGTTCTCCCTTTTCACCTGCCTGCTGGACAAAAGGAGTGACGTCGCCCATCTTTTTTATTGTTTGGCCATTGATTTCCGTAATGATGTCCCCGACTTCCACTTTTGCTTTTTCACCAGGGGATTTTTTTCCTTGAGGTGTATCAACAAGATGATGACCGACCACGAGCACACCCAACGTGTTAAGTTTAACCCCTATTGACTGCCCACCGGGGATGACTTTAAAATCTTTCAGCACTCTTATATCAACCTTCTTGGCAGGTAAGCCTGCCACATCAAGCAACACCTCGTTCGTACCTGGCTTTTCGGCACCTAGTGTAATGGAGGCTTTCTCATCATGGACCGAAATTCCTTGACTTGAATCTGAAGCTTTTGCTGAAACAGGTAATGACTTGGAAATACTATAGTGACTACCCTCAAAGAGTACAAGCTGATTTGGAATTAAAAAATATTCACGAAATGGCTGGTATAACCCTAATGTTAATAGCGAAACAAGGAGAATTCCACCGATGATTCTGTTGATCCATACTAATTTCAATCCATTCACTCTCCTCGCTCTCTAAAACTTTATGGCTACCCCTTTAATTTAGCCCTCATGACAATCATTTATAACAGCTGGACAAAATAAAAGCTATCCGTTTTTGGATAGCTTTACAATGAATGCTTATGATAAATTATGATACCTTCTTACTTAGAAACATCATGAAGTGATTTTCATCTTTTTAGCAAGCTGAATCAATTCATTGGCATGCTGTTTGGTTAAATCCGTTATCTCGACACCGGATATCATCCGGCCAATTTCTCGGATTTTTTCGGTTTCTACCAGAGGCTTCACCGAAGTGTTGGTACGACCGGCCCTCACATTCTTGGCGATGAATAGATGAGTATCCGCCATCGCGGCAACCTGAGGTAAATGGGAAATGCAAAGCACTTGGGAACCCGTGGCCACTTTGTAGATTTTTTCGGCAATGGATTGAGCCACCCGGCCACTTACACCTGTGTCTACCTCATCAAAAATGATGGAGGTAATCCCTTGGTGCTTGGAGAAAATACTTTTCATCGCCAACATAATCCGGGACAACTCTCCTCCAGATGCAATCTTTGACAATGGTTTTAAAGGTTCACCAGGATTGGTGGATATATAAAATTCCATGTTATCGAGACCAGATTGATTAATCCCACGTTCTGATAGCTCATCAAAAGTATAGGCCGTTTGATGAAAATGTGGTTCGAATATGGTCTTTTCCATATATAGATCCTTTAATTCCTGATGAATGCTCTTCGTTAATTGCTGGGCGAATGTTTGTCTGAGCTCAGACAGATTTTTCGCTTCAATAATCAAATCCGCCTTTATTGATTTAAGTTCCTTTTCCAGTTTTAAGATATGACTTTCCCGATTTTGAAGCTTTTCGATTTCTTCTTCAATACCTGCACTATACTCTAAAATCTCTTCGATGCTGCGCCCATATTTTCGCTTCAATTGGTTAATTTCATTTAGGCGGCTTTCGATGAACTCCACCCGTTCCGTATCGTAATCCAAGGAATCCAATTGATCTCTAATAGTAGAAACCGCTTCCTCAAGCAGGAAATAACTATTTGAGACGGTTTCGGAGCTTTTTTTCAGTGCTTCATCCAAGTTGGCCGCTTCCTCCATATTACTCATGGCTACTGAAAGCCAATCCACGGCATGTTGCTCTCCATTTAAGGCATTATAACTTGTCTGGAGGGCCTCATGAATCTTCTCGAAATTGTTGATCCTTTTTCGTTCTTCCATCAACTCTTCATCTTCATGGAGCTTTAACTCCGCGTTTTGGATTTCATCGGACTGAAACTGGATCAAATCTAATCGATGGACCATTTGCTGTTCGTTCTGGCTCAAATTATTTAACTGCTTGGATGTCATTTCATAATTCTTATATAGCTTTTGGTATTCAGCAAGTGCGGCCGCGATTTTTTCCCCGCCAAACTGGTCCAGCAATGGAAGATGAAGTCGTTCATCCATTAATTCCTGATGTTCATGCTGACCATGAATATCGATTAATGTCCGCCCTATCTCTCGCAATATCGCGATCGTAACCAATTTTCCATTGACCCTGCATACACTTTTACCACTCAGTGAAATGTCCCTTCGCAGGATAGCCATTCCATCGTTCATATCGATGCCAAATTCTTTCGCCTTAACAAATACCGGATGGGTATCATCTTCTATTTGAAATAGGCCTTCTATCTCAGCCTTCGATTCACCATGGCGTATGAATTCTGCCGAACCACGCCCTCCAACCAATAGATGCACGGCATCAATGATAATGGATTTTCCTGCCCCAGTTTCCCCCGTTAATACCGTCAATCCTGTTTCAAAAGAAACGGACAGGCTATCAATGATCGCAAAATTCCTAATCGAAAGTTCTGTTAACAATCTAGATCACCTCTTCAAAATATTAGAGCATGTCCAAGAATTTGCCGGAAATGATCTTTGCGTCTTCTTCAGAACGGCAAATAATTAAACATGTATCATCACCGCCGATGGTTCCGAGTATTTCTTGCCAATTCAAATTATCTATCAGTGCACAAATTGCTTGGGCATTTCCTGGTAACATCTTCATGACTAGCAAATTATTTGCAGCGTCAATGCGAACAAAAGCATCAACCAGCATTCTTTTTAATTTCTGTAATGGATTAAAACGTTGGTCAGCCGGTAAGCTGTATTTATACCTGCCGTCAGATAACGGTATCTTTACAAGGTGAAGTTCCTTAATGTCTCTTGAAACAGTTGCTTGTGTAACGTTATACCCCGCATTTTTAAGTTCTTCCACTAAATCGTCCTGTGTCTCAATATCATTATTCGTAATTATTTCCCTTATTTTTATATGACGCTGTCCTTTATTCATAAGTAGAAGCACCTCTCAACTGTTGCTCATTTTAATTATCATCGTTGCCCTAACTTTAGCAAGCTGACCATATGTAATTGCTTTACTTTTCCTAATCCTCACAAACGTCCCTAACACACAAGAAAACCGTCGAAGAAAGAGGCTAATATTAATGTTAGCGGATTTTTATACAATTGTACAACTTTTTTCTCTAATATACATTTCTTATCCCTTATTTTGTACTAAAACTTTCTTTGCATACTTTTTCTAAACCTTGGTGCATGAACATGAACCATTTCAAGAAAAAAAGCTCCTTTAGCTAACCATTCAGCCAAAGGAGCCATACGAAGACTTATCTATTCTTTCTTAAATTGGGCATGGGCTTCCCCAACGATATCATCCACCGTTTTGGATAGTAGCATATCTCCCACTTCTTTTGGGCCCTCCCAAAATAAATGGAGCAGAAATTCTATGTTGCCGTCCCCACCAGTAATAGGAGAGAAGGAAGCATCTTTAATATCGTATCCTTCCATTTGTGCAAAGGAAATAATCTTGTTCAACACTTCTTTATGAATTTTAGGCTCACGGACAATCCCTTTTTTGCCAACTTGACCCTTCCCCGCTTCAAATTGAGGTTTTACAAGTGCCACGACGTCGCTTTTTGGAACAAGCAAGGTTTTTAACACAGGTAAAATCAAAGTGAGCGAGATGAAAGATACATCAATGCTTGCAAAGTTAGGCATCTGTCCATCTAAATCAGCAGGTGTGACATAGCGGAAATTAGTCCGTTCCATGACCTTAACCCGCTCATCTTGTCTTAGCTTCCATGCAAGTTGATTATAGCCAACATCAAGAGCATAAGACATGATGGCGCCATTCTGTAAAGCACAATCGGTAAAGCCCCCAGTGGATGAGCCGATATCCAGAAGGATCTTTCCATCGACGTGTAAATCAAATTCTTTCAATGCCTTCTCAAGTTTCAGACCACCTCTTGATACATAAGGCATCACTTTCCCTTTTATCGTCAATTCAAGATCAACCGGCACTTTTTCCCCTGGTTTTTCATATCTTTCTTCATTTGCATAGACAAGCCCAGCCATCACCATACGCTTTGCTTTTTCACGCGTTTCGGCCAATCCTTGTTCTACTAATAAAACATCTAATCTTTCTTTCGCTACTTTCATATTGTCAGGCCCTTTTTTCTTTTTTTGGCGTTATCATTTTAATCTTTTTCTTAACCGTATCCGTTGTTAGGCCGATTTCTTCCAGTAACTCGTCCACACTACCGTGTTCAACGAAGTAATCTGGTATGCCCATTCGGTCAATGATTGCCCCGTAGAACCCTTGGTCATGTGCATATTCAAGTACTGAACTACCGAATCCACCTTGAAGAATGGCTTCTTCAATTGTCAATATTGGCATTTTCTCGCCAAGTAAGCTGCTAAGCATCTTTTCATCAAGAGGCTTTATGAAACGAGCATTGATAACCTTTACAGAGTAGTCCTCTTTTTCAAGTTGGGCTGCTGCTTCAAGAGCCATCGGAATAGTTGTCCCAAATGTTAAAATGGCAACGTCCGATCCTTCTTTCAATACTTCCCATGAACCAATCGGGATTTGTTGTAATTCTGTATCCATGACGACTCCCTGTCCATTTCCGCGCGGAAAACGCATGGCTATGGGACCATCATCATAATTAATGGCTGTATTGACCATATGCTGACCTTCATTTTCATCTTTAGGCATCATCAATACCATATTAGGAACATGGCGTAGGAACGCGATATCGAACACACCTTGATGCGTTTCCCCATCAGAACCGACAAGACCGGCACGGTCAATGCCAATAAAGACATTCAAGTTTTGACGGCAGATATCATGTACCACCTGATCATACGCTCTTTGCAAGAAGGTTGAGTAAATCGCCAAAAACGGTTTCATTTTCTGGGTTGCCAACCCGGCTGCGAAAGTAGCGGCATGCTGCTCAGCAATTCCAACATCATAAAAACGCTCAGGAAATTCATTCGCAAAACCGACTAACTTCGATCCAACGGGCATCGCAGGTGTTATCGCGACGATACGTTCGTCATTTCGTGCAAGCTTGCGTACCGTTTCACTTACTAACGCACTCCAAGCCGGCCCTTTACTAGGTGATTTAACGAAGTCACCCGTTTCAATTTTGTATGGGCCTGTTCCATGCCAATTGCCTGTCGTATCAAGCTCAGCAGGTGAGTACCCTTTTCCTTTTTTGGTAATTACGTGCAATAGGACAGGACCCTTAGTTTTCTTGGCAAATCTCAAGTTATCTAACAGTTCTTCATAATTATGGCCATCTACTGGTCCAAGATAGGTAAAACCTAACTCCTCGAAAAACATGCCGGACACCAACAGGTATTTCATACTGTCTTTCAAGCGTTCGGCCGTTGCTGCTAGTTTGCCACCGACTGCGGGAATCTTTTTCAAGAACATTTCCAACTCGTCTTTTGCCCAGTTGTATTTTCCTGCTGTCCTTAATCTTCCCAGTACCGAGTGCAAGGCGCCTACATTAGGGGCAATGGACATTTCATTATCATTCAATATAACGATCATGTCCTTTTTCTCATCACCGATATGATTCAAGGCTTCAAGAGCCATTCCACCTGTAAGGGCGCCATCCCCTATCACTGGTAGGATAAAACTCTTTTCTCCTTTGATATCACGGGCTGCAGCCATTCCCATGGCAGCGGAAAGAGAGGTCGAGCTATGTCCCGTTTCCCAAACATCATGAGAACTTTCAATCATTTTTGGAAAACCACAAAGCCCTTTGTATTTCTTTAACGTATTAAACTCTCCGGCTCTTCCTGTTAAGATTTTATGAACATAAGATTGATGACCTACATCCCATAAAATTTTATCATTCGGACTATCAAATTCTTTATGAAGCGCGATTGTCAACTCGACCACGCCTAAATTGGGACCGATATGCCCACCAGTTACCGATAATTTTTCCACGAGGAATTTACGAATATCCACACTTAATTCGACAAGCTCTTCATTATTCATTTTCTTCAAAAATGAAGGGTCTTTTATAGATAGAAGATCCAAACAGGACCACTCACTTTCTGTCATTTCCGGTTGTAAGCATAATCAGAGCCTCAAAAGCGACTATTATAGAAGGCTTGACCGAAAAATTCTTTTTAAGTTAAAAAATAGCCGCCAACACCCAGGTGATTTCGGCGGCTTTATATACCAATTTTATCACGTATCGTCATTTATGAATTCATTTTATGTTGCATAAATTTTCACAATGAGTATACCATAAAACTTTGTTTGATAACAAATTTGGTAATGCTCAATGATCTCGATTCGCTATTAGATCCGTTAATTCATTCAATAGGCCCGTTTGTAATTTCGTTTCCGCTAAGGAAGCATGCGCCAATTGGATATGATGATTCAATTTGTCCTTGGCTCCCTGTAGCGTCAGCAGGGAAGGATAGGTGCTTTTGTGGTTCGCCGCGTCACTGCCGACAGGCTTACCAATAAGCTCGACCGAACCTTCAATATCCAGGATATCATCCCGGATTTGAAAAGCAAGTCCCAAGTGATAAGCAAAATCGCGGAGATGCTGACGTTGATTGGCATCGGCTCCAGCTAAGATGGCACCTGAAAGGATACTTGCCGCCAATAGTTTCCCCGTTTTATGTTCATGAATATACTCCATTTCACTAAGGGTCAGCTGCTTTTCTTCGCCTTCCATATCTGCTACTTGTCCTCCAACCATTCCTTCTGCACCGGCGGATTTTGCAATTTCAGTTACTAAATCCAACTTCATCTCCGCACTCACTTCGGGATCAGACATTTCAGCCACCAATTGGAAGCTATATGTAAGTAAGGCATCACCCGCGAGTACGGCCACCGCTTCACCGAAAACTTTATGATTCGTCGGTTTTCCGCGTCGGAGATCATCATCATCCATCGCTGGCAGGTCATCATGAATCAAAGAATACGTATGAATCATTTCAATTGCCGCTGCAGCCGGAATCCCCAACCTCAAATCTTTTCCGAATGCCGACAATACCGAGAAGACCAATAAAGGACGGATGCGTTTTCCGCCTGCCTCCAAGGAATAGGCCATAGCTTCTTTGACGCTTTCTGGAGCGTTCAATTTCTTCACATATTCAACGACTTCTTTCTCTATTAACGCTTTATACTCTTTCGAAAAAGTTTCGAACGTTGCCGTACTCATATTATTCTTCCTCCTGAACCGCAAAGTTTTCCAGTTCTCCATCTTCGCGTAAAATTTGCGTTAACTGATCCTCGACAGTTTTCAACTTGGTATGGCATAGTCTGGATAAATCCATTCCTTGTTTATAAATGGAAATGGCTTTTTCCAATGGTACATCTCCTTCTTCCAACTGTTCTACAATTTTCTCGAGGTTCTCCATCGCTTCTTCAAATGTAATATCCTTTTTGTTAGTCATGGCTCAATCCGCTCCTTTATTTCGGTTATCTCACATTCAAGTGTTCCGTCTTTTATCGAAACAGCTATCTTATCTCCAGTGGATACTTGCTGTGTGCTTTTAATTAACGTCTCATCTTCAGTAAAGACTAACCCATAGCCCCGCTCCATGATCTTCAGTGGGCTTAGGGCCGATAGAGTGGCAGTCATTGAAACGAATCGCTGTGATTTTTGACGATAGATGGCTTCCATAGTCTTACGCAGCGCTTTTTCGTACTGCTGCAGGTTTTCCTTTGAAGTCCTGACCAATTGCTCAGGATGCTGTTTATTCAGAACTTCAGTCATCTGATTCAATTCATCCCTTTTCTTCAGGAAATATCGCGTACTGGTTTTCCCTAACCTCTCTGTTGCCCTATCCAACTGTTCAAGTTTTTGTTCGTACATTTTATGAGGGTAACGGAATGCGTAAGACCTTTCAAGCCTACTCAAATGTGTACGATTGGCATTCACTTGCTCCTGGATGGAACGTGTCAAACGATTCTTGCGATTCATCAACCTTTCCAATATTTCATTCAGGTGAGGCACTGCAAGCTCCGCTGCCCCCGTAGGAGTCGGCGCACGCATGTCAGCAACAAAGTCAGCAATCGTGAAATCCGTTTCATGCCCCACTGCTGAGATAATGGGAATATCCGAATCATATATCGACTCAGCTACTATCTCTTCATTGAAGGCCCAAAGTTCCTCGATGGAACCACCGCCCCTCCCAACTATCAGCACATCGGATTCTGCTCTTGCATTGGCCAGTGAAATCGCCTGTGCAATCGATTTAGCAGCATTATTTCCTTGTACAAGAGCTGGATAAACAATGATTTTAGTAATGGGATAACGCCGCTTGATGGTCGTTATAATATCCCTTAAAGCTGCCCCAGTCGGTGATGTAATGACCCCCACCGATTTGGGGTATTGCGGAATCGCTTTCTTATGTTTAGCCAGGAATAATCCTGCTTCTTCCAGTTTTTTCTTTAACTGTTCATATGCAATGTATAGATCCCCCACACCGTCAGGAGCCATGCTTTTCACATAAAGCTGATACTGTCCACTGGCTTCGTATAGGGATATATCTCCCCTTACAAGTACCTTCATCCCATTTTCAGGTGTGAATTTCATCCCTTTGTTGTTAGCCGCAAACATGACAGCCAGCAAACGGGCTTTCTCGTCTTTTAAAGTAAAGTACATATGCCCGCTTGTATGCTGTTTGAAATTGGATATTTCCCCTTTTATGTATGCATTTTGCAAATGCGGATCCACATCGAACTTTCGTTTAATATATTTGGTTAAAGCCGACACACTTAAATATTGTTGGTCGCTCATATAATGTCTCCTTCCGACAGAATCGGATATAAAGGGAACCAGCCTTTACTGCAGACTTATAGTCCCAGTTAATCTTTACATAGAAAAAAGCGGTCTCTTGTTATTATAAAACAAGAGGTCCGCTTCTTTAAAATAATTTGGCATTTTTTTTAACTTTTCATTGTTTGTTTATCCAAGTTAAGTGTTTTCTGAGCAGATTTAACAGTATTCTTCATGAGCATCGTAATCGTCATCGGACCTACGCCTCTAGGTACAGGGGTAATGTAAGAAGCTTTTTCCTTCACTTCTTCAAACGAAACGTCTCCACAAAGCTTACCTTCATCATTTCTGTTCATGCCAACATCAATCACGACGGCACCCTCTTTAATGTGGGCACTGGTGATTGTATCTCTTTTACCGACGGCAACCACGACCACATCAGCTTGTTTAGTAAAGTAAGCAAGGTCACTCGTCTTAGAGTGGCAATATGTAACCGTTGCATCCGCATTCAAAAACAACTGTCCTGATGGTTTCCCTACGATATTGCTTCTTCCGACAATAACGACGTGCTTGCCTTCAAGGTTATAATCGATATGTTCAAGCATGACCATAATTCCATACGGCGTGCACGGCAAGAAAGCATCCTGTCCCGTCATCATCCTGCCAATGTTGATTGGATGGAACCCGTCAACATCCTTCTCAGGTGAAATCGCTTCAATAATCGCTTTTTCCTGAATATGTCCAGGTAACGGCAGCTGCACCAAAATCCCATGAATGCTGTCATCCTGGTTTAATTCATCGATGTTCTGTATTAATTCCTGCTGTGTTAAATCCGCAGGTTTTTGGATTAACACGGAATGCATGCCTAAATCTTCACAAGCTTTTTGCTTATTTCGCACATAGGTTTGTGAAGCCTGATTGTCACCGACTAATATAACGGCCAATCCGGGCACAACATTTTTTTCACGTAATTGTTGGACTTCCTTGCTAATATCCTGCCTTACCGACTCTGCAATTTCTTTACCATTAATGATTTGAGCTGACATGTGTAGTTCCTCCCAAGTTAACTTTCGCTAAAGAAATTGCGGAGACCCATCAGTACCTAAAATAGCTTTAGTTGCCGACTTTTTCTTTGACTTTGGATAAAACGGCATTCACAAAGCTGCTTGATTGGTCATCACCGAATTTCTTAGCAATTTCAATAGCTTCATTCATCGCAACACTTACCGGGACATCATCACAATGGATCATTTCATAAACTGCGATACGCAGTAGATTCCGATCGATATTTGCGAGTCTTTCCAATGTCCAGTTTTCCAAATTATCTCTGATCATTCCATCAATCTGTTCACGCTTTTCCGCTATCCCTGTAACTAATGTTTCGAAATACTCGTCAGTGGGTGCACCGTTCAGCACACTTTCCATAGCTTCTTCCGGTTCTGACTTGGCGATATCTATTTGGTATAGTGCTTGAAGGGATTTTTCACGGGCTACTCTTCTTTTCATAATCTTACTCCTTTGACATCTACTATTATATATGAAAATGCTAGTACAGACGAACAATAATCAACAATTTATCGAAAATATTAAGTTCTTTATCGTAATTTCTATAGATTCATCTATTTTCCGCTAACAAAAACGTCAAAATACTCTCCATGACATGAACCTCTATGCAATTTCTCATGAGGATTCACGTTAAATGGATGTTTCGCCATTTAACTTTTGTACAACGGATCATGTTATATTTTTTCGAAACTGCCAAAAGTCCCTGCTTAGCTTTCATGATCATATTTCATCTTTTACACTCTAACAGAAAACCCACGTAAATTAAAGGGAAACTTCCATACACCGCCTTATTATGTTCGTATAACAGAATATTATGAGAGCGGGATGGATTCATTGAATAAAGACTCAAAACAAAAACCCGACATATAGTCGGGTTTTTGCAGGTTTTAGTTAGAATGATGCCGATTACACTTCTTGCTCGTAATCCGTTTCATTTTTTGCATTTTCGAAAGCTATTCCAACAACATGAATGTTTACTTCTCCCGCGTCGATAGCAGTCATATTTAATAACGCTTCACGAATATTGTCTTGAACTTCCTGTGCAATTTTCGGAATAGACACACCAAATTTCATCACACAATATAGATCGACTTTGATCGTTTCACCTGTTAAGTCTACTTTAACACCTTTGCCGTGGTTCTTCTTGCCAAGCTTTTCTACTACGCCTGTCGCAAAATTCCCCCGCATATGTGCTACACCTTCCACTTCCGATGCAGCAATACCCGCGATAACTTCTATAACCTCAGGTGCAATCTCAACTTTACCAAGTCCACTATTGTATTCATCCATTTCGAGTAACTTGCCTTCCAATTCACTCATTCTAAAAGCACCTCCTGTCTTCCTTTACATTATGAGTTCATTACATCATAAATTTCAAGGAATTTGGTATTAAATTCTCCAGAAACAAATTGTTCATGCTGAAGTAACTTAATATGGAAAGGAATTGTAGTCTTAATTCCCTCAATGACAAACTCGCCTAAAGCTCGTTTCATTTTCTCGATTGCTTCTTCTCTTGTCGGTGCATGGACAATTAATTTAGCAATCATGGAATCGTAATATGGCGGTATTGTATATCCTGGGTATGCTGCAGAATCCACACGGACGCCATATCCACCTGGTGGTAAATACATCTGGATTTTCCCTGCGGAAGGCATGAAATTCTTTTCAGGATTTTCCGCATTGATCCTGCATTCGATTGACCAACCGTTAAAGGTCACTTCCTCCTGTGAAAGAGAAAGCTTATCGCCAGAAGCGACTTTGATTTGTTCTTTAATCAAGTCTACACCTGTGACCATTTCCGTAACAGGATGTTCCACTTGGATACGTGTATTCATTTCCATGAAATAGTACTTCCTATTCACATAATCATAAATGAATTCCACCGTACCTGCACCGGAATAATTAACGGCAAGAGCAGCTGTAACGGCAGCTTGTCCCATTTCCGCACGTGTCTCCCCATCAAGGGCCGGAGATGGTGTTTCTTCAACAAGCTTTTGTAAACGTCGTTGAACCGAGCAGTCACGCTCTCCTAAATGAATGGCATTCCCGTGGTTATCAGCCATCACCTGAATTTCAACATGACGGAAGTCCTCGATATACTTTTCAATATATACGCCCGGGTTGCCGAAGGCCGTTGCTGCCTCTTGTTGCGTGATATTAATGCCTTTGACGAGCTCTTCTTCCGTTCTCGCAACACGGATTCCTTTACCGCCGCCACCAGCTGTAGCTTTAATGATGACTGGGTAGCCCATTTCCTTGGCAAGTGCCACACCTTCATCCGTGTCCTTAATGATTCCTTTTGAACCTGGTACGATAGGAACACCAGCTTTACGCATGGTCTCCCTTGCCACGTCCTTAGTTCCCATTTTATTGATGGCCTCAGGACTTGGTCCTATGAATATAATATTACATTCACGACATAGCTCCGCAAAGTTAGCATTTTCTGCAAGGAAACCATATCCAGGATGGATGGCATCCGCACCTGTTTTCTTGGCTGTGCTGATAATGTTCGTTGTATTTAAATAACTATCTTTTGATAGTTTAGGACCAATACAGTAAGCTTCGTCAGCAATTTGTACATGTAGTGCCTCTTTGTCGGCTTCTGAATAAACCGCTACAGTTTCAATACCAAGCTCCTTGCAAGCCCTAATAATCCGGACTGCAATTTCACCGCGATTTGCAATCAATACCTTCTTAATCATTTAGAAACAGCTCCTCATTCAGGCTTTACTAAAAATAATGGTTGACCATATTCTACAAGTTGGCCTTCTTTTACAAGTACTTCTACAATTTCCCCGTTTACTTCCGCTTCAATTTCATTGAAAAGTTTCATAGCTTCCACGATGCAGACAATTTTGTCCGCCGTTACTTTGGAGCCTACTTTCACGTATGCATCAGCATCAGGAGAAGGAGATTGATAGAACGTTCCCACCATTGGGGATGTGATTTTATGTAAGTTTTCTTGCTCATTTATAGGAGTTGCTGGTGTTGCTGCTTCTGGCGCTTTAGCTACTGGCTGGGCTGCTGGTGTAGGTGTGACTTCAACAGCCGCTTTAGCTTGTACGACTTCTTGAGCAGGTGCTGGATAAGCTACTGTACCCGCTTCCGTTTTCTTCAGCAAAATTTTAGTTCCTTCATTTTCATAAACAAATTCACCGATGTTAGATTGATCGACTAACTTAATAATTTCACGAATTTCTTGGACCTTCATTTTAGGCACCCCTTGTCTGATTTAATGGAAATTTGAGACAATTCAATATGTATATGTAATTTGCCCATCGTCTTTGGCCTCTGCCGTCTCTAGCACCGGAGCCGTTTCTTTTAAAACACCGAAAGACATTTCACATATCCCTTCTGTAATATAACAGAAGTAAATCCCTCAAAAAATATGTCTAGCAGGAAGTTTTGAATTTTTTAATACCTGCTTCTAATATCATACAATATTAGCTTGTATATATTCAATGATAGATTAGTTGGGACTTGCTATTTACAGTTCTATATTACACTTTTATCTTAAGATTGTGAATTTTTTAAATCTATTTTTAAAATATAATTCGGAATTTCCCCCTATTAAAACGGTAAAAACCATGTAAAACCGCCTTTTTTATTACTTTAAAGGGATTACATTGGATAATGCCGAGGGGAGGTATTTTTATTTTTTTGTCTCCTTTTTTTGGAACCACCAAATCGCGACCATCCATTTTTTTCCGAAAAAAAAGGCCTTTTCTACTAAAGAAAAGAACCAGCATGCATATTTCCTTTTTCGAAAAACTGTTGTGTATCAGTTTCCACTCACTTTAAAATTATTTTTCCGGTTGGAAATTCACGACTACATTTTGTGCATTCTCCACTTCTTTACGTACAAGGCGTATGATGTTATTAGCTTCCGTCTTCGTTTGTTTATCAGCTTTTACACTCACTTTTACATCCGTTCCATCAACCCGGACAAGCGCAGCATTATAATCCATCGCTACAATTAAGTTTTCAATGATATTTTCCTTCACTTTCGTTTCACTTAATTGTTCGATTTTAGCATAAGCTTCATCTCTTTCTTCAGCGGATAGATCGGTATCCCCCATTTTAACCGTTAACTCTTCATTCAATTTCGCACGTTCGTCCTCAATTTGCATTCTTAATGCCTCAAATTCGTCACCGGAAGCAATGGTTACAGAAGAACCATTATCCCCTGTGGAAGTCTCCGTTTCCTTTTTGCTTTCTTCTTTACTGTCTCCTTTGCTTTCCGTTTGACTTTCTGTCTGATTTTTTTGTTCTTCCGTTGCCGGCAAATCTGCTGCATTTTCTTCAGGAGCCGTTAAATAGTAGACCGAGAGCACCACTACTAGACTTAACATCGTCAATAACCAAACCGTTTGTTTTTTCAATAACATGTTCGTTTTCCCCCTTATTTTTTAGGCATGACAGAAACCCGGTGACTTGACACATCAAGCGAGCGTGTTACAGCTTCGACAATCCATTTCTTAATTTGTATATTATCTGCCCCTTTAGCGACAACGAGGACCCCTCGTACGCTTGGCTTTTGGGTTTCGGAAATGATTGGTCCCTCTTTTTCCCCGTTTTTAATCAGGACAAGCTGTTCATCTACCGAGGTGTCTTCGACCGTTCTTTTTCCGCCTTCCTGGTCGGTTTCTTGAGTCACTTGTTTTTGAGTGGTTTTATTTCTTTCATAGACTTTTTTCTCGGATGCATCCACATAGATTACGACTTTTACATCCTCCACACCTACAATGGATTCCAGGGCTTCCTTCATTTCGTTCGCCAGGTATACTTCATAATCTTTTGTCGACTTGAAGTCGGTCTGGTTTTTCTGACCGAATGTTTCCACATCCTCTTCTTCCTGCTTATTATTACTGAATACCGCTTTATCGCCCGTTATCTTCCCTGCCTGGTTCGTGGTGGTCAATAGATTCCCGGCCATCATGATTCCCACACCCAATAGGACAACAATTAAGGCATAGATATACATCGAAGGTTTTTTATCTTGGGGATCTTTTTGGTCCGGATCTTTGTTCAATAGTTTGTTTAGCCAGGATAATGGACCCTTATCTTTATTCATATCTCAGTCACTCCTCTCCCCGGCGATTTCAATGATTTCTTCATCGACAGACCAACTTGCTGCCAGAAACTTCTTGACGGCTTCGAGGTTCAACATAGTAGGTGTGGTCTTTTCCCGGGTGCTGATGTCCACCTTAGCCACCGTCTCTATCGCGGAGGATGAGTCTCTTTTTTCCGCCTCCTCCAATGAAATATTGATATGCTGTAGTTCTTCTAAGCTCGGACTTTCCTCATTCGTGACTCCGACTTCAATCGAACTGATCTTTACTTGGTACTCCTCCACCAACTCCTCTTCCACTTCTGTCTGTAGGTCAACAGCCATTTGTTCTAAAATATATGCACCTTGGGTAGCTTGTATTTCTTTTTTCTTCATTTCTGTTAAATTTCCTAAATCTTTTTTATTTGGGTTTTCAAATTCACTTGTCACAGTGGAAAGAATTTTATCAAAATCCGTATGAAATAGTCCCAAAATTGGAGTAAGAATTATCGCGATCAATAATAGTCCGATGACCATTTTTGCATATTTTTGCAGTGCTGAACTGGGAAGCAGCATATCGATCACGGTTGCCAGCAATACAAATACGATAATATTTGTTATCCAACCAGCTAAAAAGCTCACTCACACTTCATCCTTCCTAGCGGACCATCAGCGTTATATTCCCGGCTGCGATAATTACGGTGATGCATAAAAAGAACATGAGAGATACGATGGCCAGCGCTGCAAAAATATAAATCATACTCTTACTAATAATGTCGAGACAATTGATGACGGGTCCTCCTCCAAGTGGTTGCAAAAGACTGGCAGCCAACTTATAGACAAAAGCGATCATTAAGATCTTTATGGCGGGGAAAGCAATGATGAGCAGAAGGATGACGACACCTGCCAAGCCCACCGTATTTTTAAGAAGGACTGATGCACTAATGACTGTATCCGTCGCATCAGTGAACATACGCCCTATCACCGGAATGAAATTACCGGTAATGAATTTTGCCGTCCTGATCGTCACTCCATCGGCAACGGCGGATGAGGCACCCTGGACGGAAATCACACCGAGAAATATCGTCATGAAGGCACCCAGGATCCCGATAGCAAAATTACGAAGCAATTGCGCGAGTTGGGTCACTTTGTAATGTTCAGACAATGTGCTGACAATACTTAAAATGGCAGCGAAGAATAAGAGAGGCAGGACGACATATTGGATCAATATCCCACTGGTATTCATCAGGAACATTAAGATTGGATGAAAGAATGCAGCGGATACAAGACCACCTGAAGCCGCTATTAAAGCTAACAACAAAGGTAGGAGCGCCATTAGAAAGGAAATCATTAAATCAATCGTATCTTTTGTATATTCAATGGCCACATGGAAACTATTCAGTGCCATTATGATCAATACCATATAAACGATCGCATAGGCCACCTTACTCACTGAGCTCCGTTCAAAAGCATTCTGTAGTGCTTGCAGAAACATGCTGAACACGGTCAAAAGAATGAGCGATCCCAGTAATTTACCGTTTACAAGGAGTTCATGAAAGACGAATTTCATTATGCCTTTAAACCATTGTTCGAATGAAAACTTCTTTTCACCACTCACAAAATCCATAAAACTACCCTTTTGGCTTTCCGGTAAGAAACCGCCATATTCCGTTACGATGTCATCCCAATATTGCTTGAGCTCGTCAACGCCTAATCTTTCAATTTGAGCTTGTACCAGTTCTGATTGCATGATTGGTTCCTGGTTATCCCTCCATGTCTGTTCTTCCTCAGATTGCTTAATGGGCTCATTCTTGATTTCACCATTTTCGGCAGCATGCCCAACAGATGTATGCAGGAAAAAGAATAAAACGAATAGGAAGAATAAGAAAGGCATCTGCCGCTTCATACATTCACCTCAATTGACTAGTTGGAATAGTCCATTAACTAGGGAGCATCTGTATTACCGTTTCAATAATGACCGTCAAAATGGGAATGGCCATGGCCAAGATCAAAATCTTCCCGCTCAGTTCTATTTTGGAAGCTAATGACCCTTGACCTGCATCTTTTGTGATTTGAGAAGCAAATTCAGCGATATAAGCAATTCCGATAATTTTCAAGATTGTCTCTAAATAAACTGTATTGACATTCGCATTCACAGCTATCTTTTCAAGCATCAAAATGATTTCGTATATTTTATCCGCCAGAAAGAGAAAGATTGTACAACCTACAAAAACGACTAACAAAAAAGCAAAATTTGGCTTCTGCTCCTTGACTATCAAGGCTAAAAAGGTGGCTACTAGGGCAATTCCGACGATTTTTATGATTTCAATCGCGATTACCCCCTTTACTGGAATAGGAATACGGACTTAATTTTTTGAAATAGATCCTCTACCACGGAAGCTACCATAAACAAAATATAGATAAAGCCAAAAAGTGTCACCCACTGAGCATATTCCTTTTTCCCTACCTGATCGAGAATCGTATGAAGAAACGCCACGACAAGCCCCACACCCGCTATCTTGAATATGATGTCCACATCAATGCCCATGTTTATCCCTCCCGCATATGCCCTACATCAGCAAAATGATTAATAATAATCCTGATAAAAAGCCTAGGCTCTTCATCATCTTTTCATACTTTCTCTGTCGTTCCAGTGCATCGTTCTCTTCCCGTTCCAAGTGTGCCATCGTTAGCATGATTTGTTTTTGCTGATGATATTTATCACTTCTCCCAAGGGTTTCACCGAACTGAGATAGGATTTCAAACTCCCCTTGCTTTAAAGCAAG
This sequence comes from Peribacillus sp. NPDC097197, assembly GCF_050278025.1. Classification (NCBI taxonomy): domain Bacteria; kingdom Bacillati; phylum Bacillota; class Bacilli; order Caryophanales; family Bacillaceae; genus Peribacillus; species Peribacillus sp. NPDC097197. The sequence goes on along the minus strand of NZ_JBNNST010000013.1, from coordinate 55,189 downwards.
GGACTGCCATATCTTTTTCAAGCTAGCGTCCCAAGCCTCTTTTACAGTGGTTTCGCCTGATTCAAGTCGATTGGCAAACGTATGGAAAAAGTGGGAAAGTGGTTTTGGCATTTGCTTGGAGAGCTTCTGGGCTGCTTCTTTCAAAGGGGTCTGCCCATACATGATTTCAGCTTCAAGCGATTGCATGGCGACTTTCAGTTGACGTAACTGGCGGGGGCGCATACTCAATTTCTTGGCGGCTTCAAAGCCCGCCCATGTTGTGGCTAAAATAATGATGGCCGCTCCAATCATCTTAAACATGAGGACTCACGGCTCCACCTAAGAATAATTGGCCACCCGCCGCATCGAACACCCTATAACTCCGGTCTCCTGTCTTACTTCTTTGTAATTCAATAAAGCGTTCAAAAATATTCTGTCTTAAGATTTCCGATACAAAAGGACGTTTTTTCACTTCCTCCAGTGTATGGCCATGCGTAGTGATGATCAGTTTAATTCCTGCATTTACGGCTTCGAGTACCGCTTGTGTATCCTCTGCCCGTCCAATTTCATCCACAACCAATACATCCGGGGACATAGAACGAATCATCATCATCATCCCTTCCGCTTTGGGGCAGCCATCAAGGACATCCACCCTTGGGCCGAATTCAAGTTGAGGAACTCCATGAACACAACCAGCTATTTCCGATCGTTCATCCACAATCCCCACTTTTTGAGGAGGGATGCCCTTCCGATCGATTCCACTCGAGATCATTCTGGCAATATCACGCAAAATGGTCGTTTTCCCTGACTGGGGGGCACCGATTAAAAGGGTATGCTGCCATTCCCCATTATATAAATAAGCCGTGAGTGGTTCAGCTGCCCCTATCTTTTCACGTGCTACCCGAATATTAAAGGACGAGATATCCCTTATCGCCTTGACCATCCCATTTTCCAGTATGACCTTGCCCGCTAGTCCTACACGATGTCCCCCGGCTATGGTGATATAACCGCGCTTTAATTCTTCTTCTAGCGTATATAGCGAAAATTGGCCTATAGAATTCAGTAATTGCTCTGCATCACTCGGGGTCACTTCATAAGGGAAAAAGAAAGGATTTCCCCCTGCTATCACTTCTAACGGCCTGCCGACTCGAATCCTCAGCTCTTCTATTTTTTCTATCATCATCGGGGTCATCCCTTGGAGATGTGCGCATAGTTTTTTCGGTAGAAAAGAAAGTACCATTTCCATTTAGGCAATCCTCCTGTATACACCACTTTCAATAAAATGTATGCCGGGAATCATATAATGATGACAAGCTAATCAAAGAAGCATCGCCTGAATTCATCTTTGTGACTAAAAAAACATAAAAAAAGCCCGGGATGATTAATCCCGGACTTCTTATGACTTAGGTTAACTTAGGCACGTGATACGTATGAACCTTCGTTTGTGTTAATCAATAATTTGTCGCCTTGGTTGATGAAGAATGGCACTTGAACGGAAAGGCCCGTTTCAAGTACAGCAGTTTTTGTTCCACCTGAAGATGTATCGCCTTTAATGCCTGGCTCTGTTTCAGCAACTTCAAGTTCAACTGTATTAGGAAGCTCGACGCCTAGTGTTTCCGCTTGGAAAGTCAAGATATGTACTTCCATGTTTTCCTTTAAGAATTTCAATTCGCGTTCGATACTTGATGCTGGAAGTTCGATTTGGTCGTATGTTTCGTTATCCATGAATACATGGCTGTCTCCACTTGCATAAAGATACTGCATTTTGCGGTTCTCGATATGTGCTTTCGCCACTTTTTCACCGGCGCGGAAAGTTTTTTCTTGGATGGAACCTGTACGAAGATTACGTAATTTAGAACGTACAAATGCCGCTCCCTTACCTGGTTTAACGTGTTGGAATTCAATAACCTGCCAAATTCCATTATCTACTTCAATGGTTACACCTGTGCGAAAATCGTTTACTGAAATCATAAATTTGTCCTCCTACATGTACATGTTTACAGAATGATTAACTCTTTTGATGAATGAGTAAGTGCTTCGTTACCACTTAATGTAACGATTGTATCATCTTCAATGCGTACTCCGCCAATTCCCGGTAGGTAAATCCCTGGTTCAACGGTAACTGCCATGCCTGGTTCTAAAATGATATCAGACCTTACGGATAATGCGGGACCTTCATGGACTTCAAGACCAATTCCATGTCCCGTCGAGTGTCCAAAGTATTGTCCAAACCCTTTTTCTTCAATTAAATTGCGAGTTAGTGCATCCGCTTCCCTACCCGTCATCCCAGGTTTAATCCCAGCCATGCCGCGTAATTGAGCTTCTAAAACAATGTCATAAATATTAATAAGTTCTTCACTTGGCTTACCGACTGCTAATGTGCGGGTGATATCCGATACATATCCATTATAGTACGCACCATAATCCAATGTGATGAAGTCACCTTTTTCGATAGTCTTATCCGTTGCAACACCATGTGGAAGAGCAGATCGAACACCTGATGCGACAATGATATCGAAAGAAGATGAAGTTGCGCCTTGTTTCCTCATGAAGAATTCAAGTTCATTGGACACATCCAGCTCAGTGACGCCTGGACGAATAAAATCAAGAATATGTGTAAAGGCAGCATCAGCGATAGCAGCCGCTTCCTTTAATATCTTAATCTCTGAAGAAGTCTTTATCAAGCGTAAATTCTCAATTACTCCCGACAACGGCAAAAGTTGAGCTTTGATAGCCTTTTCATAAGCCTTATATGTGGCAAATGTCATATGGTCTTGTTCAAAGCCCAATTTGGTAATTTTCATCTCTTCAACTTGTTTCCCGACTTCTTCAAGGAGTGTTCCTTTATGTTGAACGATTTCAAAACCCCTAGCCTGGGTCCCCGCCTGTTCTACATATCGAAAGTCCGTGATGAACTTAGCCTCTTTCTGTGAAACCAGCACGACACCGGTACTTCCCGTGAAGTTAGTCATAAACCGGCGGTTATATGTACTTGTAATTAATATCCCATCAACGTTCACTTTTTCCATTGATTCGCGCAACCGTTCCAGTTTATTCATTTAATTATCCCCCTTGCAATTTTCGTAATGGCCTGTAACGCCAATTCATATCCATGCATTCCCAATCCGACAATCTGTCCAGCTGATACCGGGGCAGTAACCGATTCGTGACGGAAACTCTCACGGGCATGTATATTCGAAATATGCACCTCAATAACCGGAACATCAATACCGGCAATCGCATCACGAATCGCATAGCTGTAATGCGTGAATGCTCCTGGATTAATGATGACCCCATCGAATCCATGATCTTCTGACCAATGTAGTTTATCGATGATCGCACCTTCATGATTAGATTGAAAACAGCTCAAGTCCACATCTAACCCTTCTGCTTGCTCATTCAATTGGGCTTCCACATCTTCTAGGGTAGAGGAGCCATAATGAACCGGTTCCCGTTTACCTAATCGATTAAGGTTCGGACCATTAATTAATAAAATTTTTATCATCTTTCCAACACCTGCTCATGGTTAAATAATGCTTTCCATGAATATTCTATCATAATTACAAATTGTCTTACTACTTTTTTACAAACGGCCCGATCAGCTTCCCGATTGATTTTCAGCGATTTCTTTTTGACGCAGATATTCCTGATGGTCATAGGATATAGAATATCCTACAAAAAGACCGTATAAAACAAAAATGCAAACACTGGTTATGACGGAATTAGATGACATCTTCGAAACAGCGGGCAAATCTGAAAACATTGGCTTGAAAACAAAAACCAGTAATGCCCAGCAAATCACACCATAAATCAGACCAGCAAAAATGCTTTTAATTTTTTTAAAAAGCCCATAATATATGAAAGCAACACCAATGGAGAGGATTCCGAACACTAGCAAAGTCATCATCGTTCCCTGCCAACGGTCAATCCAGGACATATCCGACCAGGAAGTTAAGATGAATTTCGGACTAAACTCCATAAACTTAAAATAATGTGCCGCCACTCCGGCTAAACTAGCAAAGATTCCCCCAAAAATACCAATGGCAAATACATTGGCAAGCAACAAACTTTTATTCTCTTGCTGATGATTACCTGTTTCATTTGTAGACACCTTAAACACCTCCGATATATAGTATGTCCTTTCTTAAATAGGAATATTTTCTTTTTTGGGCCTTCGAGGGTAGATTTACTAGAGGTTTTTGTTATTATTCTGTATGATTAACTCATAAATAATGTACTTTTCTCAAAGGATAATATCCATTCAATGTTGAAGTTTATATGTATAAGAATGTTTCTTCCTGAGATGGTTCATTTATGTTCGTGTTTAGGAATAAGTTCCCCGCTCATCATCAATAGATTGATGAAAGGTCGATTTAAAAACCTGAACATATTTTAGGCTATACATGTTAGCATCCATGAGAGAGCTACGTGAAAAACTATTTAGGTTGGTGTAGAAATGTCTGAGGTTCAAAAACCCGTTTATGGAGGGCAGGCTGTCGTGGAAGGCGTCATGTTTGGCGGCAAGCATCACACAGTCACCGCTGTCCGTCGCAAGGATTCAACGATCGTGTATTACCATTTACCACGAGAATCAAAGCCTGTGATGAATCGGCTAAAAAAAATCCCATTTGTACGGGGAATCGTTGCCCTTATACAATCAAGTGCAAATGGCTCTAAACATCTTAATTTTTCCACAGAACAGTATGAAGAGGAAGCTGAAGGAACCAAAGTAGAAAAGAAAAAAGAAGTCAAGGAGTCTTCAAGGTTTAGTGTATGGTTAAGTGTGGCTGTTATCGGTGTTCTATCATTCCTATTCGGGAAATTGCTGTTCACCCTCGTTCCCGTTTTCCTTGCAGAATTGACAAGACCCATATTCTCTAGTCACCTGGCACAGATCCTAGTGGAAAGCTTATTTAAATTGATACTACTGCTCGTATATATTTACGTAGTATCCATGACCCCATTAATCAAGCGCGTGTTCCAATATCATGGGGCAGAGCATAAAGTGATTAATTGCTTTGAAAGTGGCAAAGAATTGAATGTGGCCAATGTCCAGGCAAGTTCAAGGCTTCATTACCGTTGCGGCAGTAGCTTTATTCTATTTACTGTCATTGTCGGCATGTTTGTGTACCTTCTCGTCCCGACCGATCCTCTTTGGCTCCGTGTCGTGGATCGCGTTTTACTTATCCCTGTCGTCCTAGGCATAGCTTTTGAGGTATTGCAGTTGACGAATAAAGTGAGAGATATTCCTGTTCTTCGTTACCTTGGATATCCTGGTCTTTGGCTTCAATTGTTAACCACAAAATCCCCTTCAGACGATCAGGTCGAGGTTGCACTCGCTTCCTTCAATGAGCTCTTAAAGATGGAAAAAAGTACGGAGGAAGGTTTAGACTCGGATGTTATTGTGTAAAACACTTATAACTGACTTTCGGAATAATATGATAAGTATTACTCCCTCTTTATTTTTTGGGAATATTTTGAATGGATAATGTTTAAAATAAGCTAAAAATGCTTATGATGCTCTTAAGGAGGTGTCTTTGTTGAAACGTTTCATATCTATTTTGATATACGGAATCATCGCCCTCGGAGTCTTCGGACTGATAAGCAGAATGGTTACTGACCCAATCGGACTCCTAAAGAATATTCTGATTATTGCCGCGGTCGCTGGGATTATTTATATGATCTACACCGGATTAACAAAGAGTAAGCCAGTGAAAAAAGAGCAACAGGCATTTCGTAAGGCTGCACGTCAGTCGAAAAAGCGGCTAAAGAGCAAAACTTCGAAAAAGGATAATGTGGCTAGCTTTTCGGCAGCGAAAACGTCCAAGAAAGGTTTAGCACGTAAGAAAACGGAGAGTCACTTGACGGTCATTGAAGGAAAAAAAAATAAAAAGAAAAATCGGGCCTCATTTTAGGAGCCCGATTTTTTTCTTTTTAATAGGTCCATCGTTTTAAAAACTCCCTTGTGTAAATTCGTCCACGTTCTATTAATTCCCCCTTCATCTCATCATTCATATTGAAATCCATCGCGGAAATCCCCTTCATCGGAATAAAAACGATGTTGTTAACATGTTTTTTGGATATATAACGTGAATCGTGAGCATCCTTCATCGTTTTGAACAGGGCCGAGAATAACTCCACGGCGTTTCCTACCTCATGTGGCTTCCATATTTCATCCGCACTCAATCGCAAACCGATGACGGGTCGTTCCTTTCGTACATGTTCAGAATTGAATAACCACATGGGGAAGTTGCTCAATACTCCCCCATCAACGAATAGGGCCGTACTTTTTCCTACATTCAGCTTGACTGGTTCAAAAAAATAGGGAATGCTGCAGCTCATCCTTACTGCTTTAGCCACTGAAAAAGTATGAGGGTCAATCCCATAGTTCTTCAAATCATCAGGTAGGACGACCAACTTCCCATTTGTGATATCCGAAGCGATTATGCGAAGAGATTGAGGGGGAAGATCTTTGAAGGTAACCACATTTCTGATAGCCAGTTTTTGAGCTACCCATTTTTCTAATGCCTCCCCCTTGTATAATCCCAATTTCCAATAAACTAAAAGCCATTTTGCAAAAGGAATCGGTATAAGACCGTGTCTCCTATCCAATAAACCAGATAGGTTTATATCAATAAAGAGTTTCTCCATTTCTTCCCCTGTATACCCAGCTGCTATGAAGGCAGCTATAATAGAACCCGCACTTGTTCCTGCAGTTCTATGAAATGTAAATCCACGTTCCTCCAACTCTTGGAATCCACCCAATAATCCATAGCCTTTTATCCCGCCTCCGGAAAATACGCCGTCAATGATCATAGCTGCCCTCCCCACCCGGTCTATTCATTTTTAAGCAGGAGCAGGGCTTATTATGACTGTTTTGGCGAAACTTTTCTCTTTAAGTAAAGTACTGAACTACAGCTTTCGGAAAAAATTCCTCTATATACTCTCTTATTGTCGTTTCCAACTCTTTTGCTTCTTCATTTTGATAAACGTATTTACCGATTCCATAACGGCCCCATTTATATTTCCGTTTGGTTTCATCCAGTTCCAACTTTGTTTTGGGATAATTTTTTTGAATCACTCTTTTAGCAGGCCCCGTAAAGCGATGTTGTATTAATTCAAACGTTAAATCCGGTATGTCGACTCCTTTTAAGCCCTCGCTCAATCGTTGGAAGAGTTCATAATACCCTCCCTGCCAATCTTCATGCCTATAAATGGGAGCGACGATGAATCCTAATGGGTAGCCCGCACCCGCCACTTTTCGTGCTGCCTCTATCCTCTCGTCAAAGCTTGAGGTACCAGGTTCAAAATTCTTGATCACATACCTTGAATTGATGCTGAACCTGAATCTTGTCTTACCATTATGCTTTGCATCCAAGAGATGATCGACATGATGAAATTTGGTTACAAACCGAAGCACACCATATTCACTTTTGCCAAAGTATTCGATAGCCCGTTTTAATGAATGTGTCAAATGGTCAATGCCGACGATGTCAGATGTACAAGCGGCCTCGAAACGGGTAATTTCTGGTTTTCTTTCGTTCATGTAGTTTTCTGCAGCCTCAAAAATCTCATCCAGATTAACATAGGTCCTTATATATGGTTTGGTACCAAGCGTTGTCTGTAAATAGCAATAATGACAGTGCCCCATACAGCCTGTGGCCAAAGGAATGGCATACTCGGCCGAAGGTTTAGAGGTATCGAATTTCAATGTCTTTCTGATACCTACAACCAGTGTGGATTTAGCTACACGATACTTTTGAAGATCATTATCTCCGGGTAAGTCCCGAATTTGATTATGAGAGGTCGTTTCACGGATTTCGATACCCATGTCCTCAAACTTCTTTTTCAGTTCTCTACCTAAGGGGTATTCAAGGGCCCGTGGTTCGATATAAACAAGCTGTGGGATAAAGGGTTTCATATCCATCTCCATTCATTGACCGATCCGGTCATAGTTTTAGTTAAACTAGACAACCTATATATAAGGATAGCTTTTGCCACTTCTAAAATCCTCATGATGGTTTTTATTCTGTAAATAATGGAAAGGAGATGCAATATGTCAAAGAAGCAAAATACATTCCGAAAAGTAACCGAAAATAAAGAAATGACTGTCACAGTTAATGAAAATCCAACTTCACAGCGTATCCCTGGAGACTCTGTCGACAAGTACTCCATTTTAAGAAGTGCAAATCTTGAGCTGGCCGAAAAAGAAATCGGCCAACAAATGGAAAACAACTGACAGATACAACAAAGAGAAAGCCGATTCCTTTAGGATTCGGCTTTCTTGTCGTCCGGTTTCAATGTTTTTTTATTAATGATTTTAAAGACGAGGAATAGCAAGATGAGACCAATCACGGCGGAAATAATATAACTCATGTTTAAATGATTTTTCATTAACACAGACATGAGCGGTGGTCCTGCCGCGACACCGATAAACCTGGCCGCGCTATAAAAAGACGAGATGGTTCCTCGTTGTTCCTTTTCGATATTTTCAGTGATGAGCGCATCCAATGTTGGAAGGAGGGCCCCAATGGCAATCCCCAATATACTCACTAGAATGAGCATGATCACGAGTTTGGCCTTTGTATATCCGACAAATGCCACGCTTGCCGACATCAGTATTAAACTGACCAAAATGATCTTTCTCATCAAAGGAATGCTTCCTTTGATTTTCCTCCCCGCTATATAAGAGGAGATACACAGGAATAATAAAGGGATAGCCAATATAAAGCCTTTTTTCACTCCTTTTAGATGATGCAATTTCTCCAGATTATCCGATAAGAAAAATAGCACCGCAAAAAGAATGAGCATGACGAAAACACCCAATATGAAGACTACGAACAGCCATTTTCCTTCTTTCTTAAAGGTAGCCTTCGTTTTTTTTAAGAATTCCTTGAACTTAAGGGGCTCATCTTCATTTTTTGGAACCTTGATGCAAAAGAATACGAAAATGATTGAGATCAGGCTAAAAAAGGAAATGGAAAAGAACGGAAGGAACCAAAGGACAGCTGCAAACAAAGATCCTAAAATCGGACTTAAAACTTTGCCGAACGTATTTGACGTTTCGATGATGCCAAGCGTCGAGCTGGTCTTTTCATCGTCATCCTTATAAAGGTCCCCCACTAACGGAAGAATAATAGGTGACGCCCCAGATGCTCCAATCCCTTGAAGGATCCGCCCAATGATTATCCAGGTATATGGACTGTCCATTTTCCAGGATGCGAACCCTGCAATCAATCCTCCAATTAAAGCTAATATTAGACTCGGTAGTATGACTTTTTTTCTTCCTATGCGATCAGATAAGTAACCCGCCACGGGGATAAGAAAGATGGACGCGACCGAATAACTGGTGATTATCATACTCGATTGAAATGAAGTGATATTCACTTTCTCTTCAAAAACCGGTAGTACGGGTATAAGCATTGAATTCCCCAGGGTCATAACGAGAGGAATCGAAGCCATGCTTACAATACACCACACGCTAACCTTACTATTACCTTTCTGGTTTTCCATTCAAACACCTCATTAATGTTGATAATGAATAGTCTAACCATAAAACTGAAAATACTTCATAAAGACATTTTCCAAAAAAAAGGGTTGGGACATGCTAATAGGGAATAACTCAAAAAGTCGTCGAGGAAAGCTCCTTAGCTTACCTCGACGACTTTTTGTAGCTTTTTAATAAGTTTAAGTATGACATATAAAGTAATCAGCATGATGGGATTCTATATTTTTCGTTAGTAAAAGTTCCTTGTAGACAAACAAGTTGACGATAGTCTAATTAGACTATATAATGATGAAAGTCTAATTAGGCTATATCAGTTATCCAAAGGCGTGAAAATTAAATGACAAAATCTTTTTTAATGTTAGGTCAGTCAAATATGGCAGGACGTGGATTCTTGCATGAAGTAGATCCTATCTATAATGAAAAAATAAAAATGCTACGCAATGGTCAATGGCAAATGATGACCGAACCGATTAATTACGATCGTCCTGTTGCTGGTGTAAGTCTCGCAGCATCTTTTGCAGAGGAATGGTCGAAAGTCAATCCTGATGATGAAATTGGCTTAATTCCTTGTGCGGAAGGCGGCAGTTCTTTAAATGATTGGCATCCAGAAGGTACCCTTTTTAAACATGCTTTATCTGAAGCTCGATTTGCGCTTGAGTCTAGTGAAATCTGCGGTATTCTTTGGCACCAAGGCGAAAGTGATAGCAACCATGGTCTTCATGAAACATATTATGAGAAATTGGTCCTGATTATTGATACTTTAAGAAAAGAATTAGGACTTGAAGATGTCCCTTTAATCATTGGTGGACTTGGTGACTTTTTAGGGAAAATAGGTTTTGGAAAATACGCAACAGAGTCTCAACAAGTTAATGAACAGTTACTCCGATTTGCTCATACTCAGCAAAACTGTTACTTTGTAACGGCAGAAGGCTTAACAGCCAATCCGGACGGTATTCATTTGGACGCTGTTTCGCAACGAAAATTTGGTTATCGCTACTACGAGGCATTTTCGAAAAAGTGCGATGTCCTAACACCTCTTTCGAATGAAGAACAATCATTAAAAACCAATACTGACTATTCAAAAACCGAACAAATTTATATTCATAGTATGAATATGGCTTTAAGCAAAATCACATACGCTGAATTTGAAGCAAAAATGATGAAGGTGATGCAATCATAATCCCCTTGCTTATACTTGGCCTGCTGATCCAAAATCCTGGAGCGCATGGCTACGAACTACTAACTTTAATGGAAAAACGACATTATAAGTATATCGTTAACTTTACGAAGGGTTCATTTTATTACAACTTACAACAACTTGATGAAAAAGGCTTGATTGAACAAGTTCATCAAACAATTTCAAGCAATGGGCGCGAAATCCACCGTTTTACTATCACAAATTCAGGAATGGAAGAATTCGAAAAATTAATGGTGAAGTTTGGAACTAAATCCGAATATGTCAACTTACAATGCTATGTGGCGTTACTCTTTGCAGATGATTTCGATAAATATAAATTATTAAAATTAATTCAAGCACAAATTGACCAGACTGAAGCTCGAATTGCTCTCCTCGATGATTATCTAGCCATCACAAAAGAATTTCCTGGTAAAATCGATTATTTTCGCCGCATGAACGAAAATTCTCGTTCTCATCATCAAGTGAACTTAAAATGGTTTAAAGAATTGAAAGAAGAAATAGAAGAACCCAATGCATAAATATAATATCCCCTATCAATATTACTTAGTAAAATTGATAGGGGATATTTATTTAAGGAATCCATAAAAAGGTTTTCAATAATAGAACATTCCTCTACTTGAAATCACACTGAAATCCTCTAGACATTAAAAAACAGCCCTTTGGACTATCTTAATCCAAAGGGCTGTTTTTTTTGAACGATACATCTTTTCATTACTGGTTTAAAGCCCGCACTTCAATTGGGCACCACAATTCGTACAAGTATTGCATCCGCCCATTTCCTGGACTTCACCCTTACGGCAAACTGGACACGTGTTACCCACTTCCGAACCTATCGTTACATTAGTCGAACGCAGTTCATTGATGGTATCAACCAGAACGACTTTTTTCTTTTCTTCCACATCTGTTAAGCCATCCATTTCAAGCTGCTGTTCCATTTGGTTTTCTTCAGCTTTTAATGTAAGAACCTGGCTGTCACGGCTTCCATCTACATAAACCGTTCCACCTTTTGCGCCGCCTTTATATAAGCGCTCGTACACTTTTTGGACCTGCTCGACGGTATACCCTTTTGGGGCGTTAACCGTTTTACTGATTGAGCTATCAATCCAACGTTGAATGATGCATTGAACATCCGCATGGGCTTCAGGAGCCAATTCCATCGCCGAAATAAACCATTCAGGAAGGTTATCAGGATCGGCTTCAGGATGACGATCCAAGTATTCCTGAACGATGTCCGCTTTGACTTCAATGAATTTCCCTAAACGTCCGCTACGGAAATATGTGAACGAGAAGTATGGTTCAAGACCTGTCGAAACGCCGACCATCGTACCTGTGCTGCCCGTAGGAGCCACGGTCAATAAATGGGAGTTCCGGATACCGTGCTCGGCAATGCTTGTACGAATATCCTCAGGCATCTTCTTCATGAATCCAGTATTCGTGAAGCGCGTTCTAAGCTCATTCGTTTCTTCATCCGACGTTCCCTTCAGGAACGGGAAGCTGCCTTTTTCTTTTGCAAGTTCAACCGAAGCCCTGTAAGCAGACGTAGCAATCGTTTCAAACACTTTGTCCACCAGGATTTTTCCTTCTTCTGATCCATACTCGGTTTCACAATAAATTAGCAAATCATGCAGTCCCATGACACCTAATCCAACCCGTCTCTCGCCGAGTGCTTGTTTTTTGTTTTCCTCTAGGAAATAAGGGGTTGCATCAATGACGTTATCTTGCATCCGCACGCCCACTTCAACTGTTTTCTTAAGTTTTTCGAAGTTAACGGTCTTATTATCTTTATCCGCCATCTCAGCTAAATTGACCGCTGCCAGGTTACACACTGAAAATGGAGCCAATGGCTGTTCACCACATGGATTCGTAGCAACGACTTGCTGTCCATAAGCTTTTGCATTCGTCATCTCATTGGCATTATCAATAAAGAATATTCCCGGTTCTGCTGAGTACGTCGCACAAATGTTAATCAGGTTCCAAAGCTCCTTAGCACGGATCTTACGGTAAACCCGGACTTTATGGCCCATTTTTTCCCACTCGCGTACGTCTCCTACATTGTGCCACTCATCATTATAAATCGCCATTTCTTCCGCGTCGTAGCTTTCGACATCAGGGAAGCGCAACTCATACTCCGTATCTTTTTCGACGGCTTCCATGAACTCTTTGGTTAAGCAGATTGAGATATTGGCACCAGTCAAAAAGTCCGGATTGTGGACGCTATACGTTCCGCCTACGCGAACTTTTTCTTCAGCATCCCTAATGATTTTTTCACTGAATCCACCTAGACCCGGAATCTCTTTATAATTAATGATTCCTTGGTACATCGCCGTTTCTTGTTCGGTATGCGGTGTGAACTTCAATTTATCCGATGCATATTTCTTTATGGTTTCATCTTTTGTGTTCTCCATTAGGTAACGAAGAATCCTTGGGTTTTGCATTTTTGAAATAATGAACTCCGCAATATCTGGATGCCAATCAGTAAGCATGATCATTTGGGCACCGCGTCTACTTCCACCCTGTTCAACCAAATGAGTCAATTTCGCTATATCATCAAGCCATGAAACAGAACCTGAAGACTTGCCATTGACCCCTTTCGCAAGGGTGTTTCTTGGACGGAGAGTAGAGCCATTCGTACCGACTCCACCACCACGGCTCATGATCTCCATGACTTGCTTTCTATGCTCGGAAATCCCTTCGCGTGAATCTGGTACAAACGGCATGACATAACAATTAAAGTACGTTACATCCGTGTTAGAACCAGCGCCATATAATACCCGGCCGGCCGGCACGAAATTAAGGTCCTTTAATTCTTCATAAAATTTATTGAACCATTCCGTTCTTTTTTCTTCAGTCGTTTCCACTGAAGCCAAACCAGTTGCATTACGCTTGGCAATTTGCTCGTAATATATTTCAAGCGGCTTTTCGATGATATCAAGCGGCCGATTAATGATTCCTGTTTCCACTTCTTCCGGATTATCCAGCACTCCGCGGAACTCTTCATCCACTAAAACCTTTGCCTTTTTCGATTCCCAATCTATTTCAACGATATGGCCAAGACCACGTGCAGGAAATTTCGGATCTTCTTTAATTGTCAATACTACAAAATCGCCAGCAGAGAGTGTGATTTTTTCAGTATCCTTAAAAGAATAGCGGTCAAGCATAACTAGACGGGACACGCCCTTATGCATCATTTTCATATCAGCCGTTACAGGATGAACTTGGGGAAATAAAGATATATCTTCATTCAACCTTTCTAGATCAACCTTTAAAGCTTCTTTAATTACAACCGACATAATTCCCTCTCCTTTACATGTTTCAGATCCGTTCTTGTTGCAAAAATCAATATGTAACCTACATGTCCGTTTCGCTTAACAAGTTACACTAAATTTATCATAGCGAAACACAAAATTCAACATGTAGTGTTTAAGTATTTATTTTAACCACTATATATTGTGTTGTGGTTGATTGTCTTTTAATTTTGTCAAACGGTGAATCAATTAATTGAGTTAGTAAAAGGGAGGAAAATGTCGATTTATAATAAAAATTAGACAGATTTCAATGAATTTGAACATTGCATTTTGCCCGCCTCTTTCAAAGCACTGACGTTACAAGGAATACATGCTTGTTCACACAAATCTGAAAAAACTTATTTATTCCCGACTCTCGCTTCCCCTCTTTTTCTACCTCAAAAAATTCCAGTCATCACTTTCATATTTATTTTTGGCGATGTCCTTCACTTCCTGTAATTGCTTTTCACTCAGCACATATGGTTTCAAATCAATCGACAGACCCTCAGAAAAACCGTTTTCAAAGGCTACCTTCGCCTCGGAAATAGTTATTTTTCTACCAGCAATGTCATTGATGGCCACTGCTTTGTTTCTCAGATTGTTTTTCATCTTCTCTTTTACTTTATCATCGGAGAACTTGAATACACTAAATAGCTTCTCCTCATCAAGTTCAAGCAGGATGGCTCCATGCTGAAGGATAACACCTTTTTGTCTCGTTTGTGCGCTGCCCGCAACTTTCCTTCCCTCAACAACCAGTTCATACCAGCTTGGCGCATCAAAGCAAACTGAGGACTTTGGAGATTTCAGCATCTCTTTATCCTGTTCAGTTTCAGGCACAGAGAAATAGGCATCCAGTCCGAGGTTTCTGAACCCCTTCAATATCCCTTCAGAAATCACCCGATATGCTTCGGTCACTGTATTCGGCATTCCCGGATAAGACTCTGGGACAATGACGCTATAGGTGAGTTCATGTTCATGCAAAACAGCCCGACCGCCTGTAGGCCTACGGACAAAACCTAAGCCTTGCCTTTCAACTTCCGCCAAATCGATTTCGGTCTCAGCCCTTTGAAAATACCCGATGGATAATGTAGCCGGGTTCCACCCGTAAAACCGGATCATGGGAGGGATTTCCCCATTACTCTGCCAATTCAAGAGTGCTTCGTCCATTGCCATATTATAAGCAGGTGAACAATCGCCTGAATCAATGAATCCCCATTTTTCTTTCGTCACGATTACCCCTCTTTTCACGTAGGCTTATTAAACCCTCTAAAAAAACTCACAAGTAGTAGTTTACCAGAGTTTAGCAACGTAAAAAAGAAAGTAAGCTATTCCACCAAATATTTATAAAATTTTTTTTGATTATTGGAGAAACCAATTATATAATAGACATTGTCTGTATTCGTTTAGGTAGAAGGGAGTTTTTATGGTTGGATATCTTATATACACTGATTATCATCATAGTAGCCATCGTTGCATATTCACTATTTAATTGGTTCCGTCAACGTAAAATCGTTAAAACCTTAACACAGGAAGAATTTATCGCTAATTACAGAAAAGTTCAATTAATTGACGTACGGGAACCTAATGATTTTGATAATGGACATATCTTAGGGGCAAGAAATATCCCTATGACACAAATGAAGACCCGCTTAGTGGAAATTAGGCAGGACAAGCCTGTATACTTGTATGCTCAAAGTGAAATCATTAGCGGAAGAGCGGCAGCCATGCTATATAAAAAAGGCTACAGGGAACTTTTTCACTTAAAAGGCGGTTTCAAAATGTGGACAGGGAAGATCAAGGCGAAGAAATAAGGCCCAATTGCCTAAACCTTACATCTTATCCGGTTTTGAAACATATCATACTGTTCAATAGGGAACTCATGCTTAACAGGCCAAGCATGTTATTTCCCGAGATACATATGAATTTTACCAAATAAAAAACCCCCGCCATCTGGCAGGGGTTTTTTCAGCATCATGCTTGATAACGAAGAATTGGTTTTCTAGCGGCCAATGTTTCATCCAGGCGTTTAATAACCGTGGTATGGGGAGCCTCCTGAACGATTTCAGGGGTTTCTTCGGCTTCCTTGGCTATTTGTATCATTGCATCTATGAAAGCGTCCAGTGTTTCTTTTGACTCCGTTTCCGTCGGTTCGATCATCATTCCTTCTTCTACATTTAACGGAAAATATATGGTTGGTGGATGATACCCAAAATCAAGTAGTCTTTTCGCAATATCTAATGTACGGACTCCCAACTGCTTTTGCCTCCGACCACTCAATACAAATTCATGCTTACAATGGCGATTATATGGCAAATCGAAAAATGGTTCCAAACGTCGCATCATATAATTTGCATTGATGACGGCATTCTCCGTAACGGCCTTAAGTCCATCCGGTCCCATTGACCTTATGTACGTATAAGCCCTTACATTGATGCCGAAGTTCCCATAATAGGGCTTGACCCTTCCAATGGATTGTGGACGGTCATAATCAAGGACAAACTGATCGCCCTCTTTTGTCACGATCGGTTTAGGCAAATAGGGAATTAAATCCGACTTCACCCCAACCGGACCTGAACCAGGTCCTCCTCCGCCATGGGGTCCAGTGAATGTTTTATGGAGATTTAAATGAACAACGTCAAAACCCATATCTCCTGGACGCACTTTGGAAAGAACAGCATTCAGGTTAGCCCCGTCATAATAAAGCTTTCCACCGGCGTCATGGACAAGCTGTGCCATCTCCAGGATATCCTCTTCGAATAAGCCTAATGTATTTGGATTCGTAAGCATTAATGCTGCTGTATCTGGTCCTACCACTCGCTTCAAGTCTTCAAGGTCCACGAGCCCGAATTCATTGGATTTTACCGTAATCGTCTCTAGTCCGGCAACTGTTGCCGAAGCCGGGTTCGTTCCATGGGCCGAATCGGGGACGATGACTTTCGTACGGTTTACATCTCCATTCGCTTCATGGAAAGCCCTGATCATCATGAGCCCAGTCCATTCACCATGCGCCCCGGCAGCAGGCTGCAAGGTCACTTGATCCATTCCTGTAATTTCCGTCAAATGTTCCTGAAGATCAAATAACAACTCTAGAGCACCTTGGACGGTTTCTGGGTCCTGGTATGGATGGATATGGGCAAAACCATTGTACCTGGCGACATTTTCATTAATTTTCGGATTATATTTCATCGTACAGGAGCCGAGTGGATAAAACCCAGAGTCCACTCCATGGTTCCGTTTGGATAAAGCCGTATAATGACGCATGATATCAAGCTCGGAAACTTCCGGAAGCTCGGCTTCCTCCGTACGTATATATTCCACAGGCAGGATTTCTTCTAGTGGAATATCCGCTACATCCATTTCAGGAAGGCTATACCCGATTCGACCGGCTGTACTGATTTCAAAAATGAGTGATTGATCTTGATTATTCATAGTTGATCCCCCAGTTCCTGCGCAAATGCATCGATTTCTTCTTTTGTTCTTAGTTCCGTTACAGCCACTAGCATATGATTTTTCAACTCGGGATAAACGGAGCCCAGGTCAAAACCACCAATCATTTCTTTTTCAAAGAGCCTCTTATTGATATCTTTGTAGGGAAGAGGCAACTTAATGACAAATTCATTAAACGAAGGTCCTTCAAAGACCACTTCAATTCCTTGTGCTTGGAGCGTCTTTTTTGCGTAATGGGCTTTTTGAATATTCTGGACGGCCATTTCTCTGACGCCTTTTTTCCCTAGAGCAGTCATGGCTACAGCGGCTGCCAATGCGTTCAATGCCTGATTGGAACAAATATTGGATGTAGCTTTGTCACGGCGTATATGTTGCTCACGTGCTTGGAGCGTCAGTACGAAGCCCCGTTTTCCATCCTCATCCACTGTCTGACCGACTAAACGGCCCGGCACTTTCCGTAGCAGTTTTTTCGTGACCGCGAAATATCCGCAATGAGGTCCGCCGAATGCGGCTGGAATGCCGAATGGCTGAGCATCACCCGTCACGATATCGGCACCGAGTTTTCCCGGCGGAGTCAATGCACCAAGTGCAAGCGGATTACTCGATACGATAAACATCGATTTCACGTTATGTATGATTGCTTCCATTTCCTTCAACGGCTCGATGCGTCCAAAGAAGTTGGGGTACTGTACGATGACGCCTGCAATATCATCCGAAGCCAGGTCTTTTAAAGCAGCAATATCTGTGACTCCGTCTTTATGAGGAATCTCGATGACCTCCACCCGTTGACCCTTTGCGTAGGTTTTCACCACTTCCCTTGATTCAGGATGGACAGTAGATGATAATAAAATCTTTTTCCGGCGCGTTTGTCCGGCAGCAAGCATGGCCGCTTCAGCTAAGGCTGTTCCACCGTCATACATCGAGGAATTCGCAACCTCCATACCCGTCAATTCACATATCATCGTTTGATATTCAAAGATGGCCTGAAGCTCTCCTTGAGAAATTTCCGGTTGATAGGGAGTGTAGGCTGTATAAAACTCCGAACGGGATAGGACGTGATCGACGATGACAGGTGAATAATGATCATACACACCAGCCCCAAGGAAAGATGCATAGTTTTTCAAATCCGCATTTTTGGAAGCCAGTTTTGATAGTTCCTTCATTAAAGCTGGCTCTGATTTTGCTGGTTTTATGTCATATTCACCTTGAAATCGGACATTTTCTGGTATATCGCTGAAGAGATCATCGACGGATATGACCCCTATAACTTCCAACATTTCTTTTTTATCCTGCTCTGTCATCGGTAAGTAACGATGTTTCATCTTATGGACCATTCCCTTCTATTTTCGTGTATTTTTATAAAAAGGTGTTTGGATAACAATGGCTTTCAGTCTCTTAGAACGGATTTCCACTTCTACTTCCGTGGATAGACTTGAGTGATTCTTATCGATAAGGACCAATCCTACATTTTTATTCAATGTTGGTGACTGAGTCCCTGTCGTCACTTCGCCAATGAGTTTCTCCCCGTTATATACTTTATAGCCATGCCGAGGTATGCCCCGGTCAATCATTTCGATTCCAACAAGCTTACGTGGTGCCCCTTTTTCCTTTTGTTCGGCAAGCACGGCTTTTCCAAAAAAGTCTGACGCCTTATCCGGTTTAACCGCAAAACCAATCCCCGCTTCGATTGGGGTGATGTCCGGCGAAAGCTCTTGACCATAAAGCGGTAGTTTCGCTTCGAATCGAAGGGTATCACGGGCTCCCAGCCCAATCGGTTGTATCCCATCATCTTTACCAGCTTCCAAAATTTTTCTCCAGAGGGCTGGACCATCCTCACTTCGGCAATATATCTCGAAACCATCTTCCCCCGTATACCCTGTACGTGAAACCATCGTGGATATATTATGAATGTGGACATCTTCTTTAAATTTAAAAAAGCCAATTGTGCTTAAATCGGTTTGCTCGGTAATCTTCTGCAATACTTTCTCCGCTCGAGGACCCTGCAGAGCAAGTTGCGCATAATCGTTTGAAACATTATTGATGCTGACACCTTCCATACCATTCGCCTGAAGCCAATTGAAGTCTTTCTCGATGTTGGCTGCATTGACCACAAGCAGATAATCCTCTTCCGCTTTTTGGTAAACGATAAGATCGTCCACGGTCCCCCCATTTTCATAACACATGGCTGTGTATAGCGCTCCGCCCTGTTTCAGCTTGGCTACGTCATTCGTCAACATCTTTTGTAAAAAAGAAAGGCTCCCGAAACCTTTTACCTCAATCTCTCCCATATGCGACACATCAAATAAGCCACCTCTTGTACGCACAGCTTCGTGTTCATCTTTTATGCCGGTAAACTGCACGGGCAGTTCCCACCCACCAAAATCGATTGTTTTTCCACCGTGCTCACTGTAAACCTCGAATAATGGCGTTCTTTTTAAATCGCTCAAAAAATGACCTCCTTCAATTTTTTTGCTTGTTCTCTTTCACCTGATATTCCTTAAAAAAAAGACACAAAAAAGGACAGAGAAAGCCAAAATGGCTTTTTCTCTGTCCTGAAACCTGAAAGTTTACCTATTATTATAGGTTTTCCCCTTTGGTGGCCGTCATTAAATAATTGGCGCTCTCCAGAGTCGCGTCCGATAAGAGTTCATTTGCCTGAGAGATTCACTGCTAAGTTTGCTCCTTCGGCGCTACATATGTAGATGGTAGTCTCTCCCCTTATCCTCACCCGCATATTGATGGAAAAGACTGAAAATTCCCCACCTGATGGTCATCCATTTGCGTGAAATGGGTACCAATCTGCTCATTGTTGATCTTTGGATAAAGCACTATCCAAATGCTAATACTATAATAACTAAAATTATTATCCAAGAAGAATATTTTCCTTCTAACTTCATTACTATTGCAATTTTCTAAATATATTTACATCCTACCCTAAGATACTTTACTCTGCAATAACTTTCGTGGAGAAAGATTTTATTAACCTATAAAAAAGTTCATGGTCTAAAGAAACTAAGAAAATTATGTTTTAAGAAGGAGCAAGAATCAATGAAAATCAATATATCCTTCAGTTCTGATTGGAATGATGAATTTCTGCAAAAGATGGAAAACGACGGTCCATGGGGAAATTGGGATCTTTATAAACTGGCCATCCAAATGGAAGAGAACCTAATTATTCCTGATTTCGAAGGCTTACAAGCGCCTAAGCACCTTCAACAACTGACTCCCCTTCCCCATCAATTAGAGGCTGCACGTCAGGTGGTTGAACAGATGAATGGCAAAGCCATATTGGCTGATGAGGTCGGTCTTGGTAAGACTATCGAAGCGGGATTGATTTTAAAAGAATATATGATTCGGGGACTGGTTAAAAAGGTTTTGATCCTTGTACCCGCATCACTTGTCACCCAATGGGCTTTCGAACTGAATACGAAGTTTCATATTCCTGCAGTAGTTCAAAGGAAGAGTTATGTATGGGAATCATGCGATATCGTCATATCCTCCATCGATACGGCTAAGCGAGCCCCCCATCGGGATATCATTTTCAATCAAGAATATGACTTTATCATTATTGATGAAGCTCATAAACTTAAAAATAATAAAACGAAAAATTATGAATTTGTCCAAAATCTTAAAAAGAAATTCTGTTTGTTGCTGACTGCTACACCCATTCAGAATAAAATCGAGGAAATCTTTAATCTCGTTTCATTATTAAAGCCTGGACACCTAGGAAATGCCGCACTCTTTTCCGAAAAATACAAAGGGAAAGGCCGGAACATTCTAGAAGATGAGCACTTAAAGGAGCTTGTCAATACGGTCATGATAAGAAACCGACGTGCCGATACTGGAATTGAATGGACGAAACGGCGTGTAGAGACGATCATCATTGAATTTTCACCAACTGAACAAGCCTTGTATGATGCCGTAACGAAGTTTAAACCAATATCAGACGGAACAAAAGGAAGTGCTTTTTCTTCACTCACCCTTCAAAGGGAAGCATGCAGCAGCCGAGAAGCAGTCTACTATACATTGAAGAATATGAAGGAAAAATACAAAGAACCATCGGCTGACTTTGAAGCAAGATTAGATGATCTGTTTGAGAAAGTAAACCTCACCGAACAAAATTCAAAGGCAGAGAAGGCTTTGGAACTTATTAAGAAAATTGATGACAAGGTCATTATTTTCACCGAATATCGCGCTACACAGCTTTATCTACAATGGTACCTGCAACAGCATGGCATTTCATCCGTTCCATTCCGCGGAGGGTTTAAGCGTGGTAAAAAAGATTGGATGAAGGAACTATTCCAGAAGAAAATCCAGGTATTGATTGCCACCGAAGCCGGAGGAGAAGGAATCAACCTACAATTTTGCCATCACTTGATCAATTTTGATTTGCCTTGGAATCCAATGAGGTTGGAACAAAGGATTGGACGGATTCATCGACTTGGTCAAGAAGAAGACGTCATGATTTATAACTTTGCCACTAAAAATACAGTCGAAGAGCATATTTTGAAATTGCTTTATGAAAAAATCCACTTATTTGAAAAGGTAATTGGAGAATTGGATGATATTTTAACGAAGTTGGATATTAACAATATCGAGGAATATTTAATTGATGTTGTCGGAGAGTCCAAATCAGAAGGAGAAATGAAAATTAAAATGGATAATTTGTCTTCCATGATTCAGTTCGCACAAGCTATGAAGGATGGTGAAATCCATGCAGCAACAGGAAATTCATGATTTTTTAATAACCTACTTTCAATCCAACGCATGTGAAGTGTTGGAAAATACCTCTTCATATCTCACTGTTCAGTTAACGATCGAAATGGATAAGGAACTCATGAACAGACCTTTTTATTGGCACTATCTCGAAAAAACCGGTGGGATACCGAATCCTGGCATGCTTACGTTCATCACCCATCCCGAACTGGCACCGCCTGATTTGAAAGGGGAAATCATTCATTTTGGTTCGCCACGGCTCCACCAAATTATCCAGTCGACCAAGAGGCTGGCAGGTTTCATCAGGCTTTTTGAGGATAGGCCTCCCTTAAAGACGGGCCAAAGTCCACTTTTTCCTTGGCTCACCCAAAATGTAAAAATCTCTTATCAGTGTGACAGAAAAAAAGATATCTTCATGTCCATAGGACTTAATTTAATTTCCGGTGAATTCATAGAAGGATTCAATGAGCGTCTCCTGTCGGTCAAGGTCACTCCCAAAATACCGGATTATTCTTTTACACTTTCCCCCTTGATCATGCCTAAAAGCGGGCTATCCAGACTCGATACGTATATTCGTAAAAGCTTCGAGAATGATGATCATACCTGGGCGGAAGAAGCGATGGAACGGTGGCAGACAGACTTGAATCTATTGGAACATTTTTATAAGGATATGGAAGAGAAAAGCGAAAGCTACTTCACTGAGAAACAGGCATTGCAAGCCCAATATGAGCCAAATATCCAAATTACCATCATCAATGGCGGGCTATTCTATTTATCCGACCAATCATTAGCATAATGGTCTCTTTAGCCAATCATTAAGAAAAGCAGATGTCTATGAATTCAAGACATCTGCTTTCTTTTTTTGACTTTTTTAATGAACATGGACACTGCGAAAGGGACAATTCCAAACCAGTGAGAAACTCTAGGCTCCTTATCCTCTTTCCGATGACGGCGCTTTTCTTTTCTTTCTCTCTTGGTTAAATTGAAATACTGTACGATTTGTTGTGTAATATATTTGATATAAGCGTTCGTAGACATACATTATCACCCATGACCAAGTATGCCCCATATTCGTATTCCATATTCGTATTCACCACAAATCGACACGTTAGTCCTTCAGTTTTTCTATCCATTCTATCACTCTACCTAGTTTTTTATCATATAGAATGATGATTCGGCCTGTTCGCTTATTTTTGGTGATAGAAGAAAATTCGATATAGGCATATCGCACATCCTGCTTCGTTAACCTATAGTGAACATCACCATTAGGATAGGCGATTTCCCCCTGAATGCTTTTGGGTACCTCATCCTCCCATTCGGCTGTCACTTCATTAACGGCCAGATGCACTAAGTGATCGGAAAGTAAGGTCTCTTCTACTTCTTTATAAAATTTTTTATCAATAATGAATTGATCAATCATCAGTATCGTGAACATGATAAAAACACTAGCTATAATCATAACCATTGGGAATATGACTCCTTTTTGATTATTCATCAGCCACCAACTCACTTTTAATGAAGGGATGGAACCTTCGTATAAAGGTCTGACCTGCTTTATCCGTTATATTGAGCACGATGACGTTGCCATCCTTTTCAACCTTCACATTCGAAATGTTCTGGAGTATGACCTCATGGCCCTCCCCGTTAACCCGTCTTCTAAGCTTGTCATTATATTGCTCGATTAAAGACAAATCCTCTCCTGAAAGTAAATATAATTTATTCCCCACAACATCCTGGCTTTTGGAGCTTCTGACTTCCTGTTGCATTTGCAACGTAAAGATCTCCCACTCTTTAGGATGTATTCTATTTTTTGTTCCTATCTGGGATTGAATGATTGAGAAAAACTGGAGGATAAAAAGGGAAAGGGTCAGCAGGATCATTAAGGAAAAGAGCATTTCAATCATGGTAAACCCTTCACTTTTTCGCAACATCACAAATCGATTCATACTTCCCCTTTGCATTTTCATATCGGACACATCCTTCAACCATATCCGGAAACTCCTTTTGGACATTCCAGGTCAATTCATACGATTTTTCCTGGTACGTAATTTCTTCGTGGATAGCCTGTATTTCCCCATCCATATATGCCAACAATCTTTCATACAGCAAATGATGGGCATCCGCCCTCAAAACTACGTTCTTACGATTGGACATCGAATCTTCAAGAATAGGAAGCATGGAAATCACTAGGAATACACAAATGGAAAAAGAGGCTATCATTTCTAAGTAGACGTATCCTTTACTGTTTCTCAATCCTGAACCTCCCTTTACCGATATTGACCACCAGCTTGTATTTCCCCTTTGAAGTATCAATGGTCATCGTACCGGCTTTTGAAGCATTTCCATATTGATTGAAATAAAAAGAAGCCCCTAATGTCCCATTCATGAACTGTACGTCCGGCGGTATCTTTCTCTCTAGTATCACTTCTTCCTTATAAGAGTAAATCGTGTAAATATCGTTATCCACATAGAAATAAATTAAGCTTTCGTGACTTATTGCATACTGTTGTGCATAAAAAATATCTTCATTCAATTGATTAAGGAACATCTTATTGTGCATTCCCTTTGAAAAACTTGGATATAGGTTAAGGCCTAGAGTGCTTAATAGAATAAATACCACAAGGACAATCAGGGTCTCGGACATGGTGAATCCTCCGGAGGAAGGGCTATCCTCCCCGAATTTTCTACTCAACGACTGTAACCTTTCCTTTATTGTCAATGCTGATGCTGTCCCCATTCGGACAGGATTTCTGTTTAAGGTATCCTTGAGTTTCCAAATCATTAATACCGGAAGGCAACTTGGAATTGTCTATCTCATAAGCTTGGACTTGGGCCTGAACCATTTTGACAAAAGCCTCACACCCCTTAGAATGGATGGTCGATTGATGCTTCGTGATGTTCGGTATGGTGATAATCAGCAGAATCGAGATGACGAGCAATACAATAAGCATTTCAATTAACGTAAAGCCTTTTTCGTTTAAATATTTCTTCATATTAATCTGCTAATTACGAAAATAACAAGAATGCACTCAATATTTTCTGAGCAGATTCACCTCCCATTTTTTCTTGTACCTTATATTCCATCTAGTAGAGAAAACATCGGCAATAAGACAGCCATATAAATAGAAATAATCAATAGCCCGATTATAGAAAAAAGAAGAGGTTGTATGACTTTCATGATGGTGTTCATCCTCTCTTCAATCTTTTCCAATAAAAAACGGCTGTAATGGAGTAACTCAGAATCAAGCCTGCCATACTTTTGTCCATTCGCTGCGATAATCGACAAGTTCTTATCAAAGTACGGTTGCTCTTGAAAGATGGTTTCTAGCGACCTGCCCTCCATTAAATCATCTTTAATGATGGAGCAAAGCTTTTGATAAAATGGTTGCTGCTGGTTTACGGAGAATAATTTAATGCTCTCATTAATAGAAAGTCCACCAGCGAGGAGACCGCTGAACTGACTTGCAAAAAAATACGTTTCATACAACTTGATGAAGGGTCCTGCCAACGGAATCTTCATCAATAATCGCCGTTGTCTTAATGGACATAGTTTGTCGAACCAGAATTGTTTGAATAAATAGAAGATAAGGAGCATTCCAAGTAGGATGAAGGGGATCAGCGGGAGGATGACTGAGGATGCAGCCAACACATTCAGGATCATATTCTGTTTAACATTCATCGTCTGAAAAATCGTCTGAAACTTGGGGAGAAGGACACTTTGCAGTACATAAAATACAATGCTCACAAAAAAGAACAGGAAAATCGGATAGATCATGAGTTTTTTCACTTTTTCTGTATCTTCCGTCCGTTTCTTCCAGTAGTCCCCACCTTCCTTCAATGCTCGATCAAGGTCGCCATATTGTTCGCCATAAAATATAAAACTTACAAGCTCTGGATGAAACGTAAGATTCGTCAACACTTGATGCAAAGGGTGCCCACTCCTTAAATCCTGAATGGCCTGATTGAAATCCCCAGCCTTTTTCTTGGATTCCTGAAATTCCAGGAAGTGGATCGCCTCGGCTAAAGGATAACCATGAGCTAATAATTCGCCCAGCTTCGTTATAAAGACAGCCTGTTCTTTCAACGTCCATTTACTTTTTGGTTTCTTCGTAAACCAACCGTTCAAATTCATCGAGATTCACATAGCCCATCGCTACCGCTTTCCCAATTTCGTCTTTCAGCTGACGATAGGTGGCTTTCCCCTTTCCTTTTTCCTCTTTCGTCACCTTCAAGACTTCCGCTAGACTTTTTCCAGTCAGCAACTCATATACGCTGGCCCTTTTATTTCGGTAGGTCATGGAACAATCGGGTGCACACTCGCCCTCACAATGCGGGCATTTCAATTCCACCAGTCTTTGCGCCGTCACACCAATCAAACTCTGTTCAATCTCCAGCCAGCTTACACCGAACTCTAGAAGCCTAGAAATGGCTCCTTGAGCATCCCTTGTATGCATAGTAGTAAGGATTAGATGCCCGGTCAATGCGGCCCGTACTGCAATCTTTGCCGTTTCGGAATCCCTAATTTCCCCGACCATGATAATATCGGGATCATGTCTAAGTACCGCTTTTAAACCGACTGAATACGTAATGCCGGCCTTTTCATTAATTTGGACCTGTAACACTTTATCAGATTCATTTTCTATAGGATCCTCAAGCGTGATGACATTTCGGTTAATCATTTCTTGTGCATGATGAAGCAAGGAGTATAATGTTGTCGTTTTCCCACTTCCAGTAGGACCCGTGAAAATGATCATCCCATGGGAATGTTTCAAAAGCGCTATCAGTTTTTGAGCGGTATTGGGAAATAAGGATAACTGTTCTAGAGGTAGGATATTCTGTTGAGGAATTAAACGGATAACCAAACTCTCGGAGTGAGCTGTGGGTAGGGTGGAAAGGCGAAGTCCAACCACTTTATTGGCGAGATTGACGGTAATGGCTCCGCTTTGGGGCCTTCTTTTCTCGCCAATATCCATTGCGGCAAGAAATTTAAGATGGGAAATAAGCCTCTCGGTTTCAAAAAAGGATAGGGTTTCTTGTGGTACGAGCTTGTTGTCGATTCTAAATTGAATAAGTGGACCTTCCTTGCGTGGTAAAACGTGGATGTCCGATGCCGAGAGTCTAATGGCACTGGTAAGGATTTTTTCTGCTGTTTTTTCAGTTGATATCAATCATTCATCACCTCCAGATTTTCTTGTAGTAGAATTTCGACGTTATAAGACAAATTCCTTCTAAATAAAAAAAATTCTCGAAAAAAAATTCGAGAATAGACTTATATGCTCATTTTCAATTCTGAGTTATGGGAAACCAAATTTCGTAAAGCATCTTCATTATAACCAATCACTAACTTTTCACCGTCTATGAGAATCGGACGTCTCAATAATTTAGGCTCATTCGTCAATAGATGGAGTACATCGGAAAGCATCATCTCATCAATGTTCACGTTTAATTTTTTGTACGCTTCGCTTCTTGTTGCCAATACCTCATCCATTCCTTCGGTTGTTAATTCAAGGATTCTCTTCAATTCTTCTTCATTCGGTGTATCTTTGAATAAATGACGCTCATCAAAGCTAACATGGTTGGCTTTCAACCACTTCTTTGTTTTACGGCAAGAAGTACAACTTGGATAAGAATAGAAAGTTAATCGATTCATCCTTCATCACTCTCCGTTCACAAATTATTGTTTTTGATTTCCATAATGGAATTGTACAATATTTGTATAACGTTTGTATATACATTTGCACTATAAATCCAATTGAAATGTGAACTTTTTCTTAAATAAGGGAAATTTGTTCTTTCTTTCATTCCAATTTTTTTTGCCTGTATTATAATATAATTAGTTAAACTTGGAATTTTAGGAGGGCACAATGGAACAAACGTTAAGAATTACCAACGTATTAGCCGATCCAACCCGATATTATATCTATCAATATATCGTGAATAATCATCAAGGAGTCTCAGTCCAGCAAATTGCAGACTCCTTTGAAATCCATCCAAATGTTGCCCGTCTTCATTTATCAAAACTTGAAGATGTTGATATGCTTACATCAGAGGCACGGAAAACTGGAAAAGGTGGCCGTCCGAGCAGGATTTACCACTTATCGGATAAAGTCATTCAACTTCATTTTCCTTTCAGGGATTATCAGTTACTTTCAAAAATTGCCATCCAGACTATGATGACACTCGGCGAAGCAGGCATACAGGCGCTCTATGAAACTGGAA
This sequence comes from Peribacillus sp. NPDC097197, assembly GCF_050278025.1. Taxonomy (NCBI): domain Bacteria; kingdom Bacillati; phylum Bacillota; class Bacilli; order Caryophanales; family Bacillaceae; genus Peribacillus; species Peribacillus sp. NPDC097197. The sequence goes on along the minus strand of NZ_JBNNST010000013.1, from coordinate 26,838 downwards.
AAACATTTGGAGAAGAGTTGATCCACCAACAAATCAAACTTAAATCAACCTCAATCGATGACTTGACCTTTGATGAAAAAGTCAACATGCTTAAAAATGCAGCATCAATTGCAGGGTTCTCTCCTGAAATACAGGCAGATGAGGCGGAAAATAAAATTCACTTCAGAATTTATAACTGTCCCTTTAAAGAAGTTGCCAAAGTTGACCCTAGCACTATCTGCACCATGCACAACTCCTTCTTAAAAGGAATGTTTGAGTCGTTGTTTACCAATGTCCACATCGTGGAATTGGATAATATGATGGAAAATTGCGTAACATGTTCTTATAAGGCATCCATCCTCGCCTAGAAACAAAAGGCATCCTTTACATTACCTTACAATTTCATTTATAATTATTTAGTATGAACACGACTAGACACAGGGAGGTATTCAGATGGAACGCATGTTTAGAGTTTGTGGATTTTGGACAGGGGTTATGGCAATTTTCTTTTATCTTGGCGATATGTACCAAACATCTTTACTTTTCTTCGCACAAACCGGATTTTTTGTACTATTGAGTTACCTGAAGTTGTCTGAACGCATGTATATTTACGTTTTCGGTGCCTATCTTACCGTTTTCTTTGCAGGATTTTCCTACTGGAGCGTATTTATGATGACCCCAGGCGCTGCACATTAAGAGCAAAATACATAACCCATGGACTCTTGGTCCATGGGTTTTATCATGTCTCATTCACGAAACAATTTCACCTTTTCGTCTATATTCTTTGTTTGTACTAAAACCCTAAAGTATTCACTTTGGCCTCCAGGCATGATTAAGCTTCGTATCGCACGGTTACGCTTAGCATGTTCGGAGAATGGGTTTGTTCCTTCGTGATTCCTCAGCCCTTCAAGAATTCCCCCTTTCAGTAAAAAGTCCCGTTGCACCAGGAGATCTCTCAAGGATAGACCCCGGTTAGTCCCAAGTTTGATTAGGGTATCAAAATGGATATGCGTAGTCAGATCCGCTTCCCCTGGTCGTTGGAGTATGTCATTGACCATGTTATGTTGATAAAAACCTCTTAAGCTACCTTGCTGATGAGCTGGTTCGCCCCATTCCAGTTCCGTATAGCCATAATCAAAGGTAAGGAGGATACCCGCATGGAGGCGATTAACGATTCTCTCAAATTCCTCTACCATCTTTAAAGGTACCTCATAACGCTGATTTTCTTTCAATGCAATATTATGCTCCTCCAGGTAGGAGTGGATTTCCTGATTTTCAAGGGATTCCTTTATTTCCACTAATTTATCTTCTTTCACCGTGATGAATATTTCTACAAGCTCTCCATTTTTCTTTTCGATAACATGGACCGGCAATGCATCAAAAAGTTCATTAGAAAACAAGATTCCCCTCACTATTGGGAAGTCTTCGAGATCAGTGGCAAAAACGACCTGTTTGCATGGGCGTATCCGTATTTGTTGCAGTTTCCTATGATAAGGACTGCTATCCACTAGGATATATGTAAAATCCTCCCACAGCATTGGTTCTTCTTCTCTCATATACTTGAGAATGTCATGGGCCAGCTTTCCATTTCCAGCCCCCATTTCAACGACACAAGGCGGCAACCCCCTTTCCTTCATTAAGAAGGCAAACCACCTAGCAAGGGTCCTACCAAATGCATCGCCAACATTACCAGATGTATAAAAGTCACCGTTCATACCAATCTTCTCTTTTTCACGCATATAATAGCCTAAAGTAGGTGAATAAAGAACAGCTTCCATATAGTCCTGATAGGATATTTTTTTATGTGGACTATTTCCTATCAGTTCATACAGGAACTTTTCCAAATTCCCACCTCCTTTTTTCGAGTACCTTCAGTATAATTACACGAGTCAAAATATTCAATCAATTATAATTCAAAGAAAAACAGGTACCTGATCCGGCACCTGTAGCATCTCTTATTTCAGAAAGGGATTCGTATTCTTTTCATCTAAAATGGTCGTAATGGGACCGTGCCCTGGAAAGACAATTGTATCATCAGAAAGGGGCAATAATTTCGTATCAATACTTTTTAAAAGCACTGATTCACTGCCACCTATCAAGTCCGTTCTTCCTACACTTCCCTGAAACAAGACGTCCCCGGAAAAGAGAAGCCGCTCTTCCTTTGCATAATAGGAGACGCTGCCCGGCGAGTGTCCCGGTGTTTCAAGCACTTCAAAAGTGAATCCGCCAATAGTAAGCTCCTGTTCGTTGGCAAGGATATGGTCTGCCGGCTTCATGCGCATCGGATTATCGGGGAACCAGTTCTGTGAACCATTCAGGGCAGGGTCAAGCAGCCATTTGGCCTCCCTTTCATGGATATACGCAGGAATTTCATAATGATCGCGGATGGCATCCAGTGCACCGATATGATCAAAATGTGCGTGGGTTAATAAAATGGCTAGCGGTTTAAACTTTTTGGTTTGTATGTACTGAATTATTTTCTGCGGCTCCTCGCCCGGGTCAATAATTAAGCACTTCTGTCCGTCGGAAACGATATAACAATTCGTTTGCAACGGTCCTAGAGGTATTTGAGTCCATTTCATCTTCAACAACTCCCATATTTTCATTACCCTTATCTTACACCAATTTGGATCTTTTGTTGATACAGTTTACCCATGACATAGAAGTGTCATCTTTTAGGCCTCGACAAATAATTGAAAAAATATTAAAATATTAACAAATGCAATCTTTTCTACATATTTTTGGTAGTTACTTAAATCTCTGGGTATATTATTAGGGATTGGGTTTTCAATTAGGGAAAAGGGGGTTTTGATATGGTATTAATGGTCATTTTCGGACTTGTGGCGATACTTGGTTTAGCAGCGGTAGTTACCACAATTAAAAAAAGAAACTTCTTGGGATTCATTTTCGCAGCAGGTAGTGCCGCCGTATTTGGCTGGTTTACTGTCATGACTATCATCAACAGCGGTTTTCCAGTTGCACATTAAAAGAAAAAGCTCGCCATGTGGCGAGCTTTTGATTTAGTCATTATATTTCTTAGAATAATTTTTTTATTTGATGGGTTTTCATATCAATGATTTTTTCAAATTGATTCCCATATAAGCATAGACTGCCATCAAGCGAACAGCTCAATGGTTCATTTTCCATGTCCTTCATCAATTCTTCTTGTGTACCCGTTTCCCAATTCAATTTAGTTAAAGTAAACTTACTTTCATATTGGTCAGCGTCTTTTGATCCTACAGGAACGAACGTTAAAAGTTCCTTATTCTTTTCAATCATGTCATAGGCTGGTATAACCCAATCTGAAAAGCTTTTCAATAGTGGTACGGAAAAAGAATGGATCGGTTTGTTTGTCTCATCATAAAATGCGTATGTACCTCGATCTTGTTTTTCTGTCTCCACTTGAATAGTCATAAGCGCGTGTTTCACTTTTTTAAAATGAATGACATCCAGCATTAAGTTTTCCACTGTCCCATCATTCAACGCTTTTCTTTCTAAAGGAGCCGTCAAAGCGGGTTCTTCCCTATCCCAATCAAGAAACATCAACCCATTTCCACTATCCCATTGAGCGAAAGGCTGTGGAAAATCAAGGGAATGAACCGTTTGCTCTTCTGGGTTTATCACATAACTGCTGTATGTCCAATCTTCATAAAAACTGGTTAGAAACAACATATCCTCTTGGAACGAATTCCACTCAAAAGATAATTCGTAGGCAGGTAACACGAGAGAATATTGTGGGTTACCCGTTCGGTCCAAGATTGTAATCGCCGTTTTACCTGCTGATGTGAAGGAAGAAATCAACACATGTGCCCCTGTTGGACTGATTGACACTTCACTAAAATCCGAAGAAGGCTGATAAAAAACAGCTGAAGTATTCGTTTTCAAATTCCATTCCATCAGCTGTGGTGAATCCATACCATCTTTCTTTTCGGAAAACAAAATGGTGTTGGAATCGAGCCAACCATAAATAGCTTCGATTTTTCCCTTTTCTGAAGCCGGGATTTCTAATGTGCTCAATGAAGATTCCTGATTGTGTTGGGATTTTTCTTTTTCCGTATCAGCTACGGGTTTACTAAGGTCATTGGAAGGCTCACAAGCCGAGAGAAGAAGGGTAGTGGAGATACACAACAAAACGATACTTACCATCTTACAGATAGGCAGCAATTGAGTGAGGGCTGCATTAAACACTTTAATCTCCACACACCTTCCTTTGAAACTAAACGCCTGGCATATGTGTGAGCAAGACATTAGAAAGAGTAAGAGATTACAAATGAACCTCTTATGTTCTTCATTATAAAGTAAAAAAGAAGAAATGTGGCGATTAATCACCTTATATTTATTTGGAAGTATATTCCGACAAAAATCATGGTCACATATATAATGCCGCCATTAAAATATGCACAGATTCTTCATATATAGAAGGAAACTGGGATAAAGGAAGCGGGTTGATCCCCTTGCCCAACTCTATTGTATAGGCCTCTTTCCTGAATTCTTGAATGAACCAATCTTTATAGCCTGCATGACTGTCAACATATTGAACGGCACGGTACCCGCTTCTCGCTTCAAACTCTTTAGCGATTTCCTCACTTTGCTTAGGCTCCCATCCTTCATACCCCCAGTAAAACTCTTTACCTTGCGTATGGAGTGCCAAGACTCTGCAAAAGTTCCGCTTCTCTGCCAATTCTTTCATGGCAATTGCTTCCGGCTCCGACAAACACACCTCACCGGGAAAATCCCTCGGTGCAGGTGCCTGTGGTACTTTTCTTTGTTTTTCTATCTCCCACTTGGCAGGGTATTGATTGTTCAAATCAACCCCGCGTATATTCGCCTTCCAGGCATAAAAAGCAGGGTTGCCATTATTCATTTCGAGCACATCTACGCACCCCTCCGCCGCTTCCTCCCCCTTAAGTACAAGGTCTACGCCATCAGGGTTGACCATAGGAACGACCGAAATGGTCACTTCCTGAAAAAAAGGCAAACACGCTATGCCGCATATGCGATCATCGTTGCTTAGGGCGAGAAGCAAATCATTAAGCCATTTCATTAAAATGGCCGAGGTGATCCATTCATTTGCATGAAATGAACCATTAAAATGGATGACTTTTTCACCTTGGCCGATTCTTACTTCCAACAGCTCTTTGCCTAACACACTCTTTCCAATCGACTCCACCTTGATAAATGGGTAATGTACGGTTAAAGCCTCCAAATCATCCAGAAGTGACTGATAATCATAGAACTTGACCGGATTAAGCAGAGGGCCCATGATTCGAACGGGTACTGAAAAAGGTCCTTGGTTTGACTGATTAACCAGGATCAATGCATCCAGCGGCAAATGATAGTGTTTGGAGATTGTCACCAGATCAAAATCGTTCCTTGACTCCTTCTGAAGAATAAACCCCGGTATGTTCACATAAAGTCCTTCCTGCAGAATGCCTTGGATATCTCTGTTAGCCTCCTCCACCAACACCTGTGGGATTTGAAACAGTTTACTGTAATAGTCCAAACTGTCACCATTCCTACTTATGATTATCATCCACTATCGTCCCCTTTCATTCCTTAATATTTATGAAATGAAAAAGGGAAACATGTAAGAACCTCCCCTTTTAAAGGACCCTTTCTTTTCCATGGACATTGACCGAGCCAAACAATACCTACATTCAGTTCCCGTCACTTCTTTTGCAATATTCCATCTATTCATCATCCACCCATGCCTATATAATCGGTTGAATCATTACAAGTAAGATCATGATGGATTTAACCGATTTTTAATAAGCCAGGCAGCCCCTATGACCCCGGCATCATTTCCAAGGGTTGCTAGATGGATTTTTGTCGATTTGCGAACTCGTTTAAAAGAATAAAGTTCAAATGCCTTACGGACTGGTTCCAGGAGTATATCTCCAGCATTAGAAACCCCTCCGCCGATAACGATTTTTTCAGGATTCATGACATTGCCAACATGGGATAATGCCAGTCCTAAATAATTGCCCACACGATCCACCACAGATTTAGACAAAGAATCTCCTGCTAGTGCGCATTGAAAAAGCAATTTGGAGGATAGCGGATTTCCCTCTTGTATTCTTTCTTGTAGCAGAGAGGGTTCGTCCGCCATTCCCAATGCTTCTGATGCAAGTCGGACAATTCCAGTTGCCGAAGCAACCGTTTCCAAGCAGCCAACCTTGCCACAGTTACAGGGAGCCCCTCCTTCTGTAACGACGGTCATATGACCAATTTCCCCAGCTGCTCCGCTTATACCATGTACGATTTTGCCATTATGGATGACCCCTCCGCCTACCCCTGTTCCAAGCGTTACACACACAAGGTCTTTAGCTCCTTCTCCAGCGCCTTTCCACATCTCGCCCAATGCCGCCATATTAGCATCATTGTCGATCACGGCCGGAAGAGATGTCTCCACTTCCAATAAATCCTTCAATGGGTAGTCTTTCCAACCGAGATTGACCGCTTCATAAATGGATCCGTTGGTAAAGTTGACGGGGCCCGGGGCACCCATTCCGATACCTAGCATTTTACTTTTCGGTTCATTGAGTTCCTCAAGCTTTGCATCAATCGCCTTTGCAATATTCATGGTGATGTTCTTTCCATTTTCGGAAATGTCAGTCGCAATTTCCCACTTATGAATAATCTCTCCGTAAACATTGATTAAGGCAAGCTTGGTTGTGGTTCCGCCCAAGTCAACCCCTAACAGCACCTTTTCCATCGTATCACCTTTTTTTATCATTTTTTTCTCTTTCAATAGCCAATTGCTGCCTAATCAAGAGTATCGCCATCTGGTAATCCTTCGTGTCCATCATTTGCATTTGATGGATTTCCCTGATTTCAGATTCCATCATTTCCAACTCAGCCACACGATCACCGAAATAAATGAATGTCCCAAACTTTTTCAAGTATTGTTGTAAATCATAGTATGTTTTCATATTAAACCTCTTTACTATTTTCTCCATACAGCATAATCAATTTGCCATGTGAATCCTCTAATGTTATTTTTCAGTACTTCTTGTCCAGCACCATTCATATGATGAAACAGTGGGTATTTCCATCTAGCATTCCGTTTATTCATTTTTCTTTTTAAATGAACTTGTTTATAGCATACAGCCAAAAACGGAGGCGAAAAATGAAACTACAATTGAAGTATACCGTTTTTTTAATGGTAGCTGCCATCTTTATTATCCTATATTTTTCGGACACACACCAGGTAGAGGAAACGATCATTTATTTCCCAATTGACTCTTCCCTCCAATTTGAACATGCTTCTACTCATTTGGTAGCGAAAGAAACAGGAAAGGACGCCTATTCCCTTACATGGAAAGTTCACTCCTCATTGGATCAGACAGCCTATTTGCGTCAGGACGTTTCACTCCTTTACAAGAATGGGAATCTAGAAGGCACGTTAAAAAACTGGAAACAAAATCGACAAGAGCTCTCACAGTCAGACAAATTCAAGGAAAAAGAAAGTGGGCGTTATGATGCGATAACCTTTCATTATGCCGAATTACACCCTTCTGATACCATTTTCACAAGCGCACAACAATTAAGTAAAGACAAACTATATGCCATATCCACACCTGATTTTCAATCTTTCCATAATCCCCTTTCCGAGGAACAGAAGGAGTGGAAACATGTCCTGGACAGTGTAACCAAGAATATTACCCAAAATAGTTTACAAAAAGCCGAAGAACACTTTGATATTGACCCAAATCAATATAAAGTGATCTCTCTAACCGATTTACCGGCCAGAAAAAATCAGTGGCTTTCAAGCTTTCCTTCATTCCAGCGGGAAGAAATTGTCGGTAAACTTTGGGAAGGCCTTTATAAAAATTATGTAATAAGCATAAAAAAAGAGGACGGTACCACCTTGAGTCCACAAGGCAGTACCATCCCCCTATTGTTAGTAGCCAAAGATAAAAGGGAAGTCCTCGTCTTATTTTCCGGTAAAGACGGCACCCCATATTTGCTAAGGCAAAAATTATAGACTTCCTATTCCAATTCTTCTAGCAATTCCTTATATGATTTTTCCTTTGGAGCAAGCTCAACGGCCTTTTGAGCCTGCTCTTTAGCTTCATCCATCAGGTTGAGCTTGGCATACGCCAAAGCGAGATTGTAATGTGCTTCATGTAACTTAGGGTTTTGTTCAATCGCTTTTTCAAAGTAGTGGCGAGCGTCTTCGAATTCCTCATTATCAAAGGATAGGTTCCCAAGGATGAAATGAGATATCGGTGCATCAGAATTATCCTCCACATAGTCCGCCAACATTTCCTCCGCTTTCGCTTCCTCACCATCTTCAATGTAATCCTGTGCCAACATGGCCATTGTTTCATCATCATTTTTCTGATGAGTATAGCCAAATTGCAGCAAAAAGTAAGTCAGTACGGCAGTTCCAACTAAAAAAGCCATCTGACGTAACACCTTTTGCGTCTTCGGTAGGTGGACCACCCCGGCCGCTAGGAAACCACCGATCAAACCACCGATATGTCCTGCATTATCGATTCCCGATACGGTAAAACCATATACCAGGTTAATGACGATGAGAAGAATGACGGTAGAACCCATCGTACGCATAAATAACTTTGGATACACCATCCCAAAATACAACAGGGCCCCAAAACAACCAAAAATAGCTCCGCTGGCTCCTGCTGAAAGGTTTGGAGTCATAATGAAGCTACCTAGAGTTCCTGCAAAACCTGCAAAGATATAGATGAATAGAAACCTAGCATTCCCATATATCCTTTCAACTTCCGCCCCTATCAAGTACAACGAAAATGTATTCATGAGTAAGTGGATAAAACCAATGTGGACAACCATCGGAGTAAAGAACCTCCACCACTCCCCTTGAAGGATGTAAGGCGAGTATTTAGCTCCAAACTCGATTAAAGTCCTGGAATCGGTGCTCCCTCCACTAAACCCCATCAAGATGAATACAGCAACCTGTATCGCTATCAATATATAGGTAAAGAATGGTTTAGCCTGCTGGAATACTTTTTGTTCAGCCTTAGCCTTTTTGACGGAAGCTGAGATGGCTACCTTCTTTAACTCGAGCACTTGCCCTTCATCAATTTCTTCATCCTCCGGTACAGAAATCGAAAGTGGTGTTTTCAGGGTAGCCTCCAAATTTTGTTTGGAAGTCTGAAAAGACTCGCTTGCAAATATAAAGGTGTTCACTTTCGTTTTTTGAAGCATAGCTGGTTGTGCGCTGAATTCAAAATCATCAACAGGAGCAAATTTACTCACATAGATACTTAAAATGCTCATTGGTTTTTTATATAATTTTTTCCTGACTTGTTCGCCGTTTTTCAAGGTCCGGTCTATATCCCTTTTAAGCCAATTTGCCCAATCAAGATCATGACGAATCAATCTTATCACGGGGAAATCCGTGTTTTTTTCGCTTTCTAGCCATATTTCCTCATGATTTTCCGTGACAGTGATCATGCGGTAATCATATTGAACTGACAATAGCCGGACAATCTCCCAAAATAAATACTCCTCTTTATACCCCAAAACATTCCCCACTTTCCAAATCATTTCCTGATGAAATCCTTATATTATCTAATTCAAACTATAGACGAAATGATCAAAAAAGTAAAAAAAAGAAGTGTACCTCCCATAAAAAAAGGAACCCTCTCATTAGGTTCCTTCTACTCACTCATCATTTGGTTTGTGAAAACATACTTTGCATCATTTTATCCCTCAATATCGGCATGTTTAAGGACTTGGTCACTAGATATTTTCTTATCATGCCATTCGATAGGGCTATATTCATCAAACGATACCGATTTTTGAAACCTGCATAAATCACTAAACCAATCAAAAATATTTGTACAATTACTCGTAACATAAAAATCCCTCCTACCATTAGTGTGATACAGGAAAGGATTTTTATGAGTGAAAAATAATAATGGAACCTCTTCTTGCTCTAATGAGCATATGTACGTAAAACTTTCGTGGGAGTAATCAGTTTACCAACGGCGATATCATGCACCTCTATTGGCAAGTCATCCAGTATTTGAACATCGTAGGCAAGCGCTAACGTCTTTCCACTGTAATGAGAAAGGAAACGATCATAATAACCTCCGCCAAATCCTAGACGATATCCTTCATTCGAAAATGCCAAACCCGGGACAACCAAAAGATCCAATTCACGGACGGATGCTTTTTTCGTATCCTCCATTGGTTCAAGAAGACCATAATAAACGGACTCTAACTGATTGAAAGAAGTGATTTTCTTAAAATCCATTGCCTTCTCTTCTGGGTAGCACTTCGGTACGGCAATCGACTTGCCTTCTCTCCATGCTTGTTCAATGATCCTGACCGTTGAAATTTCAGGGTAGATGGAAATGGTAATGCCGATGGTTTTGGCCTGTTTCCACTCGTCAAGTGAAAATAGATTTTCGGCAATCTTATTTGATAGCTCCTCATGCTCTTCATTGCTCATTTCCATTAAATGAGTTCGAATGCGTTGCCTGATTATCTTTTTATTCTCTCTCATCATTTTATACTCCTTTAAGTCTACTACTATCAGTATCTCATAAAATGAACTCATTTACGAAAGCCGAAATAGAAAGTTGTCGAATTTTAGGATTAATGGCTAAAAGGGAAAAAAGCAAAAAAAAAACAACAGGAAAATCCTGTTGCTTACTTTGTTTCGCGGTGAGTTGTGCTGCGTTTTTCTCTTGAGCAGTATTTTTTAAGCTCAAGACGGTCTGGATTGTTACGTTTATTTTTTTTAGAAATATAGTTACGGTCTCCACATTCAGTGCAAGCTAATGTAATATTTACGCGCATGTGTATTTCCCTCCAAACATATTGACTTTTTCACATAGGACTTTTCTATAATAGCATTATTTATTGTGAAATGCTAGTATGTTTTTCGGGAAAAATTAATTTAACTTTTTTTTTCCTAGTTCTCGCCGTTTTTCATGGTTTGAAGAAGATTGTGATTCAGGAGTTTTGCTTCTTCTTTTGTTTCAGCATGTATGGCCCATGCCACTACTTCCACACATTCCTTTGGCAGGATTTCCGTTTCCAGGGTGAACATACTGGTGACCTCCCCTTTGGCAAGTGGTGAGTAAGCAAGGATCCCTTCTTTCAACGATTTAAAACATCCTTCTTGATAGAGACTCCCTTTCCCCTGAATACAGTATTGTGAAATACCTTTCCCCTTTACAACTCCTCCTAATAGGGCAATCGACTGCGTCGCAACATGTAGGATTGCCCGCTCACCCGGACTGTAAAAAGCGACCGCTTGCTTTTCGAAAGCGTTTTCATAATGAAAGAACATCTTTGGATATTTAGGCTCAAAGGACGTATTTCTTATCGTGAACTTTGAAAATGTTATTTTTCCTTGGGTAAACGTTTGTAAAAGCGACCTTATTTCCCCGCCGGGATGACTCATCATATCCTCTTCAGGATACCAATCAAAACTCTCGTCCATCCATAGCCCCGCCTTTAACCCCTTTCGAAATACTTCCCGGTTATCCTGTGGCATATATGCGGATAATGAACTCATAAAAATCATCCCTTTCTCTTTTCGAATTTATATCACACTTAACGATAGGCGCTGACAGTGACACTCAATCTCTCATAATCCTACACACTAATTTTAAGAAAGGCTTTACCTTGTTTAAGAAATAAAACTATTTGATTTTTCAGTTTATTTTATTACATTTATGTTAGCATTGAATTCGCCAATGAACAATAAACACATTTTGTCGAAATTTATTTACTTTAGAAATAAAGGGATTTACATCAAAATTATTATCCATATTTATTTTTTTTTATAAAAACGAGTGCATTTTCGACAAATAGCGAATGAAAATCCGTCAGATTAGGAAAAGAAATGCTATTTTAAAAATATAATAAAAGGAAAATCACCAAATTTTTAATAAATATGTGTAAAATAGATGTAAATGTCGAAAATTTTCTCCCTGAGGTGAAAACATGCAAATCTTAATTATTCTATTATTCTCATTGGCAATCATCCTTCTTATTATTTCTTTTTTCAAACAAGACAAGGTTGCTAAATTAGAAGAAGATCTAGAACAAATGACTATAACCTATATGCAGGATATCTACCAATTGAAGAAAAAGGTGAAGATTCTTGAAGAGGAATTTGTGATCCAGGACGGGCCAGACCACTCTGAGGCAAACCGTCTCAAAGCAACCACTCCTTCAAATGACAGGGAGTCCATTCATAAAATCTTAAAGAGCCAGGTTCTTTCTTTATACAACCAAGGACTTTCACTGGACCAGATCGCCAAACAATCCTCTTTGACGAAAGAACAAACCCTTTCAGTCATTGAAGAATATGGATTGCGGGGAAAAGAAGATGAATAAAGTGACTCTTCAGGCCTTTTCAGCAGGCCTCATTGTTTCCACAACAATCTTTGCTGGTTTTTATTATATGACGGAGCCCAACGAAGAAACTGGACCGACTGTGGAAGAAGCTAAGAAATTGCTGAATGAAAAAGGCTATCTCGTATCCTTGCAGAAAGACGAAAGGCTAAATTCCGAAAAAGAAGAAAAAAGGATCGACAAGGAGGAGAAGAAACAAGAGAAAGAGGTTCCCAAAAAGAATAATCCTGTTGTTTCCTATACCTTAGAAGTGAAAGCCAATATGACTACACTAGAAATAGCAACGAAACTGGAAAAGGAAAAAATCATCGATGACGCTGCACGTTTTGAGTCTTACGTTGAAGATCAGGGCTTCTCCAAGAACATTCAGATTGGCGAATTTGTCGTCACGGATAACATGACCTATCGACAATTGGCCAAGACACTGACACAATAATGATAAAAGAGAGACTTTGAATGGCTGCCGGCCAGGCAAAGTCTCTCTATTAAAACTGCCTATATTCAATCCCTGCGGCTGATATAACGCCCCCTCACAAGGAAGTATATATTTTCGGCAATATTCGTTGTATGATCAGCCGTTCGTTCTAGATAGCGGGCAATGAAGGAAAGTTGAGTCACCTGTTGTAGGTTCTTTTCATCCGACAATCTTAGGAGACTTCGGATCATATCCCCATAGAAACGATCGACCTCATCGTCCATTTCAATGATTTCTCGCGCTAAAGTAATATCTTCCCTCTCAAAGGCATCAATGGAAAGTTCAATCATCTTCAGTGTGATATCATACATCTCTTTCAATGAAGTTATCGGAAGAATGAAAGGCTGATCACCGATTCGTATGGCCGATTTGGCTATATTAACGCCAAAGTCTGCCATTCTCTCCATATCGGATGCAATTTTGATGGCAGCAATAATCCTCCGTAAATCGATGGCAACCGGTTGTTGTTTAGCAATTAGGAGAATGGCGAAGTCGTTAATTTCCTCTTCCAATAAATCTGCTTTCGTATCATCCTCGATGACTCCAAGCGCTTCTTCAAAATCCCTGTTCTCGAGTGCCATAAATGATTTAGTGATTGCGCCTGATGCCAATTCAGCCAACTCAACGATTTTCCCTTGTAATTCTTTTAACTGAAGTTCGAAATTTTCGCGTACAATCATGCATCTGCCCCCTTTTCTCTCATCCAAACCTACCTGTAATATAATCTTCGGTCCTCTTATCATGCGGGTTCGAGAAGATGGTATCGGTGTCGTCATACTCGATGACTTCTCCATTTAGAAAGAAAGCCGTTTTATCAGAGATTCGGGCCGCTTGCTGCATATTATGGGTAACGATTATAATACTAAAATCTTTTTTTAGCTCTTGGATCAATTCTTCAATTTTTAATGTGGAAATCGGATCGAGCGCTGATGTCGGTTCATCCATTAAAATGACATCAGGTTCAATGGCGAGACACCGAGCGATACAAAGTCGCTGTTGTTGCCCACCTGAGAGTCCATATGCATTTTCTTGAAGACGGTCTTTTACTTCATCCCAGATGGCAGCACCTCTTAAACTTTTTTCCACTATTTCGTCCAAAATCTTTTTATTCTTGATGCCATGAAGTTTCGGTCCATATATCACATTCTCATAGATTGATTTAGGGAAAGGGTTCGGTTTTTGAAAAACCATACCCACCTGCGTTCTCAAATCCTCCACTTTATAAGATTGATCCAGGATATTACGGTTCCGGTATTTAATCTGTCCTGTCGTCCTTACGCCTGGAACAAGTTCGATCATCCGGTTCAACGTTTTGATAAAGGTGGATTTCCCACATCCTGACGGACCGATGATTGCGGTCACCTCATTCTCATGCATATCAAGATCAATATTTTTCAATGCATGGTTTTCCCCATACCATAGATTGAGCCCTGCCGTTTTATATACGGGAGCCCTTGAAGAAACAGGCTTTTTTTCATTTTTAATTAGTGGAACCTCTTGTTTCGCTAAGGTCATGTTCATATTATCTTCTCCCCCCATCAGTATCTTTTCTGAAATTTATTTCGGATTACCACAGCAATTGAATTCATGAAAATGAGCAGAATGAGCAACACGATGATTCCTGCTGCAGCCACCTGTTGAAATTCTTCCTGAGGACGCGATGTCCAGTTATAGATTTGCATAGGGAGCACCGTAAACGTATCCATGACTGATTGCGGTAAAAAGGCAATGAATAATGGAATGCCGACCACCACCAATGGAGCGGTTTCTCCGATTGCCCGGGATAAAGCAAGGATCCCACCTGTTAAAATCCCTGGTATCGCTGCTGGCAGGACCACTTTCCAGATGGTCTGCCATTTCGTGGCACCCATTCCATAAGAAGCATCTCTTAATTCACGAGGTACAGCCCTAATGGCTTCCTGTGCCGCTACAATGATGACTGGCAGGACGAGTAGGCTCATCGTTAGTCCTGCTGCCAAAATGGAGCGATCCAAGGCCAAAGCCCTGACGAAAACCGTCAAACCAAGCAATCCGAATACAATGGAGGGAACTCCCGCCAGGTTAGATATATTAACTTTGATGAATGTGGTGATCCAATTCTTTTTCGCATATTCCTCCAAATAGATGGCCGTCCCAACCCCCAACATAAGAGCAACCGGTGCAACGACGGCCATCAGCCATAATGAACCAATGAGAGCAGCCTTTACCCCAGCTTCTTCAGGTTTTCGGGAAGCGAAGTTCTGGAGAAAATCCCCATTCAAGTGACCAATCCCTTGAGTAAATATCCGATAGAATAAGAGGGCTAAGATCAGGAGCCCAAATAAGGTTGCCAAGAAGAATAACCCTTTACAGATTGAGTTAATCGCCAGCCGGACAGGCATTTTCTTTGCTACAAGACCTTTATTTATCAGTTTCATGTTAATATTCCTCCCTGTACCTGCGGGAGATGAACTGCGCCAGCAGATTCATGATTAGCGTAAAAGCGAACAGTGTCATTCCGACCGCATAGATGCTGTAGTATATCGTTGTTCCATACCCAGCATCCCCACTACTGACCTGCACGATATAGGCTGTCATCGTTTGAATCGATGAGGTGACGTCCATGCTCACGCTAGGAGTCGAACCACCTGCCACACTCACGATCATCGTCTCTCCTATTGCTCTCGAGATAGCCAGGACGATGGAAGCCACAATGCCGGATACAGCAGCTGGCAGGACCACCTTTATCGTCGTTTCAAGCTTTGTGGCACCTAGAGCATATGCACCCTCACGGATCGATTTCGGTACCGAGATAAGTGCATCTTCCGATAAAGAGGCTATCATCGGCATGATCATGATTCCTACGACGATCCCAGGGCTTAGCGCATTGAACATTTCCAGGAAGGGGAAGAGATCACGCAAAACCGGTGTAACGAAGGTCAAGGCAAAGAATCCGTAAACGATAGTGGGAATCCCCGCTAACACTTCTAGAATCGGCTTTATCACTCTCCGCGTTTTCTCCGATGCATATTCACTCAAGAAAATGGCAGTGGCAAGTCCTACGGGGACCGCAACTAGCGAGGCTATTACCGCTATCTTCAGTGTACCTACAACAAGTGGCATAATTCCATAAGAAGGAGTGGCGGCAAAAGGTAACCACTTACCATTTGTAAAAAATTCAACTATCGATACCTTCTCAAAAAATATAAACGTCTCAAAAATAAGGGTAAAGACAATTCCAATGGTCGTGAAGACCGATATGGCCGCTGTTAGGAACAGCATGACCGGAATCAGCTTTTCCAGATTGAACCTTTTTTTATTTTTTCTCTCCAGGATCATTCGCTGTACAGAATAGGCTTCTGCTTGTTTCAGTTCCAAAATGCATCCTCCATTTCAAACACGCAATATTTGAATGACCATCCGTTCCCCGCTCTGAATTCAGATGAGGAGACGGAAAGGAGTGACATGATTAAACCGTCTATTCCTTTAGTTCTTTCAATTTATCAAGATCCTTTTTATACTCCTCTTCCGGAAGGCTGATGTACCCTACTTCTTCAGATAGTTCTCCCGCATTTTCAATCATGAATTCCGTATAATCCGCTACTTGTTCCTTCTCTGCTACTGATTTGTTCGCTACATAGGTAAATAAGGGACGAGACAAAGGAGCATAGTCCCCACTTTTAATCGTTTCATGGGTTGGCTCAACGGCCCCATTTCCATTATCGATGGAGATGACCTTTAATTTATCCTTATTCTCTGCATAGTACGCGAATCCAAAGAACCCTATGGCATTCTTATCCCCCTCTACTCCTTGAACCAAGACATTATCATCTTCGGAAAGTGTCGCGTTCTCCACCATCGGTTTTTCCTCGAGTATGACTTCATTGAAATAATCGTATGTGCCTGAGTCTGTACCCGGGGAATAAAACTTAATCTCTTCCTTTGGCCATTCCGGACGTATATCAGACCATTTCTTCACGGTTCCATTATCAACCCATAGTTCTTTTAGTTCCTCGACTGTCATGTGTTCAATAAAATCATTATCTTTGTTGACCACTATCGAGATGCCATCAAACGCTAATTTCAATTCTGTATATTCAATACCTTTTTCATCGATCAATTTACTTTCTTCCTCTTTGACAGGTCGGGACGCATTCGTTAAATCCGTTTCACCGGCAATGAATTTTTTAAATCCCCCGCCCGTTCCTGAAGATCCTACAGAAACTTTCACATCCGGTTGTTCAGCCATATATTCTTCCGCAACTGCCTCTACTATGGGAAATACAGTAGAAGAACCATCCATGATGACTTCCCCTGCCAATGAAGATGAGCTAGAGCCTTCCCCTTTTGCACCGCTTGTTTTAGTCGAATCATCCGCACCACAACCAGCCGCAATGGCTATCACTCCACCCATTACTACAGTCATCGCCATCCCCTTGAAATATCTCATGCGTAAGTCCCCCTAATATTTTTTTATGATTAATTTGTCCTACATACAAATCATACGATTACTCTGTAAACCTCGTATAAAGGAATTGTAAATATTCAGTAAATGATTGTTCACCTAGTGTAAAGATGCTAAGAGAAAAGTGGTTGCACCCTGAACATCCCCATTTGAACATAAAAAAACACGCTTTGGGTTGATCCCAAAAGCGTGTATCTTTTCTTTATTCGTCTTGACTATCTCTTATTTCAGCTTGCTCTTTTTGAATCTCTTTACCGTTCTCAACTTTCAAATCGGTTGATGCATTCGTATCTTTTTTCTCGGTCCGCTCTTTTTTCAGCTTGAAATAAGTATCCATGATTTCCGCACCAATTTCTTTACTCATGGAATGACCTGAATGTCCCTGATATGCCCAAGGAACGACAACAGCAAATGCAACTTCCGGGTTTTCGGCTGGAGCATAACCCACAAGCGTGATATTCATCGTGGCTTGAGGCTCGCTATAATCCAATCTACTCGGACCATCATAGAATGCTTCCGCCGTACCTGTTTTGGCCGCTACTGTATAAGACTTATTTCCAAAGTAAGAATAAGCGGTTCCGCCTACTTCCATCGTTACCTTTTCAAAGCCCTTTTGTACACGGGTAATCCATTCATCCTTCATATCAAGACGATTCAGGACAGTTGGTGAAACTTCTTCGGAAATGGGACCCAATTCATCATTTTCATCAACCGGATCACGTATTTCCTTAACAATGTGGGGTTCCATACGGTTCCCGCCATTGGCAATCGTGGACACATACTGCGCAAGTTGCATAGGAGTGTATGTATCATACTGACCGATAGCAAAATCCAGTAATTTACCCGGAGTTGTTTCGGAACCCTTGAAACCATTCATTTCCATCGGGAGATCGATTCCCGTACGAACCCCTAAACCAAACTGGGCAAACGAATTTCGCATCGTTGAAAATGCACTGGATTTAATGTTTAAAGGCTCATTCGGCACATAATGTGCACCTGCAATATTAATGGCGGTCCTGAACATATAAACGTTGGAAGAGACTTTTAAAGCCGTTAAATCGTTTATGTTCCCGAAATTGCTATAAGATCCTTTTTCCTTTGTACCTTTGATCTTCAACTTTGTATCATAGAAGAATGTTCCGGGCTGAATGGCTCCTTGTTGATAACCAGTCAAAACAGTCGCACCCTTCACAGCAGAACCCATCGTATAAGAAGTCGTGATGTTTCCTAATGCGAAATCATTAATGGACCTTTTTCCCGTCTTTTCATCCTTGTCATATTTTTTACCTGCCATCGTTAAAACTTCTCCCGTTTTCGGATCCATCATCACGACAAACGCTCTATCCAAGAATTTTGTGTTCCCCATCTTTTTCTTGCTGATTAAATGCTTTTCAATGATTTCCTCTGTTGCCAACTGTAAATCCATATCAACCGTCAACACCAGGTCTTTCCCACGCTGTCCTTCAGTAATGACTTCTGAATCCACAACGTTTCCTGATTTATCGGTTACATTCTTCACTTTTGCCTTTTGGCCTTGGAGGACATCTTCATATTGCAACTCAATATAACTTTTACCCACACGGTCATTCCGGCTGTAATCACGTGCTAAATAATAATCAAGGCTTTCGCTAGGCAATCCTTCTTCTGAAGAAGAAACCTTTCCTAGCACAGACTTAAGCGTTTTATTATAGGTATAGAACCTGTCCCAATCGGTTGAAATATCCACACCTGGAAGCGAATCGAGATTTTCACTCACCCTTGCAAACTCTTCCTTGGTTACTTTCTTGTTTTTCACGATTTGTGGAGTCAGTGCATAACCACTGGCGAACTCCCTATAAATGGCCAGGACTTCCATTTCCTTTTTGGAAAGCTCCATTTCTTCTTCTGTAATACGTTCGAGCTGTAGCTTGTACAAATCAGCTTCTTCAAGCTCTCCCTCTTCTACCTTTTTTCTTTCTTTATCCGTAATCTTTTTCTCCGCAAGCTCTGGATTACGCAGGATCCAAAAATCCTTTTTATCACGATCCGTGACCTTATCGGCTTCTTTATCAATCAACTTAGCTAGCTTCTCGGCCGTTTCAACCATTTCTATTTGTTTCGTACCTTGCTTTCTTGTATATGTAATTGCATCCAGCGGCTGATTGTCGACCATCAATTTCAAATTCCGGTCATACATTTTGCCACGAGGCACCGAATTATTCACGGTTACTTCTTCTGTTCTTTCAATCTCGCGTCGGTAATCATCGCCGTATACGATCTGTACGACACCCAAACGCAAAATCAGACCAGAAAACAAAACAAATACTAAAAAGAAAAGAACATTCAATCTGAAAGGTACATGCGTCTTTTTCTTTTTCTTTGTATTTACCACACCAAGCCACACTTCCTTTATCCATAGTCATGATAGTCCTATACTATTCTATAGAACAATTTTGTTTTTTTCTACCTTCATGTTCTAGAAATATTAGACACATAAAGAAAATCTAGCCCAAAAGCACGCTCAAGCCGTTCATTCGCGTTTTTTTACCACCATCTTACAATAAAAAAAGGCCCTCCAAGGCCTTTTTTCATTCTCGATCATAGATATCGATTTTCCTCACAAACCAATAAATGATCAAATGTCCCGCACCAACGATTAACAAATAGAAGGGCAAGCTCTCTTTCAAATCAAAGCTCATGACCATCCAGATAAAACCTACTACAGAAACAATCCTTCCAAGATGAACGAACAGTTCACGGACAACCACGTATTCAATTCGCATTTTAGCTGCATCCTTAGCCCTTCCTATGATGTCATAGGTCAAAGAAATATATGGAACAAGCAACAGCGGATATGCTCCTGCAACGATGGCCCCATAAACGAGAAGCTTACCGAATGTCACATCGAAAGCGATGAGCCAGACTCCCATATAAAGAAAGATGCCTCCGATAAGGATTGCTTTCTTCCGCATGGGTTGTTTTATGTACCGCGAAACAAAAAAATAAGCAATGAAGGACACCGCTGAATTCAATAGTCCATAGCTCCCTATAGCCAGTTCACTTCCCGTTTGTACAAAGATGGTGATGGATATGATGAACATGAACGTTCCTTCCCGAAGCCCCTGAAAAAAATGGGCACGGGTGATCATACGCCAGTTCTTATCATTTTTTCTTTCTTTCCATACTCTCATAAAAAAGTATTTTCCGTGAGCAGGGCGTCTATTCAAGGAAAAGCTCAGAAAAACGGCAATGGTAAACAGTAATAATGATAAACCAAAAATGATTGTATACCCCGTGAACTTTTCGAGCCTTGATATAATAAACCCTGAAAGGATAGGACCAATCATGCCCCCAAAGGAATGTAGAGCCCCTAAAACACCGTTGAAGAAGTCTCTCGTATCCGGTTCAGTAATTTCAAAAGTCAAAACATTAAACGCTAGCCAATAAAACCCATAGCCAATCCCTAGCAAGGCCCCCAATAGAAAAAGAAAATCCGTGGCCCTCGTTCCTACCAAAAGGACTGTCAAATAAAACAAAGCCATGAAACTTACGCCTAACCTTAAAACGATAATTCGGTCGACCTTTTTGGCTAACCGTCCGGCAAATACAAAAGTAATTGGTTGGAAAAGAACCACACTTAAATTGTAAACGGCAATATCAATAATTTGACCGGATTGTTTCCACAGATACACATTAACAAATGTATTGGATAAAGCGACACTCAGGCTATATAATCCGCCAATCAGCAAGAGAAGCTGCAAATCCTTCTTCGCTCCCGCCTCTCCCTTCCATTTTACTAAAATACCCATTGTTTTAACTCCCCTTCAAATTCCACTCTAGTGTTTGAAAAAACAATGGCATTTATGTGAGAAAGGGAAAGAAAACTGATGAATCGGCGTTCCCAATCAGGCCTATCCCTTTAGATTATCCAAGAGGAATAAGTAAGTTGTAAACGATTAGTTCCCATAAAACAAATAAGGCGGAAATCCCCGAAAGGATTTCCGCCTTATTATTAGTGCGTATAATTATTTAGCTGCGCTGTAACGTTTTGCAACTTCATCCCAGTTAACAACATTCCAGAAAGAATTGATGTATTCAGGACGACGGTTTTGGTAGTTCAGGTAATAAGCATGTTCCCAAACATCTAATCCAAGAAGTGGAGTCTTTCCTTCAGATAATGGGTTGTCTTGGTTTGGTGTGCTAGTAACTTCTAATTCACCGTTGTTAACGGCAAGCCATGCCCAACCAGAACCGAAACGAGTAGTTGCCGCTTTAGCGAACTCCTCTTTAAAGCTGTCAAAGCTTCCAAATTTAGAAGTGATAGCGTCTGCTAATTCACCAGTTGGTTGTCCGCCACCGTTTGGTGAAAGGATTTCCCAGAATAATGAGTGGTTAGCATGTCCGCCACCGTTATTGCGTACAGCTGTACGTACAGCTTCTGGTACTGCGTCTAGGTTAGCAACGATTTCTTCAACGCTTTTGCTTTGAAGCTCTTCGTTTCCTTCTAGCGCCTTGTTTAAGTTTGTCACATACGTATTGTGATGTTTAGTGTGGTGAATGTTCATTGTTTCTTTGTCAATGTGTGGTTCTAACGCATCGTATGCGTAAGGTAATTGTGGAAGTTCGAAAGCCATAATAAAATTCCTCCCTATGTAAGCTGTTTTTTGGGGCTCTAGTCATCTTCAGATTCCTAAAGCTCGTTAGCATTAGATTACCAAATTTTCTTATCCGTTTCAAATCTTATGCCTATATTTATTTTCATTTTATAGTTCTTTAGGCGAAGATCACGAATAAAAAGTACCCAATCATCAAAAGTTGGATGATTCCTTTAGTGAAAATGCTGCTTATGAAGCCTACCACGGAACCAAGGCCGATTTTTGATGCCGTAACCACATCTTTTTTATGGAAAAGGATCTCGGCCAGGAATGCTCCAATGAAGGGCCCAATCAATATTCCCACAAATGGAATCACAAAAGGACCGACAATGAGCCCGATTGTACTGCCCCAAACACCCGCCTTAGTCCCTCCGTATTTTTTGATGCCGACCATATTCGCAATATAGTCCGCAGAAAATAAAAGAACGACAAACAAAACTTGGACCGTCCAGAAAAACCAACCAAAAGGCTCAAAGGAATAAAAAAGTCCATATAACAAAATCCCTGCGAATATGAATAATACGCTTGGGATGATGGGAAAAATCAAACCGACAAAACCGATGATGAACATCAGGATAATGATGATCCAAAATAGCGTATCCACAAATAAAACATCCCTTCTATTTTATACACCTTACCTCTTCATATTTGCCCGTTTATATGCGGTTGAAACCATTGAATGCTGATACAGGTTGTTTTATTCCATAACTCTAGTTAAAATTGAGGGGAATATCATAAGATAGGTGCTGAAATCATGAACATATTCAAACAACTATGGGTGAGCCTCTATTCACCGAAAGATATCGGTTCCTTTCAAAACCAGGGAATTGGTAAGACAATTTTATATGTATTTTTCTTGAGCCTCATATTCTTCCTTCCTTCCGCATTTTACTTAGGTACAATGATTACGAATGGAATAAACGCGATTTCAGAAACTGTCTCGGAGGAAATGCCTGATTTTGAAATTAAAAATGGAACGCTAACCTCTGCTGACAAAGAGCCATTCGTCTTGAAAAAAGACAACTACCAAATATTCGTGGATGGCACTGGTTCCTTAACTCCAAAAGATGTTTCCGAAAAAACGGATGAAGCAGTGGCCCTTTTAAAATCCGAACTTGTATTTGTATCGAATGGCAATATACAAACTTCTCCTTATTCACTCTTAGAAGGAAATAATGAAGATTTATACAAATGGATCCATTCCGTGGAATCCGTCCTACCGATCATCCTGCCGTTGCTTCTCCTGACTTTATATTTATTCACGGCTGCTGGAACATTCTTGAAAGTGACCATTCTTGCTGCATTCGGGACGATATTCCGGAGCACCATGGGGCGTTCAATATCGTATAGACACCTATGGAGGATTGCCGCATATAGCATCACGCTGTCCACTATTTTCTTCACAATCATGGACGCCTTTCAAGCAGAAGTCCCCTTCGCTTCCTTCATTAGCTGGTTCGTGTCGTTAATTATGCTTCACTTATCCATTAAAGAAACGAATGATAATCCTGAAGAAATAGGATCATAAGAATAAATCAAAACCAGACTTGCTCTTGCCTGTCTGGTTTTTTGTACAGGGCGTTATTCCATATGACACCCCTGCTCCCTAACCATATGTGACTGTAGTCATCATTTTTCCCGTTCACCTAAAATCGACAAACTATTCCCGAACATATGCCTATAATAAGAGTTTAATCAGTATGTAAGGGGTGAAATGGCATGACCAAAGGGATTTTTGAATGAACTTCAAAAAGGACTGCCCAAACAAACTCTATTTAAAAGACACTCAGGAAAACCTGCCCAATTTCAGGCATAATACACCATCCTCCCAAATATATATGTATGAAAGACCATATTGGGGGATGAAATAATGAAAAGGTTACTGATGTTTTTCTCAATTTGTTTCATTCTATTTATCATTTATTTCGACATGACTACAGGAACTTTACCCACCTCCCCATCGTCAGCAACTTCAGTTCAGCCATCCAAGCCCGTAAGTAAACCTTCGGCCCCTTCAATCGCATATAAAGAAGTCCTCATCAAACCTGGAGATACCTTACTCTCCATCATGGAAAATGAAAGGGGAGCATCAAACAAGCCAATTGAAGAAGTCATATCAGATTTCCAAAGTTTGAATGAAGGGTTAAAACCTGAAAATATGCAGATTGGTAAAACGTACAAAGTACCCACATACTAATAAACCGTAATGATATATCTATCTTATCCGATGCTGGGATTGATGTCTTCTAGAAATAGCCGAACTTCAATCGAGAAAATCTCGACTGAAAAGAGTATACTTACTTCATAATAAAAAAGTAATGCGTCCTATTCCTTGTCAAGCGGTATGGACATTGATACAATATTTTAGTGAACTAAATGAAAAATCAAAATTGATTTTTTCCTAAAGGAGAGAATTCCACTTGAGTGAAATCATACATCGTACTAAAACGCGGCCAATTAAAGTTGGAAACTTAACAATCGGCGGCAATAACGAAGTAATCATCCAAAGCATGACAACAACTAAAACACATGATGTTGAAGCAACCGTTGCAGAAATCCTTCGTCTTGAAGAAGCAGGTTGTCAAATTGTACGTGTGGCCTGCCCGGATGAAAGAGCGGCTGATGCCATCCCTGAAATTAAAAAACGCATCCATATTCCACTTGTGGTCGATATCCATTTTGACTATAAGCTAGCCTTGAAAGCGATCGAAGGCGGAGCGGACAAAATACGGATTAACCCTGGGAATATCGGACGCCGAGAAAAAGTGGAAGCAGTAGTAACAGCTGCCAAAGCTAAAGGCATTCCGATTCGTATCGGTGTCAATGCAGGTTCTCTTGAAAAGAAAATCCTCGACAAATATGGCTATCCAACAGCAGATGGAATGGTCGAAAGTGCATTGCACCACATCAAGATCCTGGAAGATCTTGATTTCCATGACATCATCGTGTCAATGAAGGCATCCGATGTTACTTTGGCAGTCGAAGCTTATGAAAAAGCTTCAAGAGCTTTTGATTATCCATTACATCTGGGAATTACTGAGTCGGGCACCCTCTTCTCCGGTACGGTTAAAAGTGCGGCTGGACTCGGCGCCATCCTTAGCCAGGGTATAGGTAGCACACTCCGCGTATCGTTGAGCGCAGACCCTGTAGAAGAAGTGAAAGTAGCAAGGGAGCTCCTTAAAGTATTCGGGCTTGCTTCTAATATGGCCACACTAATCTCTTGCCCTACTTGTGGACGAATTGAAATCGACCTTATCTCCATCGCAAATGAGGTCGAGGAGTATATCCAGACGATTAAAGCACCAATCAAGGTATCTGTCCTAGGTTGTGCAGTGAATGGTCCTGGTGAAGCACGTGAGGCTGATATAGGCATTGCCGGAGCACGAGGCGAAGGTTTGCTGTTCAGAAAAGGAAAAATCGTCCGTAAAGTACCTGAAGAAACCATGGTTGAAGAATTAAAAATAGAAATCGACAAAATCGCCGAAGAGTATTATGCAAAGCAAAGAGCTGAAGCAGAAGAAGCGGCTAATGCAGTCATTAAATAGTAAAAAAGCCCTGATTCTAATCAGGGCTTTTTTGTTTCCACAAAAAAGCTGTCTCCGCTACAAACGGAAACAGCAAAAACATGCTCCTTAAAAGAACGGCAGGATGAATATGCCCACAATGATGGAAACTGCACTTATACCTATAGCCCATGAGCCCATGCTCGATCCCCTTTTACGGGCTGAAAAACCAATAATGATCCCAAGGATCCCCAATATAAAGGGCATCATGAACAACGAGAGAATGGAAATGATTAACGCAATGGCCCCTATACCTGTTCCACCCGATGCTTTACCAGAAGCATCCGACCGTCCATTCATTTTACTTTTATTAGGAATGGTGGAAATCTCGGCAGAAGTTTCTTCCTGATAACGACTATCCTGGACTGAAGTATCGTTTCTTTTTTGATAAGCCCTTTGCTCTACCGCATTTTCTTCTGTATAGTACCGCTCATGATGTTCATCATCCACGACAACCACTGGATCTTTTCCCGCTTCAGTTGAATGATCCTTGTCAATAATGGAGTATTGATCTTCTTCCATTGATCCATCACTCACTTTCGTTTTTAGGAGCATTTATAGTATATGTATAATAGCGAATAACCCTCATGATAAAGGTTGCATGTCTTGGTTTAAATATGTATTGTTTCCAATGGCTTGTTTGAATATGATACACTAAAATAACTGTTGCTGAAAATGAGGAGAGAGTCATCATGAAAAAAAGATTTGGTATCGATATTGACGGGACCATAACAAGACCCGATACCCTAGTTCCCTATTTAAATAAAGCTTTTCAATTAAATTTAGCTTATGAAGACATTAATGAATATGATTTATTCCCTTACGTCAATGTACCCAAAGAAGACTTCACAAAATGGTTCATCGAAACCGAACCGACCATTTATTCGGAATCCTTAATGGCTGAAGGGGCAAAGGACATTCTCGAGGACTGGATGAAGCACGCTGATTTATATTTCATCAGTGCCAGGAGTGACCGCCTTCTTGATGTAACAAAAGACTGGTTTACGAAGAACCAGGTCCAATACAGTCATCTGGAGTTAGTCGGTTCCCATGATAAAGTCGCCACAGCCAAAAAATACGCCGTGGATCTCTTTCTAGAGGACAAGTATGACAATGCGGTCGCCATTTCTGAAGAATGTAATATCCCTGTCCTTTTATTCAATACACCATATAATCAAGGACCGGTACCAGAAAGGGTTTTCAGGGTGGATAACTGGATGGAAGCTTCTCAGTGGGTCAACCATTGGCTCCCCGATAAGCCGTTAAGCTTAAAATAGGATCGTAAAAAAAGGGGCTGTCTAATAAGTCCCTAAAATAAAACAGGTGGAGAAAAACGAGTTGTTTTTCTCCACCTGTTTTTCTATTTCTATAATAATTTAC